>CAYGYD010000009.1:21747-26306 GCA_964354005.1 uncultured Dehalococcoidales bacterium | reverse complement strand
TTGACAATTGCACAGTGGATAGCTACATAATTATAATAAGAGCAATGAATAAACCTGTTGTTTACACGCTGAGTGCTTGCCCCGCTTGTATCAGATTGAAGGAAGACTGGGTCAGCCAGGGGAGAGAGTTTGAGGAGCGTCAGGTAGACAATAACCAAGCTTGGCTGGATGAAGCACTGAGCTATGGCAATACAGTTCCTATTGTTGTTTATGAAGATGGGCGAGTTGAAATTGGCTATGCCAATATGATTAGCTGCTACATTGCGTAGGTAGCATAATAACCAGCGAAAGAAACAATGAACAGGAGGGATTTATGACCGAGAAGCCAAGTGCCGTGACACCAGAGCGGTTTGTCTCAGGCTTTACCTACAAGGACTATACTGCACAGGTCAAAGTGAATAAGAGCCAGTTCGAAAAGTACTATGCTACGGGGCAACTCTCAGCGGAAGACGCCCAGTTTTTCCACAAGGCCAGCCAAAGCCCCAACAGCGTTGCCAAGATGCTGGTGCTGGGAGAGGACTGGTGTCCTGATGTCTTCCGGGGCTTACCGCTAATGGCTCGTATTGCTGAAGCGGCCGGTATAGAGATGAGAATATTCCCCAGAGACCAAAATCTGGATATCATGAACGAATTTCTCAATCAAGGCAAATTTATGTCGATGCCCGTGGCAGTTTTCTACACCAAAGACCTGCGCCATATATGCCACTGGATTGAGCGACCGGCCTCAGCCAACCGGGAGCGGGCACAAATCGAAGCTGATGTCAGGAAAGAGAAACCCAAGGCGAGTGAGCAGGAACTTCAAATGCTGATACGCGAGCGTCTCCAGGCAAGGTATCCGGCGTGGCAGCAGGAATCAGTTCGTGAGATGCGTCAGATGCTGTCGGAAAAATTGGGGCTCTAACTAACTTTACCTATTTATGAAGCAAGGAGGTGACTGTGATTAGCTCAATTCGTATTGACCGGGATGTACCGATGAAGATGCGGGATGGCGTGGTATTGCGGGCTGATATCTATCGCCCTGATGACAGTGAGAGACACCCGGCTATCGTGGTGCGCACTCCCTACAATAAGTGGCTCAGCGCTGACAGTGATTATTTGTCGGCGGTGCAAGCCGCTTTCACCGGCTACGCTTTTGTCGTCCAGGACCTTAGAGGCCGTTTTGCTTCTGAAGGTAACTGGCAGCTCGGCATGTCCGAGGGCCCGGATGGTTACGATACCATCGAAACCGTGGCGGCCGAACGCTGGTGCGATGGCAATGTTGGCATGTGCGGTGGCTCATATCTAGGCCGCAACCAGTGGCAGGCGGCCATAGAAAATCCGCCCCATCTGAAAGCCATTTCGCCTTCTATTATCGGGGCAGGTCCTTTAGGCGAATCCAGGATGAGCGGTCCCGTAGACTTTGAATCGTCAATAAGCTGGTTTGTCGCCATGGCCGTGGAAATGCTGGAGAGAATGAGGCGCCAGGGTAAAGATGTCACCAGAGCGCGGGAAATGTTGGACCGTGCCCGGTTCAATCTCAGTGAGGTCTACAACTACCTGCCACTTAAGGAAATCCCGCATTTTCAGTTCGAGGGTTTATCTGAAGCCTTCCGAACGCGTATGACAGAGGAAATACCACCTTTCATAAAAACAGAAGAGGACCTGTTCTGGCCTTACCATAAGGTGAAAGTTCCCTGTTTCCATACCGGCGGCTGGTATGACCTATTTGTCGGCGGCCTTTTCACCAATTTTCTCAATATGCGCCAGAAAGGTGGCTCCAAGATTGCCCGGGAAGGGCAGCATGTCTTCTGTGGACCATGGGCTCATGGGTCGACTCTACTGGCTCATGTCGGCGGCCTTCACTTTGGCCCGACCGGTTCCAGTGTGGCGACTTTCACCATGGAGCGTCACATCACATTCTTTGACAAATATCTGCGGGGTATCGAGGGCGACCACCCTAACCCGCCGGTCCGCTATTTTGTCATGGGTTTGAATAGATGGCGGAATGCCGAGACCTGGCCTCTCCCGCAAACCGCCTGGCAGCGGTTCTTCCTGCACAGTAGAGGCCGCGCCCAGACCGCCGCGGGCGATGGGTTGTTGAATCAAGATTCTCCCGCCTCAGAACCACCGGATATTTTTGTCTATGACCCGAGGTTCCCTGCCCCCACCACTGGAGGGCGACTTCTTGACGCGGGAAGTCTGGTGCCGGGCCCCTTGGAGCAGTCTCTCGTAGAGAAGCGCAGTGATGTGCTCTGCTATACCACCCCGGAGCTTAAAGAGGATTTCGAGGTTACCGGGCCTTTGAAACTCCATCTGTTCGCCGCGACATCAACCAGAGACACCGATTTTGTAGTCAAGCTGGTGGATGTCTATCCCGATGGCTCAGCCTATAATGTGGCCGAAGGCTGGATTCGTGCCCGCTACCGCAAGTCTATCCTCCAGCCAGAGATGGTCAACCCGGGCCAGGTCTATGAGTATACCATCGATTTAGCCAATACGAGCATCGTCTTTAAGCGGGGTCACCGTATCAGGATAGACATTACCAGCAGCAATTTCCCGCGGATTGACCGCAATATGAATACCGGCAACCCGTTTGGTGAAGATGCCCAAAGTATACCGGCGGTACAGACTATTTATCACCAACCAGATTTTCAGTCATACATCGATTTGCCGGTAATCCCGCCTACCAGACGGTAAGCCGGGGCAAAGACTGGGACAATAACGGCGGCTAGAAGGTTCGTGCGTTATTACAGGGAGAGCGCAGCGCGGTAGCCGTCTCGGACGGCCTCCATTATCCCTTGCGGCTCGTAAGAATCGCCGACGCAATAGACCTCGGGTACCTTGCCCTCAAGTCTCTGGAACAGGTCGTCGTTCTTCCCGTATCCCACAGCCAGGATTACAGTATCGGCCGGGTATGTGTCCTTTCGGCCCTCAGCCGAGGTCACGGTTACACTGTGTTCCGTTATTTCCTCGCACTTTGCGTTAGTCAGCATAATCACCTGTCTCTGCCTCAACCCGTCCATAAGGCGGCGTCTTACCATAGGCCCCATGTCATTTGCCATCCGCTTCAGTATTTCGATTATGACCACCGTCTTCCCCTTCTCGGCTAGATATAGGCCTGTCTCACAGCCGACCTGCCCCCCGCCGATGATGACTACTTTCTGTCCGGCCTCTGCCTTCCCCGAAAGGATATCCCGGGCCGTGACCACATTCCGGCTTCTGATACCTGGTATATCCGGTATCAGGGGAACGCCCCCGGCGGCAATAATCACGGCGTCAGGCTTGTTCTTACTAATTAGTCCCGGAGAGGATTTAGTATTCAGCTTGGTCTCTACTCCAGCCTTCTCCAGTTGGCCTATCAGGTAATTGACCCAGGGCACAATATCACCCTTATTTGGCGGCAGCGCCGCCAAGTTTAGCTGTCCGCCCAGTCTGGACTCCTTTTCAAACAGGGTAACACGGTGGCCCCTGAGTGCCGCTACCCGGGCCGCTTCCATCCCCGCCGGCCCTCCACCAACAATCATCACCCTCTTTCTCCTGGGGGCGGGCTGAATCTGGTACTCCCTCTCCCGGCCAGCGGCGGCATTGATTGTGCAGATAACTCCTTGCTCTCTTGACCCAACACGCTCGATACATTCCATACAGCCGATGCAGGGTCTGATATCATCCAGTCGGCCCTCAGCTACTTTGCTGGGCAATTCTGGGTCGGCCAGGAGGCGTCTGCCGAGAGCTATCATATCAGCTTTGCCTTCCTCAAGAACCTTTTCGCCAAACTCATGGTCCAGTCTGCCTACGGCGATGACCGGTACACTGGTAACCTTCTTAACCGCCTCGGCCAGCGGCACCAGTAGACCGGGCGTGTCTGATAGCGGGGCCTTCGTTACAGACGAGCCGGCAGCATAGGCCGATACATGGATAGCCTGAGCGCCAGCCTTTACTGCCATTGGTACTACCTGTTTGGTTTCATCAAGGGTGATACCATTTTCGAATCCATATTCCTCAGCATTAATGCGAGGCCATATTGGATAGTCCGGCCCCACTGCTTCTCTCATCGCCTGAATAATCTCGATAAGAAACCTCGCTTTGTTTTCCACCGTGCCGCCGTACCTGTCCCGGCGCATATTGGTGGCTGAGGATAGAAATGAGGCAACCAGGTATTGATGAGCCCCGTGTATTTCTACGCCATCAACCCCGGCCTCCTTGGCCCGCTTCGTCGCATCGGCAAACCACTGGACAATTTCTCTAATCTCATCAGTGGTGAGTTCGTGGGGGGGCTTGCCGGAGATTCCCACCATACGGCTGGGCACTATTACCGGGGAAGGGCTTACCTGGACATAATTACCGTCTCTAATCTCCATGCCGGCATGATGTAGTTGTACGGCTATTTTGGCCCCATGTTGGTGAATTGCCTTGGCCAATTCCCGCCACCCGGGCAGATAGTGGTCATCGCCCAGTGTTAGCTGACGGGGTCCTCGACACTGCAAACTGGGAGCTGTTCCCTCAACGATAATCAGCCCGGCTCCACCGCTAGCCCGCGCCTCATAGTAGTCGATGAGTCGCTGCCCAACATAGCCCCCTTC
>CAYGYD010000009.1:3090-21647 GCA_964354005.1 uncultured Dehalococcoidales bacterium | reverse complement strand
CGCTAGCCCGCGCCTCATAGTAGTCGATGAGTCGCTGCCCAACATAGCCCCCTTCTTCTGAGTAGCCGGTCCCCATGGGCGGCAGCACTATTCGATTCTTCAGTTGCATTTTCCCTATGCTGAGTGGTTCAAAAAGCTTCCTGAATGTCCTCTTCGTCATCAGATGTCTCCTTTGCCTGCATGATTTCCTGGTCACGAAAGATTCGCCCCTCCCCGCTGAACGGAGAGGGGCTGATGAAAAGGTCAACTCACTATTTACGGGTCGCGGCTGGTGTTTTGGCTGGTCGGTTCCTCTGCTGGCTCAAGACGTCGCGGTCACCGCCACTCATACCGGCGATGTACTTGACCAGCTTCTTCCTTGATTCGATGTCATACTGTGTAGTGATGGCAATCTGCTCCATGACCGGTGAGCCGCCACCGTGGTAGTTGCCCACATTGGTTATGCCGCCGGTCGCCGAGCAGAGAATATCGCCCAGGTACCGCCAGAACTGGGCCTGGTCCTCCACCGGCATATCCGCACTCCGCTTGGTGTACTTCATAAGCAGGTCCTTGGTCTCCGGGTTCAAGAAATCCTTCTCGTGGGGGAAAGTAGCGACCACCCCGCCAGCGATGTTGCAGAGCATCTCAGCCTCATGGAAGACCGCCTCACCCGACAGGCAGCGGCCGACATTGCAGTAAATCGAATTAGGGATATAGGAGCCGGGGCCATAAGGAACAAAGCCTACACCCGGCATATAGACCTCTGGCTTGCCCAGGTCGGAGGCCGTATATCCGGCAGCGTAACCCAGCTCAGTGGTCATAATTATCCTGGCCAGCATTTCCCGGATGTGGGGCGTCTTATGGACATTGTTCGCCTCGGCGGCGAGGGCGGCGGTGCCCATGATGACATCGCCGATAGCGGGCTTGCAGCCCGAATAGGAGTGGCGGTGGAACAGGGCAAAGAGAAGGGCCAGCACGCCGCCATGTTGCCATTCGCCGGCGAGGAAGACCCTTTCCCAGGGCACAAAGCAGTTGTCAAAGAGTATGTAGGAATCCGTGGCCCCGGGCACGAATCCACGCTTGAAATGCTCCCTGGGCCTGAGGTTGTGGATGGTAACTACCTGTTTTAGCCCTTCCCAGTCACCCGGGATAGCGAAGGCGACGGCATAGTCCTTGTCATCAGGACGCAAGGCGCGGGTGGGCACCACCAGTACCTCATCGGCCACTGATGCCTCGGAGATGTGTAGCTTGCAGCCGCTGACCACAATGCCATCGCTAAGCCTCTCCTTGATTCGCACATAGGCGTCAGGGTTTGGCTGGTCAGCCGGCCTTAGCATCCTGTCCCCCTTGACATCCGTCTGAGCGCAACAGCCCACCAGGTCCTCGGTCTGGAAGCGGGTGAGCCACTTCTTGAAATTCTCGTGGTACTGGGTGGCGCCACTGTTCATCTTGTCCGCTTCGTAGGACACATTGTAGATGGCATTGGTGGCGTCAATGCCCATACACCGCTGGATACAGCCGCCAACCTTCTGGCATAGCATACGGGTCATATCCTGCTTCTTGTGCAGGTCATCGGTATTCTGATGGATGTGGGTAAAGCGGTTGATTCTCTGACCAGTGAGGTGAGAGATGGCGGTGCAAAGGTCCTGGTTCTCCGGCTTAGCGGCCTCATCGAATGTAGTGCCGATGGTGTTGATGCAGTCCATCTGGCGGTCATCCGTGCGGCTGATACGTTCGCCATCGAAGTAGATGTTCCGTCTCATCTTAGACAGGCCCTGGATGTACTGCTGTTTTGTCCTCATTTTCCCTCCTTATTCAATACCTACTGATTTGAGGCCTAACATTTCGTTCGGCTGAGTGTATTATACCAGATTCGGGCGAAAGTTACATATTGTTTGCGCTGAAATTAGGAAAGTGGTAATATCCCAGTAAACAGTTAGCGTACGAGAAGGAGACCATCTATGGTGTGGGAATCTGAACTGGAAGAGCTTAAACACCGTCATCACCTGGCAGAGCAGATGGGTGGTCCGGAAGGCATTGCCCGGCAGCATTCCCGTGGTAAGTTGACGGTTCGCGAGCGGATCGCCGTCCTAGCTGACCCCGGGTCTTTTCAGGAAATCGGCGGTCTCGCCGGCAGGGGTACCTACGAGGTTAATAAGCTGGCCGAATTTACACCAGCCAATTCAGTGGGTGGGCTGTGTCGCATAAACGGACGCAAAGTAGTTCTCAGCGGTGGTGATTTCACGGTGCGGGGTGGGGCGGCTGATGCCGCCATCGGGGGTAAGGTGTATTATACCCAAGAACTGGCGCTGGAGTGGCGCTTGCCTTACATTCGACTTCTTGATGCGACCGGCGGTAGCGTCCGCACCTTTGAGATAATTGGTCGCACCTATATTCCCGATAACCCCGGCACGGCGGCCGCCACCAAACTACTGGGAATCGCGCCGGTTGTTTCTGCCGCGCTAGGCTCGGTAGCTGGACTGCCTGCCGTCGAGGCCTGTATGGCTCACTTCAGTCTGATGGTCAAGGGTACCAGCCAGGTCTTTGCCGGTGGGCCGCCGGTGGTCAAAGCGGCACTGGGTTATGACATCACTAAAGAGGAGCTGGGCGATGAGCGCACGCAGGCTTATCAGGGTGGCGTTATTGACAATGTGGCCAAGAATGAGTATGAGGCCTTTGATATGATACGGCGCTTTCTCAGCTATATGCCTGACAATGTGTGGGAGATGCCACCACGGGTTGAGCCAAAAGACGACCCGAACCGCCGCGAAGAAGAACTACTATCGATAATACCCCGCGAGAGCCGCAAGGGTTACAGCCCCCACAAGATTCTGAAGCTTGTTCTAGACCGAGATTCCTTTTTTGAAATCGCGCCCTACTACGGTCGGTCACGCGTCATCGGGCTGGGTCGGGTCAATGGTTACCCGGTTGGGGCCATGATTAATAATCCCATGTTCCTCGGTGGCTCCATGGATGTGGCCGCCGGTGACAAAGTAATTCGTTTCATGCAGTTATGCAATACTTTCCACCTGCCCATAGTCTACTTTGCCGATGAGCCGGGGTTTATGGTTGGTCTTGAGGCGCAGAAACAGGGGATAGTGCGCGCCGGTGCCAGAATCGTCTGTGTTACCTGTGACACACAGATGCCCTGGATTACCTTCATTATCCGCCAGCTTTACGGCGTGGCCGGTGGCCTGCACCTTCGCTTTGGCGGTATGTACCGGCGTTACGCCTGGCCTTCAGCCAACTGGGGTTCGATGCACATTGAGGGTGGGGCGATGGCGGCGTATCGCCGCGAGATTGAAGCTGCTCCCGACCCTGACGCCAAACGGCAGGAGATTGAAAACCGACTTAAGGCAATCGCCTCACCCTTCCGCTCGGCTGAGGCCTTTGATATTGAGGACATCATCGACCCCCGAGACACACGCCCGCTGCTGTGCGATTTTGTTGAGACGGCGCAGAAGACCGTCAAGACTCAGCTCGGCCCGACATCCAGCCTGAGCTACCGACCCTAGTGCCTAGAAAGGGTGTCGTTCTCTTTTGGCTGTAATTGTTCGTCATTGCGAGGAGTCCCGATAAGTCGGGACGACGAAGCAATCTCACGCCTTGCATATTCTGAGATTATCCCGACAACCAAAAACGAACGGAACCCTAGAAAGTGTTCCAGTGCCGAATACTCTCCAGGCTCTTCTTGGGGACATGGTGCACACCGTCCTTATCCCGCCAGTATTTGGGAGAGTCGGTAAAGGGCTCGATGACATGCCTTTCATCGGGGTAACCCAGCGCCAGAACTAACGGAATTTCGTACTCAGCCGGGACGCTGAGTATCTGTCGCAGCTTGTCCCGGGCAACCGAACCAAACTGGCAGGAGCCCACGCCTTCGGCCAGAGCCACCAGTATCATGTTCTCAATGGCTTCACCGATATCATACGCTGTCTCTGGTATACTGCCTTTTGTGTGCTTGAGGATGACAATATAGGCCTGCGGTCGCTTGCCCTCGGGCGGAGCGCCGTGCGGCCGGAGATAAGCGGCCCATCCCAGAGTAGCGTAGACTTCGGGTAACAATCGCCTATCATTGACGATGATATATTCCAGCGGCTGGAGATTAGCGGCTGATGGCGCCAGCCGGGCGGCATTGACGCATCGCTCCAGAAGTTCCTTAGGAATCGGCTTTTCCTGAAAGCGCCTGACACTGCGCCGACTGGTTATTAGGTCGTAGACATTCATTCTTCTGCTCCTAATTCTAAACTCTGTCTACAATCACTGGTTCTCCACGCTTCACTTTCTGGAAAACCTTGGGGCTACCCGTGAGTTTGCCAAAAATGTTGACGGCGCTGGCCGGGCGAATCTGGCTGCCTTTACTCACTGGGGTAGGGCCAAAGAAGATGCAGAAGGCATTCCCCTCCGGCCAGTAACCTAAATCGCCGAGATTCACTACTTCCTGTCCATTTTCCAGTTCCACTTTCACGGGAATAGCAAAGTATATCTCGTCGCCCCAGGTGCTGGCTTTAGCTTTCAGCGGCAGAGCTTGCCAGATAGCCTCGGCGGTTCTGGTGGTATTCAGTTCGGCCAGCGCCGAAACCGAACCGGCGGTAATACGGATTTGTTTCTTCATTGGCCTAGCCTCCCTACTGGCTTTCTTTAGCTATCTCAGCCAGTGCTGAGGCATAGCTGGCCAAGGTGCCGGAGTCATAGAGCACAAAGACCACCTCTTTGATTGATGTGGGCTGTTCTTTGAGAAAGGAAATCACGGCACCGAGGGCTACTCTGGCGGCTTCATCTACTGGATAGCCGTAAGCGCCGGTACTTATTGAGGGGAAGGACACGCTTTGCAGATTGCGCTCGGCGGCCAGTTTCAAACTCTCGCGGTAGGCACTGGCCAGTAGCTCCGGCTCCCCTCTATTGCCGCCGTGCCAGACCGGGCCGACGGTATGGATAACATACTTAGCTTTAAGGTTGCCGCCGCTGGTAATCACAGCCTTGCCGGCAGGCAGGCGGCCCTGCCGGGCCACTATTTGTTTACACTCCTCCAGAATGGCCGGGCCGCCAGCACGATGAATGGCACCATCCACGCCACCACCACCCATCAGGCTTGAATTGGCAGCATTGACAATGGCATCCGTAGCTTGTCGTGTAATGTCTCCCTGAATTAGAGAAAGCCTGGTATGATTTATTGTTATTTCCGTAAGCCGCTTCTCCTTGTGGTTTAAGCTTGCCCTTTTATCTTTTTCACTTCCGCAGCGATTGCCGGTAGAACCTCGCCAGTCTTGCCCTGAATGATGTAATTGGAGATGCCGTCCTCGGTTAGCGGCGTGGGGTCGGCATTCACTTCAATGATGGTTACGTGCGCTCTCTGCCGGGCAATTCGGGGTAGACTGGCAAAGGGGTAGACCACGGCCGAAGTCCCGCAGATTAGCATTAAGTCGCATTTGTAGGCTTCCTGCAGGCTCTGGTGGGCCACATCGCTGGGGATAGGCTCGCCGAACATAACTGTATCCGACTTCATTATACCCTGGCACCGGGGACAGCGTGGTGGTAGCTGGCCAGTGTCAATCAACTTCTGCAGGTCCAACTCCTCCCGTCGGAATCTCAGGTCGCAGGAAGTGCATCTTAGCTTGGCGAAACTGCCGTGATATTCCAGAAGACGCTTGATGCCGGCCTTTTCGTGCAGAGCATCGACATTCTGGGTAATGACGCACTTTAGAATATCAGCCTGCTCCAGTTCTACCAGGGCATAATGGCCGGGATTAGGCATCCGGCTGGCCAGGTCACCGAGCATACTCCGCCCGCTGGCCAGCATTTGTTGCCACCAGCCTTTGGGGTCCTGTTGGAATTTCTCGTAACTGCGGTAGGCTTGTCTTTCCGCTTCCGGGTTTTTTGTCCAGACACCCTGCGGTCCCCGGAAGTCGGGAATCCCGGACTCAGTGGACATCCCGGCTCCAGTCAGGGCGATGGCATATCTGGCATTGACCAGGTCACGAGCGGCGCGGGCAATCAGATTCTCCACAGTTCACCTCCTCCCTGTTTCTTATTCAACCATATTTGGCCACGAATTTCTCAATGGTATCAAAGTACCGGCTTGACGCAACCATCAGTATATCGTTGTGGTCGGCCCCGGGGATAATTAGCAGTTCTTTATCCCGGGCGCCTGAGTTGACATAAAGTTCCTGCCCCTCGGTCACCGAGATAATCTGGTCGTATTCGCCGTGGATGATAAGGGTGGGTTTACGGACCTGCCTAATCTTGACCTTATTCAGGAACGGGTGGTCTTCGTCCATCAGGGCGCCTTCAGGGATAACCTGAAGATAATGCCAGAGGCGACGGAAATTGTTAGATGCACCGCTCTCAACAATCAGCCCGCGGAGCTCGTCCTGATAATTGAAAGCCAGCTCAACGGCGGGCAGGCTGCCCAGAGAGCGGCCCATGACAAAGAGGCTATTCTTAAAGCCCTCTTTCTTGATTATGTCCTTGAAGCCCTGAAAGATGGCGTGAGCGTCGGCAAGTGTATTGGAAATCGTCGGTTGGCCATTGCTGGCCCCGTATCCCCGATAGTCAGCCACAAACAGATTTATACCTCGCTCGTTGTAAAGGGGCGCAATCCAGTCGTGGTTAGGCACAGTCTCACCGTTGCCGTGGAAGTACAGGATGGTCGGGCAATCTCGGCCACTGACCCAAAACCCGCAGACAATTCTGACACCTTTCTCGACCTCAATAGGATAGGTCGGGGCATTAATGGCTGAAGACTGTGCGTAGCTGAGCGGAAAGAAAGGGGAGTAAGCTACCGGGAAAATAGTCTGCAGAATTTCAGGCTGGTCAAGGGAGGATAAATCCATCTGGCGAGACATCTGTGCCTCCTTAAACGAGTTTAAGCCAACTCTCCGCTTAAATCATAACTCAGTCGCCCCAATTTCTCAAACACCGGCGGGGCAATGGCCCAGGGCGTTTAAGAGGGGCAAAGCCCCTCTTAAAAAATCTTTCCTCCTCTCCTTCGTAAGGAGAGGAGGGATGAAGAGGGTGAGGTTAACTGCGACCAGGTATTACCAATTTGACGGTTTTTATCTTATAATTATCAATTATCAAACGACGGGGAGGGGGTGAGGCTATGATAACGAAGGTGGATACAACTTACCCATCGCAGTATGAGACTGAGGTTGTTCTGCGGGATGGCTCCATCGTCCAGCTCAGACCAATTCGGGTAGAGGATGCTGAGCGCTGGCTGGCTTTTGTTAATCGACTCAGTCCTCACACCAGATATCTGCGCTTCCATTATCTGCCGAAGAAGTTCAGCCCTGAAGACGCCCTACGCTACTGCACAGTAGACTACAATAATACCTTTGCTATTGTGGCTGAGGTGCTGATGGAGCAGGGCCGGGACATAATTGCCGTCGGGCGCTACTTCCGATTGCCTGGCAAGCGCTCGGCAGAGGTAGCTTTTGCTATCGACGATGCCTACCAGGGTAAGGGCATCGGCACCAAGCTGGTCGAGTGGCTGGTTCATATTGCCCGCGAAAAAGGTATTCATACCTTTGAAGCTGATGTCCTGGGCGAGAACCGGGCCATGATGGCCGTCTTTCGCGACTACGGCTTCCATGTTAGCAGCAGTCTTCAGGCTGGCACCTATCATGTGGTCTTCCCGATAACTCCGACCCTGCGGGTGTTGAGAAAAGAGGAAGAGCGAGAGCGCATGGCTACCGTGGCATCACTGCATTATATTTTGCACCCGCATTCGGTGGCGGTCATCGGAGCTTCCCGGAAGCCTGGCACTATTGGTCAGCTCCTCTTCCAGTGCCTGATGCAGAACGGCTTTTGGGGAACAGTCTACCCGGTGAATCCCAATGCTGAGGCGGTGATGTCAGTCCGGGCCTATCCTTCGGTGCTGGATATACCAGGGGAGGTTGACCTGGCGGTGATTGCCGTGCCGGCCGCCATTGTGGCTAATGTGGCTGATGAGTGCGGCCGTAAAGGAGTCCGTGCGCTGGTCGTTATCTCCGATGGTTTCAAAGAGCGGGGCCCAGAGGGGACTACCCGAGAGAAAGACCTGCGTGATATCACTCTGGGGCACGGTATGCGGCTGGTTGGCCCCAACTGCATGGGAGTAATTAATACTGACCCCGCCGTGAAGATGAACGCGACCTTTTCCCGGGTCTTCCCATCGGCTGGCAATGTTGCCTTCCTTTCCCAGAGCGGGGCAATGGGACTGGTTATCCTGGAATATGCCAGTAGTCTCAATATCGGCATTTCCAGTTTCATCAGCGTCGGCAACCGGGCTGATGTCTCGTCCAACGACCTCCTGCAGTACTGGGAACGTGACCAGGCGACCAAAGTCATTCTGCTCTATCTAGAGTCCTTCGGCAACCCGCACAAGTTCGGGCGTATCGCGCGGCGGGTATCGGCAAGGAAACCAATCGTAGCGGTCAAGGGTGGCAGCACGCCCGCTGGCTCGCGGGCGGCGGCATCGCACACGGGGGCTCTGGCGACTTCCGAGGTAGTCTCGGATGCCCTCTTTCGACAGGCGGGTATCATACGGGTGAACACCATTGAGGAGCTTTTTGATGTGGCCACTCTGCTGTCTAACCAGCCCCTGACCCGTGGCCGGCGGCTGGTGATTGTGACCAACGGGGGTGGCCCGGGCATAATTGCCGCCGATGCCTCGCAGCGCCGGGGATTGATTCTGCCAGAACTGTCAGTGGAGACAGTTGACAAACTGAGGCCCATAATTAAACGGGAAGTTAGTTTCAACAACCCGCTGGATGTTACTGCCGGTGCCACGGCCAAAGAATTTGAGAATGCCCTGAGAGTTCTGGCCGAGGACAGTGGTAATGACGTCGTCCTGGCTATATTCATACCACCGACGGTAGTTGACCCGCGAGCCATGCAAGATGCAATACGGCGCGTGGCGCCCATTTTCTACCGGAACGGCAAGCCACTGCTGGTCTGCTTCATGGGTCAACGAGGTCTGCAACCCAGACTGGGTTCTACCGGCAAACTGGTGCCATCTTATGCTTTCCCTGAGGACGCTGTTTCAGCGCTGGCTAAAGCGGCCGAATATCGCGAACTCATCAGTCAGCCCAGGGGTACCATTCCCAAAATTCGTGGCCTGAATCGGCGCCGGGCACGAAAGATAATTGAGGCCGCTCTGACTCGGAGTGAGCAGCGACCGCTCTGGCTTTCGGCTGAGGAAGCCATAGATTTTTTGAGGTGTTATGGCATACGCACCGTCAAGACCTCGGTGGCTAAAACACCGGCGGAAGCCGCTGTGGTAGCCTGCGATATCGGCTTCCCGGTAGCCGTCAAGCTCAGCTCCTCAACTATCACCCATAAGACGGATGTTGGCGGCGTGATTCTTGACCTTGACTCCGAAAGTGCCGTGGAAGAAGCCTACAAAGAAATTCAATCGAGGCTGGCCAAGCTGGGTCGGGAGCGCGAGATGGACGGGGTTATTGTCCAGCAAATGGTGAAGAATGGAACTGAGACCATTGTTGGCGTGACCCAGGACCCGTCCTTCGGGCCACTTCTTCTGTTCGGCCTCGGTGGAATCTATGCTGAACTCATTAAGGATATTGCCATCAGACTGCACCCACTGACTGACCTGGATGCCAAGGAACTGGTCGATTCCGTCAAGATGGCCCAGCTTTTTGACGGATATCGTGGTTCACCACTCAGCGACCGAGAAGCACTGGAAGACCTGTTGCTCCGGCTCTCAGCCCTGGTGGAGGATGTGCCGCAGATTGCGGAACTGGACTTGAATCCGGTCAAGGTAATGCGGCGCGGGGAGGGGTATTGGGTGATTGATACCCGGATTTTGCTGGGCTAAGGTTGATTCAAAGTTGACTTGACATAATGTTCATGGTTCAGGTTGACGCCCAACAATCAGTGCGATATGATATTTGCAGAATTTGGGCAGTCTGATTCTTTATTGAGTTTCGGGCTCGTAGCTCAGAGGCAGAGCGGGCGGCTCATAACCGCTTGGTCGCAGGTTCGAGTCCTGCCGAGCCCAGTTTTGGTTAATTCGGGCTATTCTTTGACTGCATTCCCCCATGATGTTCTCCGCTACCCTTGTGGATTGACAAAAAGGAAAATGGGATTATAATTAGAGCACTCTCAATAGAGAAAAGGAGGGTACTATGGTGCAACAACAAGGTATCATTAAGGGGGATGTCCTGCAGAAAATTGCCAGTATCGGTTTTATCGTTGGTGCTATTCTGCTGGTGATTTTCAGCGTCTTAGAACCCCGCGTCAGCGACCCCAGCGACACGCAGGCGGTGTTGCAAAAGTTCGGCGAAAATGAAACCCTTACCGAGGCTTGTTTACTGCTCATAGCCGTTGGTTTGTGGGCGGTAATGGCCGGTGTAATGGGAGTATACCGTGCCATCTCTGCCCGTGGCGCGGCCTGGGCACGCCTGGGCTTCTACGGAATCCTGATAGGGACTGCCATACTTACCATCTCCTCCGCTCTGGGCATGGCTGAAGCGGGCGCAGCGGCCAACTGGCTCGCGGCGCCAGCCGCCGGCAAGCTCACGGCCTATAGTATTGCCGCTTCGCTTCATGCTGGCTGCCTGTCAGTGCAGACCATGGGCTATATTGGGTACTGGCTGGCCCTTGCTATCCTGGGAATTGGCATGGTTCTCAGCGCGGTTTATCCCAGATGGCTAGGGTGGGTTGGGATAATTCTGGGCATTGGCACAATGGCTGCCGTGGGCATCGTCATGGCCTTCGCTGGGCCGGGAAGCACCACTCAGGTCGTTTCTATGGTCCTTTCACTGCTGAGTTGTCTCTATGCCCTGGCGGTGGGCATCTGGACTGCCCGCAAAGCGTGGTAGGGACTATTTATTAAGGTCGTTTAGCAACCTATCCCCCTGCCCCCTTCCCCCGATGATAATCGGGGGGAAGGGGGAGTAAAGAAAGAGAGGGGCGAAGCCCCTCTCTAATTGCCGCTTTGTTCTCCTGTGTCAGGCTCTGGGTTAGACAGAGCCTTAAAACTGATGTGCCGATTTGAAAGCGGGGACCTGAACGCGCTAAAGGAGTTATCGCTGTGTCCTGCTATTTCCGTCAACTGAAAGACATATTTGCTGAAGCGGGGGTCGACGTCAATTCCAGTAACAGGAAGAAAATAGACCAGACGATTCAGCACATCGTTGGGACTGACGGTAAACACTGCCCGGAAACCTGGGCGAAGGTGAAAGAGCAGATACGGGGCGATGAGAAGAAACGGCAGGAATTCATTGCTAAACTGAAAACCGCCGTAAAGTAGAAAACGCCCGGCTTTTAGTTAAAGCAGAACCGCAATCGGTCGGTTCTGCTTTTTCATTTTGCCGAAAGTGCGGCAGTGGCCCAAAATCAGCCATCTCAGGCGTGGATTTACTGACATAACATATATAGTGCGAACCAAAGCATCGCCCTAAAAAGTGCTGTTTACATAATAAACGAGACTGGGGAAGGGGGTTATTCGTAAGGAGAAGAATAAAAAATATTTATAGGTTAGAAATGCTTTTTGCTGCATCTCTAAATAAAGCATTTACAGATCCACTTAATTCTTTAGCGTATTTTTCCAATGAATTGTCAATGGTATTTACGGGATTTTTCAATTCTTCTTCAACACGATTAATAATAACAATAGCTGATTCTCCAAAGCCTTCTCTCGGATTATCAATACCAATTTTCATGCTTCTCAAGAACATTAAGGCGACAAGGTTATCAATAATATCATCTACAATTTTTGTTATTCTATGACCTCCAAAATTTCCGGATGCTAATGCTCTGATATACTCAGCTCTTGAGCAAGGGATACTATATTTAAAAAGCGTTTCAACCTCAATTCTATAATGTTCTTTATTGACTATGTTCCTCTTGATGCCCTCTATTATTTCCTGGTTTCCTTCTGCCTTTTCTTCAATATATAATTCTAAGGAAGGGTCAATTTTTGGCAAATCTGTTTTTAGACTTGCGGAATGGATTTCCGTTGCCCACTCTATAATCTCATTCAATAATCGTTCTTTTCTACTACGCCTTTCCATATCGATAGCGTTTTTTATGTTCGCCCAAGTGAACAGCGCGAGTAAGGCAGTAGCGAAGGCAAGTATCAGAGTAAAAACAGCAACATATGCGTTTGCTAATTGAGGGTCGCCTTTTAGTATCGAGATAACACGCACTATCAGCAGAACACATAAAACTACAGATACCAAAAGAACTAAGAATGCGACATTCACATTCTTCAGTCGTTTCTTCATATTGTCATTATACCACGAGGTGTATTATGTAGACTTATTAACTTCCATGTCTAGGGGCGTTTAAGAGGGGCGAAGCCCCTCTTCATAAACCTTCCCCCTCTCCTTTTAAGGAGAGGGGGATAAAGGGGGTGAGGTGTGAGGTCGACAGTAATTAGACAGGCTAAACCGGCAAATGGCCCGATTAACATAAAAAATGAGGGGCGGGCAGGTCGGCAATTCGGTGGCAATCCCTGGGGCTTTTTGGGATGAAGCCACCTGGCAGGTAGAAAATCACCTGCCGGATTTTTTCCTGGCCTATTTTTGCACTACAATGCGTCGTCTTGGCGAACCCTAAATTGGCAACACTTTTTGCGGCAGGTTCTGGCTAATAAGTGCCAGAAGCCGGGCCAGCCCCCATTTTTTGGTGGCAGAAACAAGGACGGTGTTTTTCTCAACAGTCCTTAAAGAGGAAGGATTCTGTTGGAAGGAATCGGAGAGGTAGTTGATGGCGGTTTCTTCATCCCAGGTCTTATCACCGGGCAACAGCAGGTCGATTTTGTTTAGCGCGGTGATTCTTGGTTTATCTTTTAGGTCGAGGTCGGCCAGAGTGTCCTCGACTACCTGACACTGTTCCGCCGCATTATGTGAAGCAAAGTCAACCACATGGAGGAGCAGAGAGGCTTCGGCGAGTTCTTCCAGGGTGGCCCGGAAGGCAGTGACAATGGTGGGTGGCAGTTTGCGGATAAAACCGACCGTATCCGTTATCAAGACGGCAGTCCTGTCGGGCAAGGTCAGGCGGCGGGTGGTGGGGTCCAGGGTGGCAAACAATTTGTCCTCCACCCTCACATCAGCCTGGCTGAGGGCGTTAAACAGGGTGCTCTTGCCGGCATTGGTGTAGCCCACGATAGCGACAACCGGAATGGCACTTTTCTGGCGCTTGTAGCGGTATAGCTGGCGGTGCTTTCTGACGGCTTCAATGTGGGTCTCGAGTCGCTGTATGCGTCGGCGAATTAGTCGTCGGTCCGTCTCTAGTTGAGATTCGCCGGGACCCCTGGTACCGATGCCAGCCCCGAGCCTTTCCAGATGGCTCCACTGCCCGGCCAGGCGTGGGAAAAGGTACTGATGTTGCGCCAGCTCGACCTGTAAACGCCCTTCGTGAGTGCGCGCTCGCCTGGCAAAAATATCCAGAATCAGAGCCACGCGGTCGATGACCTTCACCTTGAGCCGGTCTTCCAGGTTGCGCTGCTGTAGCGGCGTGAGCTCGTCATCAACAATGACGACACCATAATTGGTTCGGCCCTTGAGTGCGACCAATTCGTCGAGCTTACCTGTGCCCAGATAATGGCTTTTGGAGGGTACCGGCAATTTTTGAATGAGCTTCCCGACCACCACCGCCCCGGCCGTGTTAGCCAGTTGCGCCAGCTCAGCTAATGAGTCCTCGGCTGACCAGCGGTCAGCCCTTCCGCTGGCAGGACTAAGCGCAACCCCAACCAGAAATGCCTGTTCTGGCGGTGCTTGCGTGGCAACGGTTACTCTCGGAATAATGCCCCCCAACTACTGGCTTGTCACATTATGTCAACTTACTTTGAATGAAGTAGCTAGCTTTTTGTTCCGCCACCCGGCTAACTTCGATAATCCCTTCACCAGCGTGGCATCCGGGATGGTCAGGGATAGGCGGATGTAACCCTCGCCGTGCCGACCATACCCGGTGCCTGGGGTAACCGCCACGCCCACCTGTTCCAGCAAATCGGCGGTGAACTCTGCTGAAGTGTAGCCTTCGGGCACCTTTGCCCAGACATAGAGGCTGGCTTTGGGCAGCCTGGCCTGGAGACCAATCTTGTTCAGTCCTTCCACCACGAGGTCGCGGCGCCGCTGGTACAGGGCGTTGTGCTCCGCAATGCAGTCTTGCGGCCCAGCCAGTGCCTCAATGGCGGCGTACTGAATGGCCTGCGGAATACCGGAATCCATATTGGATTTCAACCTCTTGAGGGCATCAATCATGACCGGATTACCGACCACCATACCAATGCGCCAGCCGGTCATGTTATAGCTCTTGGACAGGGAATGGAACTCCACGCCGACTTCCCTGGCGCCATCGGCTTGCATGAAGCTGACTGTCTGGTAGCCATCAAAGGCGACCTCCGTATAGGGCCCATCGTGGCAGACAGCCATGCCATACCGGCGGGCGAATTCAACCACCCGATTAAAGAAGTCAAGCTCGGCCACCGCGCCCGTCGGATTATTGGGATAATTGAGCCACAGCAATTTAGCGCTCCGGGCAATGTGTTGCGGTATGCTGCGCAGGTCAGGCAGGTAATTGTTCTTCTCATTTAGTGCCAGGTAGTATGGCCGACCACCAGCCAGCATGGTGCCAATGGAATAGACCGGGTAGCCGGGGTCGGGCACCAGAGCCGTATCCCCCGGGTCAATAAAACAGAAGGTAATATGAGCAATCCCCTCCTTGGCTCCAATCAGGGGCAGGACCTCAGTATCCGGGTTGAGGGAAACGTCAAAGCGCTTCTGGTACCACTCGGCGATAGCGCGGCGTAGTTCCGGCAACCCATCACTCTCGGGATAACGATGGTTCACGGGGTCCTGTGCCGCCTGGCACAGCCGGCTGATGATGTGGGGCGGGGTTGGAATATCGGGGTCACCGATACCGAAGCTAATGACTTCCTCACCCCTGGCTTTCTTTTCAGCAATCTTGCGACTGATTTCAACAAAGAGATAGGGTGGCAGTTTTTCCACTCGTCTGGCCACTTTCATTTAGCACACACCTCGTCTGAGTTTATTTCTGATGCTGGCCTGGTCAGCTACTTGGCGGGCACTCTCCCATCCAGCCACTCCCCGATGAATACTGTCTCGGCTGGGCCAATAAGAAATACCTCCCCGCTCCCATCCCACTCGACCTCCAGCATACCGCCGGGTAGTTTTATCTCCCCCTTGTTACCGATATGACCGTGCAGCCGGGCAGCCACAGTTATAGCACAAGCGCCACTGCCGCAGGCCAACGTCTCCCCGACACCATGCTCCCACACACGGGCTTCTACCTGTTTCTTGCCCACTACCCGGGCCACCTCAAAGTTGACTCCTTGGGGGAATACCCTGTTCTGCTCTATCTTAGGCCCAATCTGCGACAGCGGGAATTCGGCCACTGGTTGCTTTGAGAAATACACAGCGTGCGGGTTGCCCAGGGAGACCAGGTTTAGTGGCAGATGCCGGCCTTCAACGGAGATAGTGAATTGCACCATTGACTTTATGTCAACTACTTTACCTTCGCCAGGTCTGATAATCGCGGGGATGTCTTTCTTACTGAACCTGGGCTGGCCCATGCCAATCTTGACCTTGGCTACTCTGTCATTGGCTTTATAAAATTCAGCCTCTCTCACTCCGACGAGCGTCTCCACCGATACCTTACGGGCTCTGGGCTGGGCCAGTCCGTTATCAACAAAGTATTTGACCAGGCACCTGATGCCGTTACCACAGGCGTTGGCTTCAGAGCCGTCGGCATTGAAGATGCGCATCCGGAAATCGGCTACCTGTGATGGCATGAGCAGCAGCAGGCCATCGGCCCCGATGCCATAGTGGCGGTCACACATGGCCATGGCCGTCTTCGACCAGTTACGCCGGCCATTGCTGGTCTGAATCACCACAAAATCGTTGCCGGCGCCCTGCATCTTGGTAAATTTCATACTTGCACCATCCTTGACCAGTATAAGACAAACTGACGTTCAAGCAAAGTTGGACAGTTAAGAGATGATACCACACCCCAAGGTGTCTTTCAATGAGGGTGTTTTAGAATGTTTTCTAACCTCACCCCCCTGTCTCCCCCTCTCCGGCAAAGGAGAGGGGGAGGAATGCTCAAAGAGGGGCTTACGCCCCTCTTAAACACCCCGGCAGGTTGTTAAACAATCACCTGTTTAGTCTGGACTTTCAATGGGGACAATTGATTTCTCCAGCTTGGTAGTCCAATCCCTGAGTACGGTAATCTCCAGCCTTTTGCCGATGGCCTCGCGGGTAAGGAACCGATGGATATCATCAATACTGGCAATTGGCTTTTCATCCAGGGCGGTAATGATATCCCCTTCCTTAAGACCAGCGATGTAGGCCGGGCTATTGGGAGTCACGCTCAGCACCTGCACCCCTGTGTTATGGGGCAGGTGGAAGTAGCGCGTCACTCGCACCGGCAGAGGCACCGTCTGCCCGGAAATGCCCAGGAACCCGCGCACTACCTTGCCTTCTCTGATAAGCAGGCTGACCACCCATCTCACCGTATTCACGGGAATGGCAAAACAGATACCCTGAGCGAACTGGATAATGGCCGTGTTGATGCCGATAACCAGACCCCGCGAATCCACCAGGGGTCCACCACTATTACCCGGATTGAGCGCGGCGTCAGTCTGGATGATATTCTCAATGAGCCGACCACTGCGGCTCCGCAAGGAGCGACCCAGGGCACTGATTACCCCCGCCGTGACTGTACTCTGAAAGCCCAACGGGTTGCCGATAGCAATGGCCATCTGGCCTGCTTTCAGCTTATCGGAATCGCCGAGACGGGCGATGGGCAGTCCTGAGGCCGAGACCCTGAGGACGGCTAAATCCGTGGCCGGGTCCTGGCCGACGAGTTCCGCTGGATAGGTCGAGCCATCAGCCAGGCTGACTTCTATAGCACCGGCCTCTTCGACTACATGGCTGTTCGTCACAATGTAACCATCCGGGGTAATAATCACCCCGGAGCCACTCCCCTGCATCTCGTCGGGGACTGTTCTTGAGCGGGTACGCATTTGTTTTTTCACGCGGATATGAACGACTGCCGGGCCGATTCTATCCACCACGCTGGTCACCGCACGAGAGTAGGCATCCATTAATTCCGCGTCTGTCTCGGCGCTTGGCATAGCGGGCTGTTCCGCTTCTACGAAAGCCGTGGAATCTAAGAATTTAAGCGCAGACTCAATTGGGTCTCCTGACATTTCTTGAATCTCCTAATACCATCTTAACGCAAAAGGGCTGAGAGACACAACCTGTGCACCGAGAAACATATTGTCACGGCAGCAGTTTAACCGGTGTCTGGTCAAGGTCAAAGAATGACAAGCTTGATTTTTTCCTCACAAATGTCATAACTTTGTAACTTTTCACCAGCTAATTTTATAACTTCTTTATGCCACTCTACCTATACTATTCTTGTTAGCCACTATCTTGGTTGGGAGGTGATACATGGCGACGGGATTGGCGAAAACGAAACCAGTGACACTGAAGGAGGTTCTGCGGACGACGGCAAGGGTGGCTGTTAGTGAGCTGGTGGCCTCCTGCCCGAAGTGTAAGACCTTTGAAACGCTCACCTTCACTCTGGACGGAACGATACGAACCCGGAAGTTCAGCCAGGAGGATAGCCAGGTCTATCATGACTGCGGTTCCACCGAGCCCTGCCGGTTGTATCGGGTTCTCTAAACTAGAACTTGTCGAATGGCAAAAGAATAAAGAAATAAGCAAGGGAGGAAAAGATGGAGACAACCAAACTCTATACCTTACCCGAATTACCCTACGGGTATAAGGACCTTCAGCCCTATATCTCGGAACAACAGCTAATGATTCACCACCAGAAGCATCATCAGGCCTATGTCAATGGGGCCAATGCCATTGTGGAGAAGCTGGAGAAGGCCAAGAAGGAAGGCACCGACCTGGATGTCAAACCGATTCTGAAGGAGTTATCCTTCCATCTTGGCGGACACGAGCTACATTCAACCTTCTGGATGAATATGGCTCCGGCCGGAAAGGGTGGTGGCGGCAAGCCCGTTGGCAAGCTGGCTGACGCTATTGTCAGCGATTTCGGCAACCTTGACCGCTTCAAGAAGCAATTTACGCAAGCTGCGGTTACCGTCGAAGGCTCCGGCTGGGCCGTACTGACCTACTGTGATGGCACCGACAGATTAGGGGTAATGCAGGTTGAGAAGCATAATATCAACTTTCCGGTCGGTTATCCCCTGCTGATGGCTCTGGATGTCTGGGAGCATGCCTACTATCTTGACTACAAGAATGACCGGGCCAAGTTTGTTGAGGCTTTCTGGAACATCGTCAACTGGTCCAGAATCAACGAGTGGTTTGAATCCCTCTTGAAGCGGGCCTAACTGGCCGAAGTTCAACAAGGCGATAGTTGACGCTTTGGACAATCATAATAAGTCGCTTGGTCAGTTACCTGACGCGGTTCAGGTAACATAGTTTGGCGGCTATGGTTGCTGCCATGCCGACCCAGGTTGAGATAGGAGCCTAAAATGTCAGAAGTGTCTGTTGGCAAGGAATTTTTGGAATTGGCTATTGAGATTGAGAAGAACGGACGCAGTTTCTACGAATCGATGGCCAAGCTAGGGAAGGCTA
>CAYGYD010000009.1:0-2990 GCA_964354005.1 uncultured Dehalococcoidales bacterium | reverse complement strand
ATTGAGAAGAACGGACGCAGTTTCTACGAATCGATGGCCAAGCTAGGGAAGGCTAAGGAAGTGCGTAGCACTTTTCTCCAGCTCGCGGCTCGTGAGCTGGAACATGAAAACGCCTTCCGCGATATGCTCAACCGTCTTGGCGCCTATCGCCCCGCGCAGAGCTATTCCGGTGAACACTATCAGTACATCAAGGATATTGCCGATTCCGCTATCTTCAGTGGCGAAAGAGTCAGGTCTATTCTGGCCAAAGGGGTATTAACCGATATTGAGGCCGTAGAAATTGGCATTGGCTTTGAGAAGGACTCCGTACTCTTCTATTCTGAGACTCGGGGCATGGTGCCTAAACCGGACCAGGAACTCATTGACATGATTGTCAGTGAAGAGAAGAAACACCTGAGTGAGCTAGGCTATGTCGCCAACAAGCTCAGAGGAGTGTAAAGGTTAGCCCGGAATCGGAATGCCAAGAGTGCTCCACTTTGAAGCGCAGCCAGATGAAGCGACCTGAGAGTTGCCGCAGAGAGTAAAAACGGAGGCAAGGATATGATTAGGTTCAATGGGGTGAACCACCTGGCTATGGCCACCGGGGATATGGACAGGACAATCCGTTTCTGGCGGGATTTGCTGGGCATGCGACTCGTGGCGGGGTTGGGTCAACCTGGTTACCGCCATTACTTTTTTCAGATTTCTGATGCCGACCTGATTGCCTTTTTTGAATGGCCCGGGGTACAGCCCGTGGCCGAAAAAGAGCATGGTCGGCCGGTCCGAGGGCCCTTTGTCTTTGACCATGTCTCCTTTGGTGTTGAGACCGAAGATGACCTCTGGGAGTTGAAAGACAAACTGGAAGCGGCCGGATTTCCTGTGTCCGATGCTATTGACCACGGTTTCATCCATTCCATCTATGCCCACGACCCTAACGGCATCCCGATTGAGTTCTCACACAATACCGAGGGAATTGACATCCGCCAACAACCCCAGATGAGAGACCGTGCTCCTTCTAAGGTAACGCTGGAAGGGGCGGAGCCACAAAAGGGAGTGTGGCCCAGGGTTCAAAGAGCCACGCCGGTCTCAGAGCGAGTAGTCTATCCCGGCGCCGGCAGCGAGCTATTCCATGGTAAGAGGGCTTAGTGAGCCGTTATTCTTATCGGAGACAACACGGCTATGCCCTAAATTGCGAATTGTCTCCCGTAGCGACGACCCGGGCCACTCTCTGGGCAATAAGCCAGGACCAGCCCAAGAAGCTGATGGCTGCAATTCCGGTTGGTTCGGAGAAAACGGGGCCCAAAGCATAGGGATTTATGAATTGTGGTGGGACTGCTATAATTAGAAATATAGCCTCTTTGAGTAAATTGATGGGCAAAGTCAGGTGAGGCGTTACCGGTTAATTGAACATACGGCGGATATCGGGCTGGTGGCCTACGGTCAGAATTTAACCGAGGCCTTTGCCAACGCCGCTTATGGCCTATTCTCCATAATTGCCGAACTCAGGCCGGTGAGAGAAGTCGAGTTTCGCACTGTCGAGCTTAAGGAAAAGGACCCGGAGAGTTTACTTTTTGAGTGGCTTAACCATCTCATCTACCTTTTTGATGTGGAGACGATTCTTTTCAAGCGATTTGACATCAAGGAGTTTGATGGCCACTGGTTGAAGGCGACCTGTTATGGTGAAAAATACAACCCGGCCCGCCATCACCTGAAGCTCGGGGTCAAGTCGGCCACCTATTACCTTTTGAGGGTAGACGCCGAGAAGAATCAGGTTCGGGTCATCTTGGATGTCTAGGAGGTGACGATATGCCGAAGTGGAGCGGACCTCTAGAAAAAGTAGATGACTACCGCTGGCGAATACCCAGGAATTATAAACCGGGCATGCGAGTGCCCGGACTAATCTATGCTGACGAAAATATGCTCCAGCAAATTCGAGAGGAGCAAGCCCTGGAGCAGGTGGTTAATGTCGCCTTCCTGCCGGGTATCGTGGGTTATTCCCTGGCTATGCCAGATATTCACTGGGGGTACGGGTTTGCCATCGGCGGCGTGGCGGCCATGAGGATGACAGATGGCGTGGTCTCCCCGGGTGGGGTTGGCTTTGACATCAATTGCGGTGTCCGTATCCTGCGCACCAATCTGACCGAGGCCGAGGTTAAGCCCAAGATAAAGGAGCTGGTCAATGCCCTTTTTACCAATGTGCCTTCGGGCGTGGGCTCCAAGGGCAAGATAAGACTGCGGGGTGGGGAAATTGACGAGGTTCTGGTCAAGGGGTCGCGCTGGGCCGTGGAAAAGGGGTATGGCCGACCGGCAGACCTGGAGACCACTGAGGAAAAGGGCGAGATGCCGGGGGCTGACCCATCCCAGGTAAGCCAGCGGGCCAAGGAGCGCGGCGTTCCGCAGTTAGGCACCCTCGGCTCCGGCAACCACTTTCTTGAGGTGGCGGTGGTTGACCAGATATTTGAACTGGACACGGCCCGGGTCATGGGTATCAATCAGGTCGGGCAGGTTATGCTGCTCATTCATTGTGGTTCACGCGGTCTGGGCTATCAGGTCGCTGATGATTATATCAAGGAAATGGTCGATGCCATGAGGCAGTACGACATTGACCTTCCCGACCGCCAGTTAGCCTGTAGTCCGGTGGAATCTCGACAGGGACAGGCCTATCTGGCGGCGATGAGATGCGCCGCCAACTATGCCTGGGCCAATCGCCAGTGTATTACCCACTGGGTAAGGGAAGCCTTCTGCCGAATACTGGGCCGGCGCGAGGAGGAGGCCGGGCTTGAGCTTATCTACGATGTGGTCCACAACATCGCCAAGATAGAAGAGCACAATATAGACGGACGCCGGGAGACGCTATGCGTGCACCGGAAAGGCGCCACCCGTGCCTTTCCGGCCGGTCATCCGGCCATTCCACAGAAGTATGCCAAGATTGGCCAACCGGTTTTTATCCCTGGAGATATGGGGCGCGTGTCCTATGTCCTGGTCGGGACAGAGCGGGCGATGCAGGAGAC
>CAYGYD010000008.1:0-26547 GCA_964354005.1 uncultured Dehalococcoidales bacterium | reverse complement strand
ACTGTCCATTACCTTATGTCTTTAAAGTGTCCCATTTTCCTTGACGATTCACAGCCAGTTCAGCCGTTGTCTCTTCACCTTTGAGCGCTTCTAGGGCTACCCTGGCTTTGAATGATGGACTGTGTTTCCTACGGTTCTGTTTCATATCTGCTCCTCCTGCTTTTGTTATTTTAGGAGCAGAACCCGCTCTTAACAACCTGTCCAAATTTTGGGGACCACCTCAGTGTATAGTTTTTGAAAGCCTTATCTGGGCCGAGAGCATAGACATCTTTGAAATTGATTTTGTTACCCATGCTGTCTTCAGAGAGAATGCCCAGGTCACTTAAATACTTGAAAATAAATAATTCTACAAAAGTATAGAGACATTTCTCTGGGGTCGCCCCGGTAACCGACCACACATCCTGCCAAATTTGTTTAGCTAGGCTCGTAGGGTCTATGATTGTTTCTTTGATGAGTTTTGAGTTTGTTGGGCTTATGCTCTTTCTTACCAATTCTAGGTTCTGGATGCTTTTCCTAGTTTTAATGTTCAGTTTTGTAAGGTCTGGCTCATTCTGTTTTTGGTCTATGGTGAATTCCTTAATGTAGTCGTTCCCATTTTCATCCAGAATTAGCGTGAAACTCCTGAGAGTCTTTGTCGTCTTGTCTTCATATTCATCGTTAGCGTTGGGCTGTCTAGGATTAAACCATACAAATGAAGAGGAGTCTGTTGCTATTCCAACTTCCGCTTTTAATACTTGGCAGACGTCATTGCACTGTCGAATGTTGTCTAATTTATCTTCTTGCGAATCAAACTTGCCAATATCTCTGTATTCAACAACGGCAATTATTCTCACATCATCTTTGTTCCGGCGGTCTGCTAATAGAGCATCTGGCTTTCTTGTCCCGTATTCTTTGTAGTCAAGTTTAGGAACGATTTTATATTTCTTCAACTGGTTTAACGTAGTATTACCAAGAGGATAATACTCATAGTTCCCTACCTTGATTCCGTTCTCTGTTAATCCTTTTTGAATTAGTTCCTCACTCATTTGTTCACCTCAGCATGACCACCTTTCACATTTCGCCTTCTCTTCGGTAGTTTCTTCTTAGTGAGTTGATTGAGTAGGATTACATGGGACGGACTGATGTTTCTGCCGCCAGCTTGCCATTTTTCTACGGCATTTACGGTGACGCCGATGGCCTCAGCGATTGTTTTGTTTCCCCAGCCCTTTGCCTTGAGACTAGCTATTAGGGTCTGGCTATCATCCATTTGGAATAAGTATACCATACTAAGTACGGTAAAGTCAATAGGTTTTAGAAAAATATTTATATAGTGGGGTATTGACAACCCCATACTTAGTATGGTATTATAGGCTTGTAATAAAGAGTTAAGGAGCGAATCAAGATGGATGCGAGAGAAGAAAGAGGATTGGTTATAGCCCAGAACAGCAAGATAGTAAAGACGCCCGTAGGCTGGAAAGTACCTTCCCAGTCTGGCAATGGGACTTACATCGTAAGCCTTGACCACGGCCACCCATTCTGCACTTGCCCAGACTTTGAGAAACGGCAACAGCCATGTAAGCACGTGCACGCTGTAGAGTTCACTATTCAGAAAGAGACTAGAGTGGATGGTAGCGAGACCATTACTCGGTCGGTCAAAATGACTTGCACTCAAGAATGGCCCACCTACGACAACGCTCAGATGCACGAACAGGAACGCTTTGTTGACCTGCTCCGTGACCTGTGCAACGGCATTTCCCAACCGGAATATAGATTCGGTCGGCCAAGACTCCCACTGGCTGATGTGGTTTTCGGAGTTACCTACAAGGTCTACAGCACCATGTCCGGCAGACGATTCATGTCTGCCCTGAGAGAAGCGGAGACAAAG
Source organism: uncultured Dehalococcoidales bacterium (assembly GCA_964354005.1). Taxonomy (GTDB): domain Bacteria; phylum Chloroflexota; class Dehalococcoidia; order Dehalococcoidales; family UBA2162; genus CAVSBN01. The sequence goes on along the minus strand of CAYGYD010000008.1, from coordinate 24,683 downwards.
GAACTGGTCGTTAAGGCTCCATCCTTTGCCAGCAATGCCCGTTACCTTGAGAATCCAGAACTGACTCCGCTCCTGAAAGTCCTTATTGAGCAAAGTGCAAGTCCACTCAGAGCCATAGAGACTGACTTTGCCGTTGATTCCTCTGGCTTTAGCACCACTACCTACTCTCGCTGGTTTGACCATAAATACGGTAAGCAACGCAGTAAGCAGACGTGGGTTAAGACTCACCTTATGTGTGGTATTACTACTCACATCGTTACTAGCGTAGAAGCTACTCCGTTTGAATCGGCTGACACTACTCAACTGCCTCCACTGGTCAATAACACAGCCAAGACTTTCAGTATCAATGAGGTCTCGGCTGACAAGGCATACTCTGACCGGAGAAATCTCCATGCCGTTCAAGCGCAAGGTGGAGTAGCTTACATTCCTTTCAAGTCTAATTCTACTGGTATGGGAGATAACCATCATAAGTTTGATGGTCTCTGGAACCGAATGTGGCATTTCTACAACTTCAATCGGGATGCTTTCTTGGCTCACTACCATAAGCGGTCTAATGTGGAGACTGTCTTCTCTATGATTAAGGGTAAGTTCAGTAGCTCGGTTAGAGCTAAAACTCCTATCGCTCAGGTCAATGAGGTACTTTGTAAGGTTTTGTGTCATAATATCTGTGTCCTTATCCAGTCAATTTATGAACTGGGGCTTGAACCAACCTTCTGGACTTTTGATACAAAAGAGGCAGTTGTTCCAAAAGTGCTTGAGAATATGGGCTTTTGATACAACGCCCCTCTCAGGGGAAGGGGGATAGAGGGGGATGGGGTTAGTCAACAGGCTACTTGATTTCGCCGGAAATTCAAAGTATCCTTATGGCAACTATGGCCGAGAAGCGCTTCAGTGGTGTGGCGGTTGAGGTTAATAAGGTTTCCTTTAGCTACAATGGCTTAAAGGCGCTCAATGAGCTATCACTACAGGTCCCCACCGGTATCAGCTTCGGCCTGCTCGGCCCGAATGGTGCCGGGAAAACCACGCTCATTCGCCTGCTCGTCGGTCTCCTGAAACCAAAATTCGGCAGTGTCCTCATATTGGGGCAGAAGCCCTCAAGGAAAATAGCCCACCGCCTGGGCTACATGCCACAATTGCACTCCCTGTACAACGAACTTTCCATTACACAGAATGTGGACTTCTTTGCCCGGGTCTACGGGATGAGCAACCGAAGTGAACGAGCCCGCCGGGTGGAGGAGGTCGTCCGGCTGGTGGACTTGTGGTCGCGGCGCAAGGACTCGGTGGTTAAGCTGAGTGGCGGCATGAAGCAGAGGGTGAGCTTGGCCTGCGCCATCGTTCATAATCCGCCCCTGCTGTTGCTGGACGAACCAACCGTTGGCCTCGACCCGGAGCTACGAGTTACCTTCTGGGCATATTTTACGGCTCTGACCAGGCAGGGCACCACGATTGTCATTTCCAGCCACAGCCTGGATGATGCCGCCCATTGTGACCGGCTGGCCTTCATGCGTGAGGGTAAAGTCATTGCTGTGGGCACTCCCCACGAACTACAGCAAGCCACCAGCCAGCCCGGCGCCAGCCTGGAAGACGCTTTTCTCTATTTTATCCACCGCGAGGACAGGAGCCATGTCTAGTCAGGCACTGACCGTCGCTGGCCGGATTGTCCAGCAGATAGTCCGCGACCGCCGGACAATTGTCATGATTATGCTGGTGCCCATCGTGGTGATGACCCTTATCGGCCTGAGTTTCCCGGAGAGTAATATGCTGGATTACATCGCTCCCGCTCTGCTGGCGACCCTGGCCCTCTTCTTCAGCTTCTTACTAACTGGGATTAGCTTCTTAAGAGAGCGCTCGCAGGGCACGCTGGAACGCCTGATGGCCTCACCGGTATCGCGTATGGATATCGTGGTCGGCTATTTGTGCGGCTTCTTCATCTTTGCTCTGACCCAGACGCTGATTGTGCTCTTCTTCACCATTTATGTCCTGGATGTCAACTTCCATGGCGACCTGTGGCAAATTTTTGTTTTTCAGGTGGTCATCATCGCCGGGGCGGTCAACCTGGGCATCTTCATCTCAACCTTCGCCCGCAACGAGTTCCAGATGATTCAGTTCATCCCTCTGATTATCCTGCCCCAGGTTTTTCTCTGCGGTCTGCTCTGGCCGGTGGAACAGATGCCTGATTACCTGCAGTGGCTGGCTAAAATCCTGCCCTTGACCTATGCTGTGGAGGGGTTGCGTGATATCATGCTCGCTGGCAAGAACCTGCTGGATGTCGGTGTTCAGCTTGCCGTCCTGATTGGCTTCGCCGTCGTTATCTCCGTGGTGACCGCCGTTACCCTGCGGCACGGCAGCGTCAGCTAACGATTTAACCTTATGCGCTCGGCATGGCTGCCAGCCAGGCACGGATGTGCCCCGCCACTTTTTCACCAGCGTCTTCCTGGATAAAATGGCCTGCCTCAGGAATGGAAAGCGGCGGGGCGCAGTTCTTGAAGATACGCCGCAGGGCCGTTTCTCCCTCTGCCGTTATCGGGTCGCCGCCCGCCCATGGCAGTAACACGGGCAGGTTCAAGGCCTTGAGTACCTCAATAGCCATGCGGTTATCGTAAGCCCCGGGATGGTCAGGGCGCGTGGGCACCAGTCGCGGGAAAACCAGCGCCCCGGTCTGATATTCCTTGGACGGGAAGGGCGCTCCGTAAGCCGCCGCCTCGGAATCGGTGAGGCCACGGCGCACGGCATTTTTCATCATGGCCGGTAGGTCAAGCTCGCGCTGGCGTTGTGAGAAATAGCGCCATTGCATAAAGGCCCGCCCGCCCCCGCGCCCGTCTCCCCGCCCATCCGGTATGCCGGTATTCATCGCTACAATACGACTGAATCGTTCGGGCATCTGGGCGACTACCCTTAAGCCGGTTAGCCCGCCCCAGTCCTGACCAATCAGCGTGATGCGCTTGAGGTCGAGCGTTTGGATGAACTTCCGTATCCAGCGGACATGTGCCTTGTAGCTATAGGCATTATCGGCTACCGGCTTGTCCGAGCGACCAAACCCAATGAGGTCGGGTACGATGACGCGACCAACTTCTGCCAGCGGTGGTATCATGTGGCGGTATAGATAGCCCCAGGTTGGTTCGCCGTGGAGCATCAGGATAGGGTCGCCGGTGCCCTGCTCAACATAGGCTAGGCGCAGCCCTTCTACCTCAACATACTTGGGCGCGTAGGGATAGCCCGGCAGGTTGACAAAACGCTCCTCCGGCGTGCGCCGAACCGAGCCTTTAGGCCAGGTGGTCGGCACACTACCCGTCTGCCGCTCGGCAAACTGTGCCACCAGCGGCACATCGTCGGGATTAAGCGAGGTAGTAATGGAAGCGAACCACACCATGAAGTTGAGCAGGTCGGCATCAATTTCGTGCTCGGGCGGGCGTGGCTCATAGCGGTCCCAGAAACCATAGACCATGGCCATTGAAGGTCGGCCTTTTCCCAGGTCAGCCAGTTCCAGCGCGTACAGGTGGTCATGTTCTGAGCGCCAGTAGACACGGCCGGCCCGCTTACCAATCACTTTCTCAATAGCTTCGGCCACATCCGGGCGGACATCTAACTCCTGCTCCCAGAGTAATGGGTCAGCGCGGAGATACGAGAGCTCTTCAGTCGTCGGCACAATGAATTTCATGGTACCCTCCCTACCGTGCGATTCAGGAATTCAGCAATGGCCTTGGCCAAGTCCGGGCCGCGGTCATCCTGCAAAAAGTGGGCGGCTTTGTCAAAAGTGATTGGTCCCTCGGCGTGTGGTATCAGTTCTTTAAGGCGGTTAGCATATTCAATGGTGAAGACATTGTCCTCGGGTGCCCAGAGGAGAAGGGTGGGGATACTGGCCAGCTCCGGCAAGCGGCGCTCAATGTACAGCATGTCTGCCCAGCCACGGTCTCCCTCGCGCAGGGGGATGGTGCGTGGCCAGGTGAGGACAACATGGTCGGAGTCAGGCTCATCAAAGACATGGTGGTAGCCCCGACCTTCGGTTTCAGTCAGCCCACGGCGAGTCACCAGCGTGGGCCCGCCGTGTGAGAGCACCTTATTCCGCTTCATAAAGAACTGGCCGATGAGTGGTGCGTGCCAGGTTGTCCACGGTCGCGGCGAGGCATGGAAACGACCGACGTAGCCCGTGAAGAGCCAGGTGTTCATCAGAACGAGAGCGGACAATCGTTCCAGGCGCTGAAGTGCCGCCCCTACGCCCTGCGGGCCACCCCAGTCCTGACCAACAATGACAAAGCCGCGGAGTTCAAGCTGGTCCATCAGCGATACCAGGTCTGTGATATGATGGGGCATAGTCAAGGCCTCGTCAACGCGGGGATGGTCGGAATAACCACAACCCACCCAGTCGGGGGCAATGGCACGGTAGCCGGCTTGTGTCAGCGGCCCGATAAAAAAGCGGTAGAGAAATCCATAGGTGGGATTACCCGACAAAAGAAGAACTGGTCGAGCATTGCGGTCGCCTTCGTCAATATAGGCCATGGTTCGCCCGTTCACAATAACGAAGCGCTGTTCCCATGGGAATAGGGGTTTCAGCCAATCAGGCTTGGGTCGCAGTTCACGATTCACCTTACTTTCACCTCCCTCACAAATTTCCTTTGGCTAGCCGTCTGAAAAAGAGCCGTGGTTTCAAACTAGCATCCTATGCTTAGCATTGTAGGCAATAATTATCTGTTCTGCAAGAGCCGTTTACGGGGCATCTAAGAAGGGCGAAGCCACTCTTTTCTCCTCTTCCCCCTCTCCGTCCCAAGGAGAGGGGGTGAGTCAATCAACTAATTTTGCCAGGTATGGTAAAATTAAAGTCCTGAACCAAATAGAAGCTTGATGTTAAAGGTAGACTGATGAAAGCAGTTATTCTGGTGGGTGGAAAGGCAACCAGACTGGAACCCCTTACCATCAATACACCCAAGGCTATGGTGCCAGTGGTTAATACGCCATTTTTGGAGTATGTCATCCGCCACCTCAGCCGACACGGGATAAGGGATATCGTTCTGGCGCAGGGCCATCTGGCTCGACCTATCGAGAGCTATCTTGGTGATAGTGAGTTTGGAGTCAGGATTTATTATTCTACGGAGAATGCCCCTCTGGGCTCAGCTGGAGCAGTAAGGAATGCCGAAAGGTATCTGGATGAGACCTTTCTGGTGTTGAACGGTGATATCTTCGCTGACCTGGATTTTACAGCTATGATAGACTTGCACCAAAAAAAGAGGGCAAAGGCAACCATCGCTATTACACCCGTGGATGACCCTACCAGCTATGGTTTGGTAGAGACCGACACCTACGGTAGAGTTACACGATTTCTGGAGAAGCCCAGCCAGAATGAGGTAACCACCAACATGATTAACGCCGGTGCTTGGCTCATAGAGCCGGCTGTCCTGTCTCAAATCCCATCCCGAACTCAAGTTAGTTTTGAACGCAATGTATTTCCACAGATGCTGGCCCAGGGAGAGCCGTTTTACGCTTATCCTTTTTCGGGTTACTGGATGGACATGGGCACCCCAGAAAAATACCTCCAGCTACATCGCGACCTTTTGAGTGGCCAGTGTCAGCAGTACCGATTGCCGCCAGGTAAAGAGGTAGTCGTCCACGAAGGCAGCCGGATACACCCGACGGCCAAGATATTGGGGCCGGCAGTGATCGGGGCCAACTGCACAATTGGGCCCCGGGTGAAGTTGACTGGCCCGGTGGTTATTGGCCCGGGAGGCATCATTCTAGAAGACAGTGTGATTGAACAATCTGTTATCTGGCGGAAGGTCAGAATGGGGCCGAAAGCCACGGTCAAGAGCTCTATCCTGGCAGACAATTGCCATTTGGAGGCTAATTCTGTTGTCGTCGGGGCTGTGCTGGGTGATGATGTCGTGGTGGAGAGAGATGGGCGGGTAGAACCCGGCGGACGCATCTGGCCGGGGACAAGGGTGGCGGCGAAGACATAGCTTAAGTCCACCTTTTTATGGTATCCGCTTTGAGCGTGAGCCATGCCCGTGATATAATTTAGGCGCAGGAACTACGGTAATGTGGGACAAACTGGAAACCATGGAGCGGCGCTATCAGGAACTGGAGCAGCAGATTGCTGCCTTGGGCTTCTCGGTCAACGCTGACCCAAAACAACTACAGAAGCTGGCGCAGGAGAGAGCCAGAATTGAAGATGTGGTCGGGAAGTACCGGCAGTACAAGACCACGGCCAAGACGCTGGAGGAGACCAGAGCCATGCTGAAAGAGGGGCTGGATGAGGAGATGGCGGCTCTGGTCAAGCAGGAGGTAGTCAGCCTTGAGGCGCAACTGGAACATCGGCTCCAAGAATTGAGACGGGTCCTGGTGCCGAAAGACCCAAACGATGAGAAGAATATCATCGTGGAAATCCGGGCCGGGGCGGGTGGTGAGGAGGCGGGACTCTTTGCCGCCGACCTCTTCCGTATGTATAGTCGATATGCCCAGTCAAAGGGCTGGGAGGTAGACATCATCAGTGCCAGTGAAAGCGGCATCGGTGGCTTTAAGGAAATCATCTTTGAGGTCCGGGGTAAGGGCGCCTTCAGTCGATTTAAATACGAAAGGGGCGTGCACCGGGTACAGCGAGTCCCGGTTACTGAGTCTTCCGGCCGAATCCACACTTCAACCACCACCATAGCCGTACTCCCTGAAGCCGACGAGGTAGAGCTGGATATTAATCCGGCCGACCTCAGGGTTGACATCTACCATAGTGGCGGTGCCGGTGGGCAGAATGTCAACAAGGTAGCCACCGCCGTGCGAATTACTCATTTGCCCACGGGCATGGTCGTGGTCTGTCAGGACGAGCGTTCCCAGTTAAGAAACAAGACGAAGGCGATGGCCGTGCTCCGGGCCCGGCTTTTCGAGATAGAGCGCCAGAAACAGGAGGAGGCAATAACCCAGGAACGCCGTTCTCAGGTTGGCACGGGGGAACGCGCCGAGAAAATCCGAACCTACAACTTCCCGCAAGACCGGGTTACCGACCACCGCATTGGCCTCACCCTCCACAATTTGACGCGGATTCTAACGGGAGAACTTGACTCGCTCATTGATGCTTTGGCCACCGATGACCAGGCGAAAAAACTGACGGGGCAGTTGGCGTGACCATCCGGCAGGCGCTGGGTCGAGCCCGGCAGGTTCTGGCCGCTCACCATGTTGAAGATTCCCCCCTTGAGTCTGAAATATTACTGCGACATGCGCTGAGTATAAGCCGGGTTGAGCTATATTCGGACCTTGACCGCAAGCTGACCCCGGAAGAGGACAAAAAATTCTGGCAATTGGCTGGGCGCCGCCTGACCGGTGAGCCCAGTGCCTACATTACTGGCCATCGTGAGTTCTATGGTCTTGACTTCTATGTTGACCCTAATGTCCTCATCCCGCGCCCTGAAACAGAACTTTTGGTGGAAAGAGCTATTGCTCTGGCCAAAGAACACGCGGTCGCCACGATTGCTGATATTGGTACCGGCTGTGGGGCGATTGCCATCAGCCTGGCGGTAAATTTATCCAGTGTGAAAATATATGCCACCGATATCTCGGCGGCGGCGCTCAGGGTTGCTTGGCCGAACTGTCAAAAGTATGGTGTAGCCGATAGAGTTTGCCGGCTAGCGGGCGATTTGCTTGACCCGCTCTCTGAACCAGTCGACCTTATTTTAGCTAACCTGCCCTATGTCCGGGAACGAGAATTATCCCGCGTAAACACGCATGGTTTTGAGCCTTCACTGGCGCTGGACGGCGGCGTGGATGGTCTGGAGAAGATACGCCGATTGTGCCATCAGGCGGAGGCCAAACTTAATCCCGGTGGCTCATTGCTCCTTGAGATTGGGATGGGGCAAAAGGAAGCCGTAACACGGCTTTTGCGAAGCCTTTTCCCCAAAGCCAGTATTGAAGTAACACAGGACTTAAGTGGTATCGACCGTGTCGTGAGTATCAGTACAGAAACTTGACGCCGAGTGGCCGAGATGCTAAATTATTCACTTGGGTTTAACCTCAGGTGCGGTTTAGGAAACAATAAACATAAGGAGGAAGAGACACTGTGGACATGATTGTTTGCTGCAAGCAGGTGATTGACCCTGAGGCACCACCCGCCACTTTCAAGGTTGATACTGCCACCAACAAGGTGGTGCCGCCCCAAGGTGTGCCGCCCGTCATCAGCCCCTTTGACGAGCAAGCCGTCGAGGCCGCCTTAAAAATCAAGGATGCCAAGGGTGGCAAAATCACGGCGATAAGCCTGGGGGTCAACCTTCTGCGGGATGTGGTCAAGAAGCCACTATCAATGGGTGCGGACGAACTGATTCTGCTGGAGGACCCGGCTTTTGCCGAGGGCGATAGCTGGTCGACAGCCTATGCCCTGGCGATGGCTATCAAGAAAGTAGGCAAGTTCGACCTTATCTTCTGCGGTCGGCAGGCTTCTGACTGGGATTCCGGGCAGGTTGGCTCAGCCATCGCTGAGATACTGGGCCTGCCCAGTGTGACTGTTGCCAAGAAGGTGGAGGCCGCTGACGGCAAAGTCAAGGTAGAGCGCGTGACGGCAGATGGCTACGAGGTGGTTGAAGTAACCCTGCCGGCGCTAATCACCGTGAGCAACGAGATTGGCGCCGCCCGCTACCCCACCATAAAAGGGATTATGGCCGCCAAGCGGAAGGAGCCTACTGTCTGGAAACCGGCTGATATCGGTGTTGACCCGGCCACGATTGGTGCGGCTGGCCGACGCACCAAACTGGTGAAACTGTTCCAGCCGGTGCGCGAGGGCAAGTGCGAAGTCATTACGGCTGATACTCCTGAGGAGGCGGCGGTTAAGCTGGCCCAGAGACTCCGGGAAGTTAAGGCGCTTTAGGCTAGAGCGGAACTAAATTAAGGGGGTAAATTGTATGGCAGATAATAAAGGTGTTATGGTTTTCGCTGAGGCGGCTGAAGGTAAGCTAAGTGGTATGGCTACTGAGTTGCTCGGTTGTGGCCGGAAATTGGCCAGTGACCTGGGGCAGGAGCTATCGGCCGTGCTGGCGGGCAGTAATGTCAGCGGGCTGGCCCAGGAAGCCATTGCCTTTGGCGCGGACAAAGTATATGTTGTTGACGACCCTCTGCTGGCCGACTATCAGACACAGACCTATGTCGCCGTCATGGAAAAAGTCGCCAAGCAGGTAATGCCGAAGATTATTCTCTTTGGTCAGACTACTATTGGTCGTGACCTGGCGTCCAGGGTGGCTTTCCGACTGGGCACGGCGGCGACCATGGACTGCGTGGCTCTGGCTATTGACCCGGAGACGAAACAGCTCTCGCCGACCAAACCAGTCTATGGCGGTAATGCTCGGGCCATCTTTGCTTACACCACTGACCCACAGATAGCTACCGTCCGGGCTAAGGTGATGTCAGCCCTGGAGCGGGATGCCTCCCGGAAAGGCGAAGTAGTTACCATCGCCGCCGGTCTGGATGCTTCTGCCGTTAAGACCAAGGTTCTGCAGAAGGTGAAGGAAGAGGTCAAGGGGATTAAGCTGGAGGATGCTCCCGTGGTGGTCAGCGGCGGGCGCGGCATCGGTAGTGCCGATGGCTTCAAGCAACTGGAGGAATTGGCCAAGATGCTCAAGGGGGCGGTGGGGGCCAGCCGACCGGTCTGCGATAATGGCTGGCTACCCGATTCGGCGCAGGTAGGCCTTACCGGCAAGATTGTCACCCCGGAACTCTATATTGCCGTGGCTCTCTCTGGTTCCAGCCAGCACATGGCTGGGTGTTCCAGCTCCAAAGTCATTGTCGCCATCAACAAAGACCCCGAAGCCAATATCTTCAAGGAAGCCCGCTATGGCGTCGTGGGCGACTGGAAGAAAGTGTTGCCGGCCTTTGTCCAGAAGGTCAAGGAACTGCTGGCGCAGTAAAATAAACCCCGCAAAATCGAAGATTTTGCGGGGGCCCCGCTAAGATTCTAGTAAGAGGGGGCGCGTGAGCGCCCCCTTCACTTTACTCGTCTCTAACTTGAAGCCTTCTCCGCCTGCCGCCCCGCGATAATTTTCTGGGCAACATGGGCCGGCACCTCCTGGTAGTGGCTGAACTGCATGGTAAAAGTGCCGCGGCCCTGGGTTATTGACTTCAGGTCAATGGCGTAGAGCTGAATCTCGGCCAGTGGCACCTGGGCCTGAATCACCTGGGTGCCATCCTCCCGGTTCATCCCCTGCACCTGGGCGCGCTTGGTATTCAGGTCGCCGATAATATCCCCGGTGTAGTCTTCAGGGACTCTTATGCTGATATTCATTATCGGTTCAAGGATAACCGGTTGCGCCTCGGTCAGCCCCTTTTTCAGGGCACCCGCCCCGGCAATTTTGAAACAAATTTCGGACGAATCTACCGGATGGAAGCTACCATCAAATACCGTTACCCTGACATCAGTGACCGGGTAGCGTGCCAGAACCCCTTCCTGAGCGGCCTCGTTGACTCCCTTCTCCACGGCCGGAATATAGTTTTTGGGTATGCGGCCGCCGACTACCTTATCGGCAAACTCATGACCACTGCCACGAGGTAGCGGTTCTAATTCCAGAAAAACATGCCCGTACTGACCGTGACCGCCGGTCTGCTTCTTGTGCTTAAATTCGGCTTTCGTGGTGGTAGTAATAGTCTCCTTGTAAGGTACCCTGGGTATCTCTAGATTAACCCCTACGCCGAACTTGCGCAGCATCTTTTCGGCAGCGACTTCCAATTGTGTTTCACCCATCCCCGACATGACAGTCTCTATCGTATCGCTGTCTCGATGCATCCGCAGGGTGGGGTCTTCCTCCGTAAGCCGGGATAGAGCGGCACCCAGCTTGTCCAGGTCAGCCTTAGTCTTGGGATAGACTGCCTTGCTCAGAATTGGCTCCGGGAAGAAAATGGGGACAATCTTCACCGGTTTGTCCTTGGTGCACAATGTATCACCGGTGGCCGTCAGGCTGAGCTTGGCCACGGCCCCGATATCTCCGGCTCTGACCTGTGCCACGGCCTCCTGGTTCTTACCCCTGATAGTATACAATTGACCGATACGCTCGGCTTCGCCGCGGGTTGAGTTCCAGGCCTGGGAGTTGCTGTCAAGAAAACCGTTATAGACGCGGAAATAGGTAAGCTTACCGACATAAGGGTCAGCCGTGGTCTTGAACACCAAAGCGGCCAGCGGTGCCTCTTCACTGGGCGTAATTGATTCTGGTTTAGCCGGGTCGCCAATAAGTACCGGCCGCTCTTTGGGCGCGGGCATATAGCTGTTTATCGCGTCCAGCAGCAGACTGGTGCCGACATTCTGTAGAGCGGAGGCAGCTAGAACAGGCACAATCTTGCCCAAGGCTATGCCTCGGCGTAAGCCGCCCGTAAGTTCCGGCGGACTGGGTTCTTCCCCGCCCAGGTACTTCTCCAGCAGGGCATCGTCCAGCTCAGCCACAGACTCAACCAGTTTTTCCTTAAATGATGCGACCTGTGGCTGGAGGCCGGCGGGTATTTCCCCCTCTTTGGCGGCTGAGCTGGTGTAGCTTTTCATCGCTAGCAGGTCAACAATGCCCTGAAAATCGGTATGGGCACCGATGGGCAGCTGTATCGGCAGACACCTTATGCCAAATTTAGCCTGGAGCTCCTTTACCGTTCGGTAGAAATCGGCGTTTTCACGGTCCATTTTGTTGACTAGAATAAAGCGCGGTATATTGGCTTCCTGAAGATAGGCCCAAGCCTGTTCAGTACCAACCTCGACGCCAGCCGCAGCGCTGACGACAATTATGGCTCCCTCACTCACCCGTATCCCAGCTTTGACCTCGGCGGCGAAGTCGGAATAGCCCGGGGCATCCAGTATATTAATCTTGTTTCCCTTCCACAGGCAGGGCAGGACTGATAGATTAATACTAATCTTCCGTTTCACCTCAGCCGGGTCATAGTCTGAGGTAGTAGTTCCTTCGTCTATTTTGCCCAGGCGGTTGATTACCCCGGCCGTAAATAAAATAGCCTCGGAAAGGGAGCTTTTGCCAGTGCCGCTGTGGCCCAGTAATACCAGGTTGCGAATATTCTCCAGTCCGTGCTTGTCCACTTAATCACCCACCCTCTTTAATTTTGACACTGCTGAAAACAGCTATCCGGTCACACTTCCAGCAAAGCTGTTATGCCCCGCTGGGGGAAGCGGAGCTACCACTGAAAGGAGCCAATTTCTCAGTGGTCTTCTTATTCCTCCCCTATTATAGACAATACCTGATAGATACGGCAAGTAAATGTACTCGTTCACTACCTTAGTGACACTCTGATATATTTTCACTCACCTCACCCCCTGTATCCCCCTCTCCTTCAAAGGAGAGGGGGAAGAAAAAGAAAAAGGGGCGTCCGCCCCTCTTAGACACCCAAATTGGGTAGTCTGTGGAGAGGCTCTGGAGAGGGGCTTCGCCGGTCTAGGAGCCCATAAAACTAAGGAGAGTAAAAGAGAGGTGGAGCCCCCACCATCCTCTAGGGCGTTAAGAGGGACGAAGTCCCTCTTATGAAACATCCCCCTTCCCTTTTCAATGGTCTTGCCTCAAATGTCATTCTGAGGAACGGAGTGACGAAGAATCTGTGGGTGGGGCTGGCGGTGCACAGATAGTCCCCACCACACCCAGACCCCTCGCTATACTCAGGGTGACATGGACGCAGGTCTTTTGGGGCAAAGCCCTTTTTAAGGGAAGGGGGTTAGGGGGGTGGGTTAGCGTATTCCGAAAATTGGGGGGTTATTAGTAAGTATCACCATCTTTCTGAACAAGAACAGTAAACTCCCCCTCTTAGATGCTTCGGTTAGCCTTCTTGCTTCTCCTCTAGAAAAAGGGTTACAATCAGGCTGGAGTCGTCATTTGGAAGAAGGTTATGAAGCGTTCCAGATTGTTTAGTCGGCGAACCAAGATTGTCGTTACTATTGGCCCGGCTACCAGCTCAGCGACTGTGCTGGAGCGACTCATCGTGGCGGGTATGGATATTGCCCGGCTTAATCTCTCTCATGGCACTCAAAAAGAACACTCTGGCTACATTCAGACGATAAGGAAATTGAGCCAGCGGCTGGGCATCAAGGTGGCTATCCTCATGGACCTGCCCGGACCCAAATATCGCATCGGGAGTCTGCAAGGTGGGCGGGTCATCTTGAAGAAAGGCGCCGAGGTAGTGCTGACTACGCGGGAACTGACTGGCGATGCCACAATCCTACCGGTGAGCCTGCCTTATCTGGCCCAAGATGTGAAAGTACGGAATACCATTTTGCTTGACGATGGGCTAATACAGCTCAGAGTGCTGGAGATAAAAGGCACGGAAGTAAAGTGCCGGGTTATCGTCGGCGGCAGCCTGACGGAAAAACGCGGCCTGGCGGTACCGGGCATGCGGAGTTCGGCCCCCTTCATTACGGAATCGCTGCGCGCGCATCTTCTCTTTGCTCTCAAAGAGCAGCCTGATTTTCTGGCCCTTTCCTTCGTCGGCACGGCTGAAGATGTGACTAATGTGAAAGCCATTTTGCGTGAGGAGGCTCGGGACACACCCCTTGTTGTCAAGATTGAACGGGTGCAGGCGGTGCACAATTTCGACCGTATCCTGGTGGTGAGCGACGGCATCATGGTGGCCCGCGGCGACCTCGGCGTGGACATCCCGTTGGAAAGGGTACCGTTGGTCCAGAAGGAGATTATCCGGAAATGTAACCAGGCCGGTAAGCCGGTGATTACCGCTACTGAGATGCTGGAGTCAATGGTGGATTCGGCGCGTCCCACGCGAGCCGAGACTACAGATGTGGCCAACGCCATACTGGATGGCACTGATGCCGTCATGCTCTCGGCGGAGACTGCGATTGGCAAATACCCGGTCCAGGCAGTGAGAATGATGGCCCGGATTGCCGAGGAGACGGAAGAGGCATTGCCTTACGACCAGATGCTGACCGAGCGGGCCATATGGCTGGAACCGGAGACGAGCGAGCTGATAAGCTATAATGCCTGTTATACTGCGCATACCCTGGGTGCAGCGGCCATTGTAGCCTATACCCGGTCGGGCAGCACCGCCGGGCGGGTATCAAAATACCGACCCAGAGCTCCCATTCTGGCTCTGACGCCGAGCCGAATCGTGTCAGGAAGGTTATTGCTGCGCTGGGGTGTCTATCCCTTTGAGACGACTGAACTGTCATCGGTGGACGAGCTGTTTGACATAGGAGCCCGGCTGACCAGGGACCTCGGCGTGGTGCGACCGGGCGGCCTTATTGTCATCACCGGCGGCATCCCGCTCGGCGAACCCGGCTCCACCAATCTGCTCAAAGTGCAAATGGTGGATTAACCAGCCCAGCTAATTGGGGTGTCTAAGAGGGGCTAACGCCCCTCTTTCTATATTTCTCCTCTTTCCTTTCCAGGGGGAGGGGGGACTTAAGGGGTGAGGTGCTGGCTTCAAGCCGGGGTGTCTTCCGCCTCTGGGTTGCCATCCAGTTCGGTGTCCTTGACCACCCCCAGGCCTGATGTTATACTCTGAGCTTGAGCCCACCCGGGTGGCGGGCTGACTTTTTACTCTGGGGGTAGAGAATGAAACTGGCTGGAAAAGTGGCGATTATCACTGGAGGCAGTCGGGGCATCGGTAAAACAATTGCGCTGACCTTGGCCCGCGAGGGAGCGGCAGTGGCCATTGCCGCCCGTACCGAAAAGGAAGGAGGAAAGCTCCCCGGTACCATATATCAGACGGCGGACGAGATTCGTGCCTTTGGCGGTCGCGCTCTGCCCATAAAAACTGATATCACTATTGACGAAGAAGTGGAGCGAATGGCCAGGCGGACGCTGGAGGAATTCGGGCGAATAGACATTCTGGTCAATAACGCCGCGGCCAACTTCAACTCCACCATATTGGACCTGTCTATCAAGCGCTGGGACTTGATGATGCGGGTTAATCTGCGGGGCACCTTCCTCTGCACCAAGGCGGTGCTGCCAACCATGGTAGCCCAGCGCAGCGGCAATATCATCTGCATGACTTCCCCCGCCGCCAAGCGGCGAGCCCCTCCCGGCGAGGTCTGTTACAGCATTACGAAGGCCGGCATTGAACTTTTCTGCTGGGGATTGGCCCAGGAAGTGAAGCAGTATAACATCGCTGTCAATGACCTCTACCCGGAAGGCGGCGTAGCCACCGATGGCTACAAGGTAGTCTTCCAGAGAGTGGGTCTGACGGAAGAAACTCTGCGTCGACTGAAGACCCCCGAGGAAATAGCCGAAGCCGCCCTGTGGCTGGCCACCCAGGATGCCAGCACCTTCACCGGTCGGTCGGTGAATGATGAGGAGGTCAGGCGTTACATTAAAGGGCTGGCCAAGCCCTGATTCCCTCCTCTGGGGCGATGGTGGTATGAGGCACACGGCGAGGATATTTTACATTCTTCTGGCTCTTAGCTTAGCTGTCCTGCTGGCTGGCTCCTGTGGTCGGCTGATAGAATCAAGCTCAGGTGAATCCCCGCCAGCGACTCAGTATGCACCGCCGGTCAAAAACATCACGACGCTCGTTGAGAAGCGGGTCAAGACTCTGGACTGGTCGCATAAGAACAATAAGATTGTTTTTGAAAGGTACGGACTGGACGGATATGTTGACATTTTTGTCATGAATCCGGATGGCTCGGAGGAAAAGAGCCTGACCAGCGGTAAGCCGGGCTGCCCGCAGAAGTCTAACGGCAACTCTGCCTGGCACCCTTCGGCCGACTACATTGTCTTTACTGCCGAAAAAGAAACTAACCCCAAGGAGTTGGCTCGCTGGGCCATACCCGGCAGTGGTGTGAACTGCGATTTATGGCTAATGACCAGCGACGGCGAGAAGTTCTATCAACTAACGGATTACCCTCTCAATACCCGGGCTGTTATCCACCCTCACTTCTCCCACGATGGCACGAAACTATTCTGGGCAGAAAGGCTTGGCCGGTCGGAGGGCAGTAGCTGGGGCGAGTGGGCACTGAAAATCGCCGACTTCGTTATCGCCGATAAGCCCTACCTCAAGAATATCAAGACCTACCAGCCCGGCCAGAATCACTATTTCTACGAGAGCCATGCTTTCACCCGTGACGACCAGAAGATACTCTTCTGTGCCAATGCCGAAGGTCAATCGGATGTGGGTTTTGATATCTACGAGATGGACTTGGCCACGCAGAAATTAACCAATCTCACCACTACGCCCAACGATTGGGACGAGCACGCCCACTATTCTCCTGATGGCAAGAAGATTGCCTGGATGTCCAGCACCGGCTTCAACCTTGTTTTCAAGTCCGTTGAGGGGCAGGAGTGGGCGAAATACCTCAAGACCGAACTCTGGCTGATGAATGCCGATGGCTCCAATAAACAGCGTCTGACCTACTTCAACGACCCCGGCCATCCGGAGTACATGGGCGGCCAGCGTGTCATAGTCTCCGATATCACCTGGAGCCCCGATGGTAAGAAAATCGCCGCCCTCGTCGCCTACGGAGACACCACCGGGTTCGATGGCCTGCAGTCTAAAATTGTGCTCATTGAGCTTAAGTAGCCTGGGCTCAGGCCGAAACGCGTGGCCGGCGGTTCGCCCAGGGGCAGGCCGACTCAAGCTGGGCCGCCAGTCGGAACAGTGTGGCCTCATCGCCAAAGCGCCCGATGAAATGCACCCCCACCGGTAAGCCATCGCTATTCCAGTAGAGTGGCACGGACATGGCCGGCTGGCCGGTGACATTGCAGATGGGCGTGAAGGGCACAAACTGACCGGCCCGCATCAGCCCCCGAAGTGGGTCATCCGGGGGCGAGTCAAAGGTGCCCAGTGGCACGGGTGGCTCAGCCAGAGTCGGTGTTATCAAGACATCATACTCCCGGAAGAACTGAGCAATCTGGCGGGATATTCTCTGCAGACCCGTCACCGCCAGAAGGTAAGCCGATGCCGTCTGCGTGCGCCCCATTTCATATAGCCCCCAGGTGAGCGTTTCAAACTGGTCCGGCGTCGGGGTGCGACCACTGAGTTGAGCCATGCCATCTATCATCCAGGCACATCCGGCTGACCAAAGTGTCATAAAGCACTGGGTCAGTAATTCCCCGGGTATCTCGAAATTAGCCTCAACTACCTCATGGCCCAGGTCGTCGCAGAGGGCCGCCGCATCACGGACGGCGGCCACGCAGTCCGGGTGCACAGCGGCGCCGGTCGCGGCGGCGGTGGTAAAGGCGATACTCAGTGGCTCAGGGTCGGCGTTAACCTCAATCAGGAAAGGCCGTTTTGGTGGCGGTGCCCAGTAAGGGTCACCCACATCGGGTTCGGAGGTAGCGTCAAGCAGGGCGGCGCTGTCCCTGACCGAGCGTGTGAGGGCATGCTCAACTACAAGCCCGCTGAATATATCGCCGCAGTCAGGACCGAGTGAGTTGCGTGCCCGCGTTGGCTTTAGGCCAAAAAGGCCACAGCATGAAGCTGGGATGCGGATTGACCCACCGCCATCGTTGCCATGTGCCATCGGTACCATGCCCGAGGCCACGGCCGCCGCCGTACCACCACTGGAGCCGCCGGTCGTCCGACCGGTATCCCAGGGGTTACGACTGGGCCCAAAGAGACGGGGTTCAGTGGTTGGCAGAATACCGAGCTCAGGTGTGTTGGTCTTCCCGATAATGATTAACCCGGCTTGCTTCAACCGCACTACCAGTTCACTATCGTGGTCAGGGACGAAGTCGCGCTGAAAGACCGACCCGGAGGCCATGCGCACGCCCTTATATGAGGCCAGCAGGTCTTTGAGTAGGAAAGGAACGCCGGTAAACGGCCCATCCGGCAGTTTGCCTCTGGCGATGGCACGTGCTTCCTCATACATCGGCGTGACTACTGCATTCAATGTGGGGTTCAGCCGTTCAATACGCTTGATGGCGGCATCCACCAGTTCAATGGGCTTGACCTCCCGCCGCCGCACCAGTTCTGCCTGAGCCGTGGCATCCATGAAAGCCAGTTCACTCCAGTCCATTATGATTAACTCTCCCTTCGCCTGTCGGCTTCTATTCTCCGGAGCAGGTAATTGATTAGTAGCACCAAAAGTGCCGCTTGTCAACCAGTGCCGAAAAACTCGCGGTTCTCTTGTGCCCCGTTTGTGGGTTGGTGGTATAATATAGGCAACGTGGTCACTTGAAATGAGGGATAGAGTTTGAGATAAATGCCAGCAGATAAAGAGTCAAAGCAGACGGTAGAAGGAAGCCGGCGCGTCGCCACCAGCGGCGATATTGAGGTCTCCACCTACCTTGAGATTGCCAAGGAGAAGGGTGGGGAGCGCCCGACAGTCGCTAAAGAGGCGGTCGGTGCCATCGAGCATGAGGCGATTATTGTTATTGACTTCGGCTCACAGTATAGCCTGCTCATTGCCCGACGGATACGCGAGTGTAATGTCTACTGTGAGCTGGTGTCTCACGATACTCCCTGGGAAAAGATTGCGCCGCTGAAGCCCAAGGGGTTCATCCTGTCCGGCGGGCCAGCCAGCGTTTATAACACCGGTGCGCCGATGGCGCCCACCTATGTTTATGAAAGCCATCTACCGATACTGGGCATCTGTTACGGGATGCAGCTTATCACCCAGCAACTTGGTGGTCGGGTTGCTCCCGGCACCAAGCAGGAATACGGCCATGCCATTCTGCACCTGAGCGATGTGGATTCACCTCTCTTTGCCGGTCTGGAAAACCCGCTGACAGTGTGGATGAGCCACGGCGACCGGATTGAAGAGATGCCGCCCGGTTTTGTGGCTCTGGCCTACACCGAGAACTCACCGGTTGCCGTCATGGGCAATAAAGACGGCATTTTTGGCCTCCAGTTTCATCCGGAAGTAATCCATACTCCGCAGGGCAAGGCCATTCTAAAAAACTTTGCCTATAAAGTTTGCGGCTGCCAGGGCAACTGGACGCCGGGTAGCTTCATCACGGAAAGCATCGGCCGAATTCGGGCGCAGGTCGGCGATGGCAAGGTCATCAGCGCCCTTTCCGGCGGCGTTGATTCCGCTGTTGTCGCCACCCTTATCCATCGCGCCATCGGCGACCAGCTCACCTGTATCTTTGTTAATAATGGTCTGCTCCGCCGCGAGGAGGTGGAGCGGACTTTCAGCGTCTTCCGACTCAACATGGGCATGACGATTAGATATGTGGATGCTACCGATAGGTTTCTTGACCGTCTGAGAGGGGTCATTGACCCGGAGACCAAGCGCAAGGTTATCGGTGATGAGTTTATCAAGGTATTTGAAGAGGAAGCCAATAGAATAGGCAAGGTTGGTTTTCTGGCACAGGGCACTCTTTACCCCGATGTTATTGAGAGCGCGGCCTCAGGCAGCACCGCCTCAGCCAAAATCAAGACCCACCACAATGTTGGTGGACTGCCAGCCAAGATGCGCCTCCATCTCATTGAGCCCCTGCGTTACCTGTTTAAGGATGAGGTGCGGCGGGTGGGGCTTGAACTCGGCATGCCGGAAGAGATGGTCTGGCGCCAGCCCTTTCCCGGACCCGGGCTGGCCATCCGCGTTATCGGCGAGGTCACCAAAGAGAAGCTGGAGATACTGCGCTCGGCCGATTTCATTGTCATGAACGAGATTAAGAAAGCCAAGCTTTACCGTCAGTTGTGGCAGACCTTCGCCGTCCTGACCGATGTCAAGAGTGTGGGCGTGATGGGCGACTACCGTACCTACGGCTATCTGATTGCCCTCCGCGCCGTCACCAGCGAGGACGCCATGACTGCCGACTGGGCACGCCTGCCCTATGATGTTCTGGCCCGTATCTCCACCCGCATCGTCAATGAAGTCCCCGGCGTCAACCGCGTGGTTTACGACATCACCTCCAAACCCCCCTCAACTATAGAGTGGGAGTAATAAATCGCCGGGAAGGAGGGCACGCTATGGAAAAGGAAGGCGGTAAGCTTTTTTGGTTCAAAAAGAGAAAGGGTGAAAAGGATTTGCTAATTTTCTGGCCTGGATATCGACTCGGCAATGTCCACATCTATGAATTCAAGGAAAGCATCCCCGCCGTAGAAATGGACAAGCTTATGCGAGAGCATAATCGGGAATGTTGGATTTACGGTGTTGGAACTCCTAATGTGGTTTACTCGGCTGGAGAATGGGAATTACTTCAGAGGCAGAAATAGGGTATTAAGGGCGTAGTCTGAAGGGGCTTCGCCCCTTCCTGTGTGTCATTGCGAGGAGGCGCAGCCGACGAAGCAATCTGGATGAACTTGAGGAGATTGCTTCGCCTCCACTTAAGGTGGATGGCTCGCAATGACACCAAGGTGTAAAATGACGAAGCAATCTCGGTGAATTGAAAAAGGAATATTACGTTTACATAATGACCAATTCCAGAAATACTGTGTTATACACAGGTGTTACCAACGACCTGAAGAGAAGAGTGTATGAGCACAAGAGCGGATTGATTGAAGGCTTTACGAAGAAATACAATCTCACTAAGCTCGTCTATTACGAAGTATGTGGTGATATTGAAGGTGCCATCATTAGAGAGAAGCAGATAAAAGGCGGCTCGAGGCAAGACAAGCTCAATCTAGTTAATGCTGCCAACAAGGAATGGCGAGATATGTACTGCGACCTATGAGATTGCTTCGCCTCCGCCTGAGGCGGATGGCTCGCAATGACACGAGGGTGAAAGGGGCGAAGCCCCTTCGTGTGTGTCATTGCGAGGAACGCAGTGACGAAGCAATCTCGCTGGTAAATGGCTAGCCTTTAACCTAACTGAGGCGGTCTCGCCACAGGAGGTGAATTCTGAAAATACTCGTTGTTGGGGGTGGGGCCAGGGAGCATACCCTCGTCTGGAAGCTGGCCCGGAGCCCCAGGGTGAAAGAGATTTACGCCGCCCCCGGTAATGCCGGGACGGCTCAAATTGCCCGCAACCTGAACATCAACCCGACTAATATTGCGGGGCTGTCTAAAGCCACCCAGGAGAACCGTATTGACCTGGTGGTCGTCGGGCCGGAAGCGCCGCTGGCCGAAGGCATCGTTGACCACTTTCAAACTATTGGCATCCCTATTTTCGGTCCCACGAAAAAGGCGGCCCGGATTGAGACCAGCAAAGCCTTCACCAAGGAACTGATGCAGAAATTCGGCATCCCCTGTGCTCGCAGTGTTACTTTTTCCGACTATATCTTGGCCACAGAGTATATTCAGCACCAGAAACTGCCCATCGTCGTTAAGGCGGACGGGCTGGCGGCGGGGAAGGGGGTAATTGTCGCCGGGTCTACCGCCGAAGCCCTGGATGCCCTGGCCAGCATTATGCAGGTGAAGACGCTGGGGGTGGCGGGCGACAAAGTGCTCGTTGAGGAATGTCTCTCCGGCCGGGAGATGAGCGCCTTCGCCTTCACCGATGGCCAAATTGTCGTGCCCATGGCACCGGCCTGCGACTATAAGCGAGTCCACGATGGCGACCAGGGCCCCAATACCGGCGGCATGGGTAGCTATAGCCCGCCCTTCTTCAACAGCCCAAACTTGGAGAAAGCGGTGCAGACAACCATTATGGAGCCGACCGTGAAGGCGCTGGCCCGGGAAGGCTCCCCATATCAGGGCATCCTCTATGGTGGGCTGATGATTACTCCGGAAGGGCCCAAGGTGCTGGAATTCAATGCCCGCTTTGGCGACCCGGAAGCCCAGGTAATTTTGCCCCGACTCAAAACTGACCTGCTGGACATCATGCTGGCGGTCATAAATGGTAAGCTTAACCAGGCGAAGGTTGAATGTACCGGGGACGCCTGTGTGGGGGTAGTAATGGCCTCAGGCGGCTACCCGGGAAGCTACAAAACGGGTTTCCCCATCAGCGGACTCGGGGATTTAGACAAAGACATCCTTGTTTTCCACGCCGGGACGAAGCTGGCCCCGAACGGCGAAGTGCTCACCAATGGTGGTCGGGTGCTCACCGTGGTGGCATTAGACAAAACGCTGGCCGAGACCCGGGAGAAGGTTTACGTCAATATCCCCCGGATTCGTTTTGAGGGCTGTCATTACCGCCAAGATATTGCTAAAATATAAGAGGGGTGAAGTAGAAAAATGCCATTGGTCGGCGTGGTCATGGGGTCAAAATCAGATGCCGAAGCTGTCCAGCCAGCCCTGGATGTCTTAAAAGAGCTCGGCATTGATTATGAGGTCAATGTAATATCCGCGCACCGCACTCCGGAAAAAGCCCGGCAGTATGGTCTCACCGCACGGAGCCGGGGCATTGAGGTCATCATCGCTGCCGCCGGCGGCGCGGCTCACCTCCCCGGCGTGCTGGCGAGCTGGACTACCCTGCCCGTCATTGGTGTTCCATTGGCGGGCAATGATTTGAAAGGGGTAGATGCCCTTTATGCCATCGTCCAGATGCCAGCCGGGATACCCGTAGCCTGTGTGGCGGTTGGCGCGGCTGGGGCTAAAAATGCGGCTTACCTGGCGGCCGAGATTCTCGGCCTGAAATATGAGGCAATAAGGAAAGCCTACGATAAATATCGGGAAAGCCTGCAAGGAGATAAGAAATGATTGAGCGCTATTCCCGACCCCAGATGAAAAGGGTATGGTCGGACGAGAATAAGTTCGCCCGGTGGACTGAGGTGGAGATTGCCGTCTGTGAGGCGTGGGCGGAGCTGGGTATTGTACCGAAGTCAGCCATACCCAAGATAAAGAAAGCCAGGGTTGACCTTAAACGGATGGCCAAGATTCTCAAAGAGACCCACCACGATATGACGGCTTTCCTGCGGACGGTGGCTGAGAGCCTGGGAGACGAGTCTCGTTTCATCCATTTCGGTTTGACCTCGTCCGATGTCATGGATACCGCCCTCAGCCTGCAGATGGTGGAGGCGGCCGACCTGCTCGCCGGGGATATAGAAGAGCTTATCTCAGTCCTATGTAAGCTGGCGCTCAAGTACAAATATACGCCGATGATTGGTCGCACCCACGGCGTCCATGCTGAGCCGATTTCCTTCGGCTTGAAGCTGGCACTCTGGGTCGAGGAGATGAAACGCAATCTGCACCGCCTGGAGGAAGCCAGAAAAGTCATGGCCGTGGGCAAGATTTCCGGGGCGGTGGGCACTTACGCCACTCTCGCACCTGAAGTGGAAGTGAAGGCCTGCGCCCGCCTAGGACTGACCCCGGCTCCGGTCTCCAGCCAGATTCTACAGCGCGACCGCCACGCTGAATTTGTGACCACCCTAGCGATAGTGGCCAGCTCTCTGGAGAAGTTCGCCACTGAAATCAGGGGACTACAACGGACCGAGACACGGGAAGTAGAGGAGCCCTTTGAAGCCGGGCAGACCGGTTCCTCAGCTATGCCTCACAAGCGTAATCCAGAACTTTGCGAGCGAATCTGCGGGCTGGCCCGACTGGTCCGGGGCTATGCTGTAACGGCGATGGAAAATATAGCACTCTGGCACGAGCGCGATATCAGCCACTCTTCCACTGAGCGCATCATCCTGCCCGATGCCTGTCTGGTGCTTGATTACTCACTGGCTCTCTTTACTTCTATAATGAAGGGGTTGCAGGTTTATCCTGAACGGATGATGCAGAATATCGAATTGACCAGGGGCCTGATTTTCTCGCAGCGAGTGATGCTGGCTCTGATTGACAAGGGGCTGAGTCGGCAGAAGGCCTACGACCTGGTTCAGCGACACGCTATGAGGTCTTGGACAGAGAATAAAGACTTCTTGAAACTATTGAAGTCCGACCGCGAGGTTACCGCCAGCCTGCCGCCCGGCGAACTGGAGAAGCTTTTTGACTATCAATACTATCTGCGCCACATTGATGAGATTTTCCGTCGGCTGGGCTTGACTGAAACCAGGCGCAAGAAAGCTGGTCGAACTAAAACGGGTGAGCTGGCGCCGAGAACAATTTAGCTTGGGCTCGGTCGTGAAGTTCCAATTTTCAACCTAACAAAAGTATGTCACACTTATTCCGAGACCAGGGTATTATCCGCGAGAACATCTTAGAAGTTATCCCGAATGTCTATCAGGTGACCTTCCGCGGTGTCAATGTGCTGGTGATTGCCGAAGCCGAACTGACCATTGTTGATACTGGTTTTCGGGCTAGTGTACCTAAAATCATAGACTTTGTCCGCAGTCTGGGCCGTTCGCCGGAAGAAATCAGTCTCATTATTATCACCCATAACCACTTCGACCACGCCGGCGGGCTGGGTGAGCTGAAAAAACTCACTCGTGCCAGGGTGGCGGCCCATCAAGCGGATATCTACGATTTGAATGGCCAGCTCCCCTATCCCCGATTGGTACAAAAGACGCTTCGGGTTCGTCCCTTTTCCGCTTTGCGCTCATTCCTGGGCGTTGGTTCCCGCGATGTTGATATTCAATTGAGCGGAGGCGAGGTACTCAAACCATTGGGTGGTCTCAAGGTTATCCATGCTCCAGGGCATACGCCGGGTAGTATCTGCTTGTTGTCTCCCCGGCATAAACTGCTGATTGTGGGCGATGTTCTCGTTAAACATAGCCAGACCATCCATTTCCCGCATAAGTCGGCCAGCACTGACCTGCCTCAGGCCATGGAGTCGGTTAAGAGATTAGCCGGGTTAGATTTTGAGATAATCTGCTTTGGCCATGGTCGACCGTTGATGGAAAACGCCCGGGCGAAATTGCAGGCGCTGGCGGCCCGGGCTGAGGATTGACAATAGCTGTGCAAACCAGTATCATCAGGATGGCGTTTTAATGCGAGTTATTGCTGGCAGGGCCAAGGGGCATCAACTCAAAGTACCCAGGGGCCCCACCCGCCCGGCGACCGAACTGGTCCGGGGAGCGATTTTCTCAATCCTGGA
>CAYGYD010000007.1:0-27882 GCA_964354005.1 uncultured Dehalococcoidales bacterium | reverse complement strand
CGTATGTATTCATCTTGACGACGACGGTGTACTTATCGGTCGCTGTCACGTTATCTGTGTACTTGTAATACCCCTGGGCAACCTGGTTAGGGAACTTGATGGTGCGGCCAAGGGCAAAGGCGACATCGCTAGCCGTCATCTCGCGCGCGGCCATCACCCCTGGTTTATTGGGGAACATGACACCCTTACGGATGTGGTATACGATGGTCAGATTGTCAGGGAGTTCCCAGCTCTCGGCGAGCTGCGGCGAGCGGAACTCGAAGGGCACGAACTCCATGTCGGTGAAGGGGAACTGGTTGGTGCCCCGCGGTCCATACTTCACGAAGTCACCGATGAGCAGCTTCTCCAGGTAAGGGCTGACAAAGGGGTCGACAATCCAGTTGGACTGGCCCGGGTCCCAGGTCTGCGGCTCTAGTCCGCCATGGGCCTGGAGAACAGTGAGTGTTCCGCCGTATTGCGGCTCTCCAGATGGTGTTGGTGGTGTTGTCGTGGGTGGTGTTGTCGTGGGTGGTGTTGTCGTCGGTGGCGTTGTCGTGGCTTGCGGTCCGCAGGAAGCCAGAACCAGTGCCGTCACCATGAGACCGGTCACTATTAACCAAACAACTTTCCCTTTCATGCTCTCTCCTCCCTAATTTGTTTTGGCGATACTGCTTAATCTGCTGTATTCTTATAACTCATATTCTGTGTTTTGTCAATATGGCGGAAAGCAGGCTAATCCAGTTCAGCTCGGCTCGGCGTCACGCCTTTCAACTTAATCTACTCTATTCTTATAACTCATATTTTGCGGTTTGTCAAACTGCTATCAGAAACCTGACAAGGGCAGTGATGACAGAGCGCCGCAAGCCCTCCGCTGGCCAATGCCTTATCCTCACGCCACCACTAAATTGCAGGTCTGGTGGCAGAGGACCCATAACCTGTGGTCTGGCTGCTTGAATGATTTGGCTAGGGCTCCAGTTCAACCTCTAGCGCAACAAGTATTCTGCATACCATTCCGTAGTATCCAATGGCGGCAGTCAGTTCGACAATTTCCTGCTCATTTAGAAAGGTTCGCAATCTCGTGAATGTTTCATCCCTGACTCTGATGTCCCGCGCAACCTCATCGGTGTAGGCCAATACGGCTCGTTCTCTCTGATTAAACTGTTCTGATGCCGCCCAATCTGGAATCTCATCGATTTGATTCTGGCCAACACCGGATTGCAGCGCAATGGTAGTGTGTTGCTTAAACTCATACTCAGACTGTGCCAGACTACCAACACGCAGGATAGCTAATTCCCGCAACTCAGGTGACAGTCCCTCTCCTTTTAATATGGAGTTACCCAGTCGCTGAAAATTAAGACCGATATAAGGACAATGACCCATTACCTTCCATAAGTTAATAATTCGGCCGCTCTTAGCCTCGTTCTTATTATATAGTTCCTTTACCATGGGATGGGCCTGTTCCTTTTCTACCAGAGTTACTCTCGCCATCTCACCTCCTCATGTATTCACCGTGGCTATTGAGCCTAGTGTGGTTCGTATTCTAGCATCCTTTGTCTGAATCGACAACCGGCAGAATGTTTGAGCCTTTTCTCTAGAATTGAATCTCCAGAAGTGCTTTGCCCTGGAGAACTCTGATTGCTATGATAGAGGCATAATCAGGTGTTATGCTCAGTTGGTTGGAGGAAAAGCTGCTTGGAGGGTCGAAGAGCCAGGCTCGTTCAGGTGCTAACATCCAAGGATGATGTTAGGCGTCTGTATGCCAAATTGTTCTGCCTGTATACGGCACCGGTTATCCCGAATCGCTCATGACCAGGAGTCTATGAGATAAAGTTCCTTACGCGTAAATGTGCCTTATCTCTCTCTGGTTTTGATAGCTCCTAATATCCCCACCAGCATCAGAAGTATGCCCAGGCCGATGACTAGCCAAAAGCCATAGACCTTAGCCCAGAGTAACATACTCCGCGCATTCTTGGCGGTACTAAGCAGATGCGCAATCGTGTCATCGGTGAACCTCAGGCTAGAAACATAGGTCGGCATCTTCGTGCCTGGCGCAGGAACAAGTTTGATTGTAATATTGCTCTCCGAGCGTACTGTTGCCCCGCTCACCGGCTCAACCTTCATATCGGTTGTTATATCCACAACTTGAGGCAGGCCGGTTTGCGCTTGGGCGCCAATGGCTAGGTCGTGCTCACTAATCTCAAACGAAAACACCCTGAGGCCCTCGAAATCCTCCTCGCCCGTGAACTTGGCTTCCAAAGGACGCCCCGCAGTCGGAATCCAGAGGGAATAGCTTTTCTTTGTTACCGCTTCAGGGAAGCTAAATTGACCACTCCGATTCATGTCTCCATACCCTGGGACATACTGCCGCGTTGACCTGTCTACCCCCAGTACCTCGCGTAATCCAAACTGGGGTAGTTCCATCCCAGCCAAAGCGTGAGTGGTAGTGATTGTCTGATTGATTATCAGCACGTTGTCCTGAACTTGTGTTGCCTGCTGTTCTCGCTTCACCTTGACTGGAATTTCGTCCAAGGTTTTGGTTTGAGGATTCATCACTTTGTACGTGCCTTCCATATTAACCACTTCATGATGGTCAGCAGGAATTTTATCCAAGGCAGGAAAGATGGCTAGTAGCCAAACTATAGAGAGAACGACCAGAGCCAACCCGACAGAGGCTAACACGATATTCCAAGGTTTCCATCTCAGAATCATATTTAATCCTCCTTGCTATTGGGTCTATCTAGCTATACCTAGCCTGACCTGCAGGATTTTTGTCCTGATACGGAATCCTTTACAAAGGGTTACGTTAGCTGATAGCATAGATTATCTAGGCATTGCGAGCACCATTTTAACTGGCACACAATGCTTTTGTCAAGCGTTTAAGTCATCCTTAACCCGCGGAGTCAGAGACACACGGCGGCAAAGCTATGCACCAGATTCTGTCGGAGATACAGTTGATACTCCCGTGCGGATAGCCCGCGAAACACAGCTAGACGAGTTTGACAACCCCCCGAAATTTGATATAGGCTAAGGTAACCCATCATCCGTGACCTAGTACTGTAACTGAGCTTCCTGCTTTTAACTTGATTCAGAAGGTTTGGGGGGGTTTCGGAAAATGGAACAGAATCGCTCAGATAGCCAAGATAGTTCAGAGGCGCAGAATTCAGAAGATAAGGTGCAGAGATGGCATCAAGAGCTTATTGCTTTGAGTCACGTCTCTGCAGCCCTCAGTGGCTTGTGGGACTTGGATGCTATCCTCAACGTTGCTCTGGACAATATGCTGAACATTATGAATGGTACTGTTGGCGGAATCTTGCTTCTTGATGAACAGACCAAAACGCTTTCTTATCGTGTCCATAGGGGCTTAAGTGCAGAATATGTCGAGGGAATGCGTATGAGACTGGGCGAAGGGATTGCTGGTAGAGTGGTTGAAAGCGGCAAGGCTGTTCTGCTGCCGGACATCTCTACCGACCCACACACTGCCCACCCTGACCTGGTCAGTAAGGAGGGGCTGAAGGCGTTCATCAGCGTTCCTCTCCAAGCGAAAGACAAAGTTCTTGGCGTGATAAATGTTGCCAGTCACATATCGCACCGTTTCACCTCAAGTGATTTGTATCTGTTGCATTCTATCGGTGACCAGCTTGGTGTCGCTATCGAGCAGTCAAGACTATATGAACGGCTACACAAGGCGCGTGAGAGATTTCGTCAACTGGCTCGGCAGACTTTGTTGGCGGAAGAGCAAGAGCGGAGGAGGATTGCTCGTGAGTTGCATGATGAAACAAGCCAAACTCTCTCCGGGCTGGCCCTCCAGTTGCAAGCCTTGCTTGATATAGCGGAGATGTCTAGCAGCCATGATACTGAGTTTGTGGCCAAGTTGAAGAAAGTGCAATCCCTGGCAATCCAGGTGCACCGTGAGATAAGCCGGCTCATTGCCGACCTACGCCCAGCGTTGCTTGATACATTAGGATTGGTACCGGCCATTCGCCAGTACGCCGAAAGCAGTCTGCGTCCCGCAGGTATCAATGTCTCTGTTGTTGTCAAAGGGGCAGATAGGCACCTACCCTCAGAGGTCGAGGTTGGCCTCTTTCGCTGGGCTCAGGGAGCCATTGGCAATATTGCCCAGCATTCCAAGGCAAAGAATGCCTCTATTGTCCTGGAGTATCAGGGTGATGAGTTGCTGGTACA
The DNA here is from genome assembly GCA_964354005.1 of uncultured Dehalococcoidales bacterium. GTDB lineage: Bacteria > Chloroflexota > Dehalococcoidia > Dehalococcoidales > UBA2162 > CAVSBN01. The sequence continues at coordinate 23,721 of CAYGYD010000007.1, read as the reverse complement.
CATTAGCGACGACGGTCAGGGGTTTGATGTCTCAAAAATTACGGATATTGAAGCAAGCGGCCGCGGTCGGGGTCTATTTAGCATGAAAGAAAGGGTGGGGCTTCTCGGCGGCATCTGCTGGATTGAGTCCCGGCCTGGACAGGGGACTGATGTTCGAGCCAGAGTGCCGATAGCCTAGAGTAACCGAGATGCAAAAAATAAGAGTGCTGGTAGTCGATGACCATACAATCGTAAGGGATGGCATTTGTGCCCTGCTGGCGCTGGCCGGAGACATCCAGGTAGTGGGCGAGGCAGCCAATGGCAGTGAGGCATTGAAGATGGTGCAGGAGATACAGCCGGATGTGGTGGTTATGGACATAGCTATGCCCATCATGGGGGGCTTGGAAGCCACCCGCAGGATACGTAAGGAGTCCCCGAGAACGAGAGTGTTAATTCTCACTCAATACGATGACAAGGAATATGTGTTTCCACTTCTCGAAGCCGGCGCCTCGGGCTTTATCAGCAAGGTGGCTGCCTCTGCGGAGCTTACTTCAGGCATCCGCTCTATCTACCAGGGAGACGCCTATCTCTCACCGTCGATAGCCAAGCTTTTGATTGAGGACTACCAGGGTGGGAGCAGACAAATTGGTCATGAACCCTATGAGCAATTGACTGACCGGGAACGCGATGTGCTCAAGCTAGTCGCTGAGGGATTTACCACTCGGGAAATTGCCGACCTGCTCAAGGTCACCCCAAAGACCGTTGAGGGACACAAGAGTAGCCTCATGGCCAAGTTAGATATCCACAACCGCATCGACCTGGTCAAGTACGCCTTGCGGAAAGGCATCATTAATATCTGACGGCATTACATCCACCCCAGCTTTACGCCGGCTCATTTACTACCTACGGGCTGCCTATCCCCCCCTGTCTCAGACTATCAAACGGGGTAAAATCCAGAAAGATTCAGGGGTTTTGTCTCCTACCCATCAGGGTGAAAACCCGTTGTCCTCTAGACCGTGTTGGCCTAACCTTTTATTAGATATATCAATATAAAGTGACTTTGACTTCGGCAAGGCGAGTTATGAGGTCTGAGGGAAGGAGGACAGCATGGAGAAGCAGCCGACAATTCTGATTGTGGATGACGACCCCGATTTTATCCAAGCTCTAGAAGTGACTTTAACGAATAAGGGTTATGCCATAGTCACTGCCGTTGACCGGCTACGCGCTGAGCACATGGTTCGGTCTCGAGAGCCCGATATGATTATCCTGGGCACAATCATGCCTCGTGGAGATGCTTTCCTGTTCCACCAATGGGTAAAGCAGACACTCGCGTTCAGCAGTCTGCCTATTATGGTTATCAACGTCTCGCCAGAAAAGCAGCTAATCAGGGGCTGGAGACTTCACGAGGGGTTGCAATGCGATGCCGAGGACTTCTTAGCCCGGCCCGTCGACCCCGAAGCTCTGATGCCCCGGATTGAGCGGCTGTTGGACAAGCAGCCGGGTAAGCGGATTAGGGTGTTGATTGTGGATGACCATGCCGTGGTCAGGGATGGTATTCGCGCCGTGCTTGCTTTGCAGCGGGATATGCAGGTAGTTGGTGAGGCGGCCAACGGGAAGGAAGGCCTTGAAAAGACTATCGAGCTTATGCCTGATGTGGTGCTGATGGATATCGTGATGCCAGTCATGAACGGACTGGACGCTACCAAGGAGATATGCCGACAATGCGAACGGGCTAAGGTGCTCGTGTTGACCCAGTATGATGACGATGAGAATATCAGAGCTAGCCGGGAGGCCGGAGCCCTGGGCTTTATTCCCAAAGCAGCCGCCAGTGTACGGCTTCTAACCGGGATAAGGTCAGTAGCCCGAGGCGAGGAGTTTATTCGCAGTCTCACTCCATAGGTGGCATTGTTGCTAGAAGAGGGAGTCAGTGGAAGCAATCACAATTACGCTTAACGGGGTAGAGGTAAGCGGCTATTCGGGCACGACCATTCTAGACTTGGCTCGAGAATCAGGTGTGAGCATTCCAACTCTGTGTCATAACCCTTACCTTACTCCGGCTGGTGCCTGCCGGCTTTGCTTGGTAGAGGACGAAACTTCGAAAGCGTTACTCGCCGCGTGTGTCACTCCGATAAGGGCCGGGATGGTCATCAATACTCGGTCGCCCCGGGTAATCGAGCGCCGGAAGGTGGTCGTCCGGCTGATGCTCGCCAGTCACCCTGATTCGTGTCTGGTCTGTGACAAGGGTAACCGCTGCGAATTGCGCAAGCTAGCCTCCGAGATGGGCATCGGGCTGGTGGGATTCCAGAGAATCCCCCAGCTAGATGTTATTGAGGAGGTGAATCCATTCATTGAAAGAGACCTTTCCAAGTGCATCCTGTGTGGCAAGTGTATTCGGGTAGACCAGGAGCTCGTTGTCGAGGGCGCTATCGACTATCTCGGTCGTGGCTTTAGCACCAAGCCGGCAACATTGAATGACATGCCACTCGAGGGGTCTGAGTGCACCTTCTGCGGGACCTGTGTGGCATTATGTCCGACCGGTGCCCTTATGGAAAAGGAGAGGACATTCCATGGGACGACCGCGACCACTGTTGATACAGTGTGTCCTTTCTGCGGTTGCGGGTGTGGCATTTGCCTGGAGATTAAAGATAATCACGTGGTGCGGGCCAGGCCCAATGCAGAAAGCCCCGTGAATAGCGGCGCACTTTGTGTCAGGGGAGCCTACGGCTACGACTTCATACATAGCCCGGAAAGGTTAAATAGCCCCTTAGCCAGGGTAAATGGTAATCTCCAAGCGGTAGCGTGGGAACAGGCACTGGACCGAGCCGCCAGCGAATTAAAGCGAATAAGAGAGAGGTATGGTGCTGATAGTCTGGCTATCCTTGGGTCTTCCAAGTGCACCAATGAAGAGAACTACCTCTTACAGAGACTGGCTCGAGGAGTCTTGGGAACCAACAACATCGATAACGGAAGCCGCCTGTATGACTCTCCAAGCCGATTTGGTCTAGGCTCTTCCATTGGCTTTCCAGGGACAACAAGCTCGCTGCGCGAGCTTGAACAATCAGGGGTGATACTGGTTATCGGGGCCAATCCCATCACCTCCGCCCCCGCTGTCGGATACGCTATAAAACGTGCCGTTAAGTATAGAGGTGCCAAATTGTTGCTGGTTGACCCGCGGCAGACAAAACTAGCGGCCTTTGCTCACCTCTGGTTAAGACCCAAGGTGGGGACGGATGTAGCGCTATTAAATGGTCTGGCAAAAGTGATTATCGACGAAAGACTGCTTGATGAAGAATTCGTCGGCCGCAAGACGGAAAACTTTGATGAACTGACAAGGAGCTTAAGAGAATACACGCCGGAACACACAGAGAACATCACCGGCATAACCGCTCATGATGTGCAGTTTGCCGCTCGCCTCTTTGCCAATTCCGAACGGGCCTCGATCGTCTATGGAGAGGGAATTACTCAGCGTGTCACCGGCACGGATAGCGTGATGGCTCTGGCTAATTTAGCGATGCTCACTGGTAACGTTGGGCATGGGAGAGGTGGCATCTTTGTCTTACAGCGGGAAAACAATGCTCAAGGGGCTTGTGATATGGGTAGCCTGCCCGACTTCCTCCCAGGCTACCAAGACATGCATGATGTTGAAGCTAGGAGGAAATTTGAAGAGAGATGGGGAGTTCACTTACCAACTACTACTGGTTTGACAGCCGTAGAGATGATTGAGCAGGCAGCAGCGGGAAAACTCAAGGGCATGCTAGTTATGGGAGAGAATCCGGTGGCCAGTTTTCCATGCCCTTCCCTAGTCAGGAAAGCCCTTACCTCGCTCGAACTTCTTGTAGTTACCGATATGTTTCTTACCGAAACGGCCAAGCTGGCAACAGTAGTCTTGCCGGCGGCCAGCTTCGCCGAGAAAGAAGGCACCTTCACCAACTTTGAAGGGAGGGTTCAGCGCATAAGAAAAGCTATCGAACACGTAGGCGACAGTTTGGCGGACTGGGAAATAATCGTTCAATTGGCGCTCAGGATTGGGCACCCGATGCCGTATTCTTCCCCCCGTCAAGTTATGGATGAGATTCAAGAGCTGGTGCCATTGTATCAGCGCCTGGCATACGCCGACTTTGAAGCGCAGGACCTTGCCTGGGCTGATTTAGAGGGTAGCCATTTGGGGGCAAGACGCCTGTATAAGGGGCTGTTTCCCAGTGGATTCGGGCGATTCTCCCCGGTCGAGTATGTGCCGCCGGCTGGTTTATCTGGAGATGAGTACCCGTTGACTTTGATGGTGGGCTCAACTCTGCCACACTTTGGCAGTGGAACCCGGAGTTCAAGGTCTCCACGACTGAAGAAATTCTCGCCTCAGGCTTGGGTAGAAATTTGTAACCATGATGCCAGGCGCTTGAGCGTTAACGATGGCGATAAGGTCAGAGTGGTCTCACACGTGGGAGACATGACCACCAGCATACGTGTAACTGAAACGTTACCTTCAGGTATGCTTTTCATGCCTATGTCATTTCCCGGGAGTCCAGTCAATGAGCTGTTTGGCATAGTCTTAGACCCTCGGTCCAAGACCCCATCCCTCAAGAGTTGCGCCGTGAGGCTGGAAAGGATGAACGCTGATGTCTGAAGCGAGCAGAGTCAGCAAAGCTGACCTGGAGCAAATAGAGAAGATAATAGACAGCTACCGAGAAAAAAGATGGGCGCTAATACCTCTGGTGCATGAGATTCAGCGGGCGATAGGCTATATTCCTCCGGTGGCAATACCGCGCATCGCCCATGCTCTGGGCTTATTCCCCAGCCAGGTGCAGGGAGTGATTACCTTCTACGCGCTCTTTTATACCGAGCCGCGGGGGAAGAACATCGTTAGAGTATGTCGGGGTACTGCCTGCCATGTGCGGGGTGGGAAGACGATATTGAAATTGGTCAAACAGCGCCTGGGCATTGAAGAGGGGCAGACCACCCCTGATTTTGATTACAGTCTGGAAACCGTGGCTTGCATCGGTTGTTGCGCCCTAGCCCCAAATATAGTCGTTAACAATAATGTCTACGGCCATATGAACCCAAAGAAGATAGCGTCAATCTTGGCTCATTACGGAGGACAGTAGAATGCTGCCGAGCGAAGTCACGATTTCGGCCAATGCTCAGAGGACAGCCTTTGTCTGCCGTGGGTCTGGCTGCCCAGGCTCGGGTCAAATTCTGAAGCGCCTAGAAGAGGAGATAAGGCAGCTCGGTTTGGATGTTGAAGTAAAGCTTACTGGTTGCCATGGTTTCTGCCAGGTTGGTCCTACGGTGATAATAGAACCAGAAGATGTCTTCTATTGCCGAGTATCGGTAGATGATGTTCCCGAAGTTGCCCAGAAACATCTAAGAGACCACCAAGTGGTCAGCAGGCTGCTTTATGTTGACCCCATTACCGGGCAGCCTAAACCACGTTACTCCGACATAGGCTTCTACCAGAAGCAGCAGCGGGTTCTCCTGCGCAACTGCGGTCAAATTAATCCGGAAAAGATTGAGGATTATCTGGCCCATGGCGGCTACCAAGCCCTGCGTAAGGTTCTTCTCAATATGACGCCGGAACAGGTAATTGCGGAGATTAAGAAGTCCGGCCTCCGGGGACGTGGTGGTGCCGGGTTCCCCGCTGGTCAGAAATGGGAATTCTGCCGCAATGCTCAAGGCTCACCGAAATATGTTATCTGCAACGCCGACGAAGGTGACCCCGGTGCCTTTATGGACCGTTCCCTTCTCGAGGCGAACCCACACGCTGTTCTTGAAGGCCTGACCATCGCTGCCTACGCTATCGGGGCGAGTCAGGGCTATATTTATTGCCGGGCAGAGAAGCCCTTGGCAATAGAAAGACTGAAAATCGCCTTAAAACAGATGCCGGAGCATGGCTTGGTAGGTGATAACATATTTGGCTCTGGCTTCAGTTTTCAGATAGAGCTGAGGGAAGGTGCTGGGGCTTTTGTCTGTGGGGAAGAGACGGCGCTTATGGCTTCTATTGAGGGCCGTCGGGGCATGCCTCGTCCTCGTCCTCCATTCCCGGCCCAAGCAGGTTTGGATGGGCAACCTACCGTTATTAATAACGTAAAGACACTAGCTTCAGTCCCGATTATCGTTGAGCGGGGGGCTGATTGGTTTGCCGGTATCGGTACCGAAAAAAGTAAAGGCACGGCAATTTTTGCTCTTACCGGGAAGATTGCTAATAGTGGCTTGGTGGAGGTGCCAATGGGTACTCCGCTAAGCCATATCATCTACGACATTGGTGGTGGCATCCCGCGCGGCAAGCGGCTTAAGGCGGTACAAACCGGTGGCCCCTCGGGAGGCTGTATTCCAGCACGTTTCATTGATTCACCCGTAGACTACGAATCTTTAGCCAAGCTAGGCTCAATAATGGGCTCTGGTGGCATGGTGGTGATGGACGAGACTATCTGTATGGTGGAGATAGCCCGCTTTTTCCTTAGCTTCGTCCAGTCCGAGTCCTGCGGAAAATGCACCCCCTGTCGCTTGGGAACAAGACAGATGCTGGAAATCTTAACCAGAATTACTCAGGGCAAGGGGCAAGATGATGACATCGATGCCTTGCTCACCCTGGCGACAACGGTTAAGGAATGCTCACTCTGCGGCCTAGGCCAGACCTCACCCAACCCGGTGCTATCAACCATTAACTATTTTCGGGATGAGTATGAAGCCCACATCAAGGAAAAGAAATGCCCGGCAGCCGTATGTGATGCCTTGATGATATCGCCCTGTCAGCACACCTGCCCCGTAGGTATCAATATCCCCAAATATATCGCCCACATTGCCGCTGGTGAATACAAAGAGGCCATTGAGACAATCAGGGAACGCAACCCCTTCCCAGCTATTTGTGGTCGTATCTGCCATCATCCATGTGAGGGGAGGTGCCGGCGTGGGGAACTAGATGACCCGGTATCTATCAGAGCGCTGAAACGTTTCGCCGCTGATTGGTATTTCACGCATGTCACCGAAGACCCAAAACCATTCCCCCAGACTAAGACTCAGCGGGTTGCCGTAGTCGGTGCCGGACCTACCGGGTTGTCCTGCGCCTATTTCCTAGCACAGATGGGCTATCCAGCAACAGTCTTTGAAGCACTTCCTGTAGGTGGTGGCATGCTATCAGTGGCAATACCTGAGTTTCGCCTGCCCCGCGAGGTAATCGAAAAGGAAATCGATTATATTGCCAAGCGTGGAGTCGATATAAGATACAATACTCCGATTAACGTAAACTTCACAGTCGAAGACCTAAAGAAGGATGGTTTTAGCGCTATTTTTGTTGCTGCGGGTGCTCAGAGAAGTCAGCGTATCGGTATACCCGGTGAGCTGGAGGATATTGCTGGGTTCTACTATGGGCTGAGATTCTTGCGGGATGCGAAGCTCGGTAGACCGGTTAGAGTTGGCCCCCGTGTGGCTGTCATTGGAGGTGGCAATGTCGCGTTGGATGCCGCCCGTACCGCTCTTCGCGTTGGCGCTGAGGAAGTAAGCGTCTTCTACCGCCGGTCACGAGATGAGATGCCAGTGACCGAGGCAGAATACAACCAGACGATTGCCGAGGGAGTCCAGCTCAATTTCTTGGTCAGTCCCACAAGGATAGTCAGTCAGAACTGGGAGGTGACCGGCCTGCAATGTATTCGGATGAGACTGGGCGAGCCTGACGAGAGCGGCCGGCGGCGGCCGATTCCCATCACTGGCTCGGAGTTCTTTGCCGAGGCGGATAGCGTGATTGCCGCTGTTGGCCAGGCCCCTGACCTCTCCTTTCTTCCAGTTGATAGTGCCCTGGAGCGCACTCGTTTGGAGACTCTGGTTGTCGATGGCAACACTCTTTCGACAAATGTGAAAGGAATCTTTGCTGGTGGTGACTTTGTCAGTGGACCAGGAATGGTTATAGATGCCATCGCCGCTGGCAGAAGGGCGGCTATCGCCATTGAGAAATACCTGAAAGGCGATACCTCCCGGGTAGAAATATATGACCTTAAGGCTGGAGTTGTTGGCGAGTTGCCCAGTCGGGAAATTGAGGAAACCTGGGAGGTGCAGCCGAGAATGGCTGTGCCAACACTACCCACTGAGCAAAGGAAGACGAGCTTTGCTGAAGTGGAACTCAGCTTCTCGGAAGAGAGAGCGAGACAAGAAGCGAAGCGATGCCTGAGATGTGACTTGGAAAAGTAGCCGACAACATTGTTAGCCTAGTAGGAGGGTGGCTATGAAATCGATAACTAGGCAGAAGCCGTTTGATGAAATCAAGCAGCAATTAGCCAATTTTGACCGCCTGTTTATTATCGGCTGCGGTACCTGCACAACAATGACTAAAACCGGTGGGGTTGACCAGGTCCTAGAAATGAAAGAACGCCTTCAGCAACTTGGTAAGAGGGTTAGTGGCTGGACAGTCATTCCAACCGCTTGTGACGAAATGACTGAGGTAGCCATGAAAGAAAATAGCCAAGCACTCGAGAATGCCAGTTGTATTCTGGCAATGCCCTGTGCCTTGGGTGTGCACCGGATAAGCCTGTATATTGACCGCCCAATTATCCCAGCGCTGGATACCTTGTTCATCGGTGTAGAGGATACCCCAGGCTATTTCCGCGAGGTTTGCGCCCAGTGCGGTCAGTGTGTCCTCGGTGAAACAGCTGGTATCTGCCCAATCACTGCCTGCCACAAGGGTCTGGTGAATGGTCCGTGTGGTGGCACCAATAACGGCAAGTGCGAGGTTGACAAGGAAAAGGACTGTGCCTGGACTCTTATCTATCAGCGCCTGAACAAGCAAGGCCGGCTTGATTTAATGCGCAAGTATTACCCTCCCCGGAACTTTCAGGTCGTGCCGAGACCGAGGACAATGAAAATCTAGCGGGTGAGGAGATAGAACAATGGCATCGCGCTTTAAAGAAGCTCTGAACTCAGGTAAGTTTGTAGTTACCAGTGAGATTGCCCCACCCAAGGGAACAAACTTGGAAAAGATGCTGCACCACATCGAGCTTATCAAGGACAAAGTGGACGGGCTTAATGTTACTGACCATCAGAGCTCGGTAATGCGGTTCCCTTCTATAGGCGGTTGCCTTGCCATTAAGGAAAAAGGCGGTGAGCCTATTTTGCAGATGACATGCCGTGACCGTAACCGTCTAGCTCTTCAGGCTGAGCTGCTGCTGGCGTACACCAGAGGGATAACGAATGTCCTCTGTCTCACTGGCGATGCTGTTCCAGTAGGTGACCACAAGGAAGCTAAAGGCGTTTTTGACCTCGATTCGGTTCAATTACTGAGGACAGTCCGCTTGATGGAGTCGGGTAAAGATATGGGTGGCAACAGCCTTGATGGAGCAGTGGAATTTTGTGCTGGCGCCATAGTCACTCCTGAAGCACGACCAATTGAGCCTCAGTTAATCAAGTTTGAAAAGAAAGTCGCCGCTGGAGCCGAATTCTTCCAGACTCAGGCAATTTATGACCTGGATAACTTCAGTAAATTCATGCAATACGCTCGGCGGTTTCCCGTCAAGGTGCTGGCCGGCATAGTCCTGCTGTCATCAGCCAGAATGGCGAAGTACATGACGGACAATGTCCCTGGTATCTTTGTGCCGCAAAGTCTGATTGACGAATTGGTCAACGTACCCAAGGGTGGGGCACTGGCCAAAGGCATTGAGATTGCTGGACGGATGATTGCTGCCTTGAAAAGAAATTCCATGTGTGACGGTGTCCACATTATGGCCATTGGTAGGGAGGAAGCGGTTCCTGATATCCTTGCCGCCGCTGGACTTTAGGCGGAGTCCACATGTTACGCGAGGCGAAGGCCACACAGCTATTAGTACTTCTTGGGCCTCTCCTCACCCTTCAGAACTCTCAAACCAGCCAGAGCAAACACCAGTGCCTCCTGCTCATGATACTCTTTGACGGGAGCGATAAACCTCACCCTTTCCTTAATCCAGTCTACAGCCTTTCTCGACTCTAATATTTTACCTGTAAGTATAACCGTATCAACATTACCTTTTAGCACGGTGGCCATTGCACCTATATCTTTTGCTATTTGATAGCACATCGCTTGAAGGCAAAACTTGGCTTTCTTGTCCCCTTTATCTATCCGGTTCTCGACCTCGCTCATTCTGTTTGTCCCCAGATACCCAACCATTCCACCTTCACCTCTTATCACCTTCAGCATCTGGTCTCGGGTGTACCTCCCAGAGAAACAGAGCTCTACAATAGAATTTCCGGGGAGACTGCCGGTACGCTCCATGGTGAACGGCCCCTCGTCAAGTGCACTGGTCGCATCAATTACCTTGAGACTTTCAAAGGCAGCTATTGACATGCCTCCTTCCAGATGGGCCACGATCAAATTCACCGTGCCAATATCTTTCTTTGTCTCTTTGCTTATGTCCATGGCGGCCAGTCTAGCCACTGCTTCGATATTATCTCTGTGATAGGTCGGCGTCCTCTCAATCAATGGGCTACCGGATATCTTCGCTATCGGCGGCCACTCAACCGGCGAGGGCTGAGAAATAAAGGCGGGTACTCCATACTCATCGGCAATTTCCTTGGCCAGGAGACAACCTAGAATGGCAGCGTGTTCCACCCTGATTTTGCCCGATGTTACATCCTCAATCATCTTCCGGTTGACCTCATAAGTACCGCCTTCCCTTGTACGTACGCCACTTCGGCCTACAACGGCAGCTATATTCCCTTTCGTTATCCCCCACTCGACTAATTTTGACCTTATAACCCCACTTCTGTAGGGGAACTGTTCCAGTACCCTATTAAACTTCCTCAATTCGTCCACAGGATGCACGATTTTGGCATTCTTCACCTCCTCTTCATCTTCGAAAAGAGAGAGCTCTGTGCTGGTCGAGCCGGGATTTACAATCAATATTCTGTACATCCTATTACCTCCAATGCATTAGGTGATTAGTCTCTGAGATATAGCTGATACCGATGTTTCAACCAGAAACCATACTCATAAGGCAGACACTGGATACTCCTATATAGATTGCATGGTTCTGTTTTTCTAGAACAACCTGCCGACTTACAGAGTAGCATAGCGGGAGTTTCGCTACAAACGCTCGGCGGATATAGCATGCGCTTGTTTTGAGAGACAATTGGCCCGATATCAGGGAGAACTAGAGCGCACTTGTTGGCTGATTGTGTTGATTCAAACGGGAACGACGAGGTTCTTATATAAATCTAAACCTGAATATTTATGCCGTGGTTAGTGTTCAATTTTAAGTGGAGTCCCGACACATCGCTGTGCCCTACTTTGAATAAGGGGCTTGACAGAACACCAATTTCTTAGGTAATAATAACTGGTTCATATAACTTACTAATTCATCAAAAGAGGTTTGCCATGCACATATCTAGGCTAGAAGATGTCAAGAAGATAAAGCCAAATATGGAGGGTGCTAAAGGAATCTGCAAGCAGATTCCGATATCACGAGAGGACGGTACGCCAACCTTTTCATTCCGCGTATTTACTATTGAGCCTGGAGGGCATACACCTCTTCATAATCACCCTTTCGAACATGTGAACTACGTTATTGAAGGCACGGGGACTGTAACCTGTGGAGGTCAGGAACATGTGTTGAAGAAAGGCGATTTTGTCCTTATCCTGCCCAGTGAAACGCATCAATATAGAAATACATCAGAAGGCAAGTCCATGCTCTTGATCTGTGCGGTCCCTAAGGAATACGAGTGACTTGGAGGCTCATTATTCAGGCATTTAAGCGTGAGAGCAACAGACAACTTGGCATACTATATGGCTTCTCGTTCAGTTGCCTTTAACCTTCCCCCACTACCACTATTCTGTTGTGGTCAGTCTCGGTCGGGATCCTCTAACGCCTGGAATACTATCGCGCCTTCTGCGTCCCTTGGTATGGGCCAACCGGCAAGGTAGCATATGGTAGGTACGAGGTCGAGACACCACACATTGCGCTCCAGCTCTACCCCTCTCTTTATGCCAGGACCAGCCAGGGCGAACAGACCGCGCAATGAGCCCAACCCCCACTCGGCAGTGGGTAGATAAGGGCCATGCTGACCACCAAGATATTCCTTGACAGCATACACCACATCGCCCACATAATCCCCATAGATGTTAATAAAGCGTGCGTCTTCCTTTCTCAGGGCAAACAATATAGGCTTCTTACCCGTAGCCGGGTCGATATATTCGGTAAGAGCCTTAATGACCTCCTCCTGCACCTGACGATATTCCCTTCCCGGTTCCACAATACCATCTGGGTCCCGCCCCTTCAGATTGACATAAACGTATACAGAGCGCTGACCGATTGCTCTGGTCTTTGACCAGTTGACGCTTCCATCCGCGTTTCGTCCTAGGAGCCCGGCATCCTGCAAAATCTTCTGAATGTTAGGATATGGGCCATTGGTCGCCTTGGCACCATGGTCTGATATCAGGGCATACACGGTCTCATTTTCATCAGCGCAACCAAACAGGTCCGCGGCCAGGCGGTCGCACATTTTGTATGTCGCCAGTTCGACTTCCTGATACTTCTTCCACTCAGCTTCACTCTTAGCGGTCGCCGGGTCCATCAACCAAGAAATAGAGTGCCAGGCGTGGTCGGGAAGATGGTACTGCATGATGAACAGGTCCCACGGCTTGTTCTTTAAGATATAGGTGCAGGCATCGCTCCACCACTGTCGCTCCAGCTCAGCTATCTCGAGGACGGTATCGGTATCAAACCACCCGCGGTCAAAGGCAGTAAAGCCGGATTCGGGATACGGTAGGCCCTTCTTTGACTTAATCTCAGTGGCGAGGGATTCAGGATATGACCAGCCATCCAGAGCACAGATACAACTATGGTAGAGTCGAATGTCCTCGGCATCCTTTGACAACTCCAGAAGCTTCAGAGTAAAGGCGGCTTTCTTCGGACCAGCTTGAGTCAGGAACTCCCTGGTGATAATCGGAGCCCACTGTCCTTTCTTTAGTTCCGCTATGGGCGATGCTGCATCCTTACCATCGCAAATAATGACCTTATCGTAGCCCTCGCCCTTCGTGTCCAGTACCAGCATTTGCCACACCGGACGCTCCATTCGATAGCGACCCGAGGAGGGACGGACGACCAGCGTAGCCTCTAATGCCCTTTTAGCCTGGGGCACATTTCTCCAGCCGCTGGGCTCTTTCAGCACAATCATATCCGGCTGTCCCTGTCCGGCTGCACCCTCAAATGGCTGTGCATAGACTACACCTGACTCGAATTTCTTGGTGACAAAGATGCGTTCGTAAGATAAGCTGCACCGCGGTGCCGCTGAGGCTGACCCAGCTTCGACTCCATGTTGCGCAAAGCGGAAGGCCGCCTCGTCATCAACGGTCGGTGGCGGTTCTGCCGTCTCGCCGGCAAAGGCACTGGCTGGCCAGAAGTAGTGGTTGACATCAACCCCGCCGCCGCCGATCTGATAGCCATTCTTCACCATCGGTGGCCAGGTGGTGGGATAGTTTATGACTACAGATTTCTTGCCGGCACGGGCGATGGCGTTCCAGACAAACTCAGCCCGGACATCACCGCTGTAAAAGCCGCCGTGGGTACGGTTGAGCGGCTCTCCCGGATAATGCACATTGAAGTCAGTGATACCAGCCGTACTGGGCCAGGCGCCCGTCGCGATGGCTGTCCAGTTTGGGGGCGTAATTGTCGGCAAGGGCAACATAGCGTTCTTGGCCCAGACGCCGTTGTTAATTATTCTGGCCATAGTCGGCAATTTACCCTCTTTGCAGTATTTGTAGAGTCGAGGCGCAATCGGAGCATCCAAACCCAGGACCATTACTTTTCGCGGTCTTTTCAACATTTCAGTAACTCCTTTCTATCTCCAAAAGTATATGCCGGGAGATATCGGTAGTATCGCAACGATTATAACACGCCCCGCCAACGGAAAAGAAGCGCTGAGTCAATGCTGGAGACCAGAAAACGGGGGCTACATATCAAAATGTCCCGAATGATGGCGGCAAGTTACCACCGGCTTCATCAACAAAATCAAGAGGATAAAGTGCTACATTTCCCGCCGTAATTACTTCGTGACCCAAAGGGGGAAGGTCAGCCATGCAGCAGAACCCAGAGTTTACTTTCCCACGACTATGGCCGCAGGGTCTATTTCCTCACGCAGTATTCTTAGATGCTCTTCTGTCGGCTCGAGACTCTGCGCGACTTTGTCAGGTATGAGAATTTTGAAGCTGCTATTCTCCTCTACCTCCGCCAAAGTTACGCCGGGATGTAGTGAGAGCAATTTAAGCCTTTTCGTTTCCTCATCAAAGCCATAGATACCCAGTTGCGTGATAACCCTGTATGGCCCCGACCCTCTGGCTAGTCCGGCTCTTTCTCTACCACCTGGTCCATCCAGATAACCCGGTGTGGTCAGGAAATCAACCTTATTACTGAAGGTCCTCTTTGACTGGTTGGCGATGATAATTATAAGCCTTTGCGAGAAAGAGGCTACGTCATTAGCCCCGCCGCTACCGGGCAAGCGAGCCTCAGGCAAGGCATAATTGCCGATAACTGTAGTGTTAATGTTCCCATATATATCCATCTGAGCGGCGCCTAAGAAGCCATAGTCAATATATCCTGCCTGCGAGAGCGACATCACATCATGCATGCTGGAGGCAGCGACGCCTCTATAATAGGTTCTGGATTCACCCACCGATATGGGTAATTCAGGCAGTAGCGGCCCCATCCCACCAGCTTCGAATATTATGAGTAGGTTAGGTGCATGAGTTTTTTGAGCTAACATGGAAGCTATTATGGGAAGTCCTGTCCCTACAAAAACAGATTTCCTATCCTCCAGCACACTCGCCCCAACGAATGCTAGGTATTCCCTCAAATTATACTTGCCATCAGTTATACCTTTTAGTGCCATATCGTTGACCCTTTCATTTGCTTACTAATCCCTTTTCCGCCACGGAGCTATCATCGGTTCTTTGAGGAACTCCCTCCTCCTCAGATAGTTCAACTTCTTCACGCCACCGCACAGTTCCAGATAATCTTCAAAATTATTGACACTAAATATATATTTCTGCAGATACTCATCTACACCTTTCGCTGTTCTGGAGAGTCCTAGCCACTCTGCTATATGTTCCTCGTCATAGTAATACATGCCTGGCATCTCACAGGGATGCGAACCAAATGGAACTTCGACCACGGCATCTACTACAAAGAATGGTATCTTTGTCTTCCAAGGCTCTCTTCGGACGAGGTCATTGTCAACTATTTCTTCGGCAGTTATTATTAACCTCCGCGCACATCGGGATAATTCGATGTCCTCCACTACTGTGCTGTCTATCTGGGCATTGCCATAGATATCACAGCGGTGAACATGGATAAAGGCTACGTCGGGATAAGCCGCAGGGATTAGATTGATTGGTTTGCCGCTGAATGGGTCCTTGACAACTTTGCAGGAGCTATGCTTGATAGTATCAGTGCCAAGCAGGTTGCGGCTAGGAATGAATGGGAGTCCCATCATACCGGCTAGAAATCGCCATTGATAGCTGCCGTTACTAGTCTCCGCAACTACTTTACAGTGGCCACTTTCTACCATCCGTCTAGAAGCTGGTGATAATCCCCTAAGCTCATAACCAAAGGCGTAGGCTATCTCCGCTTTATTTACACAACCTGAACATACCAGCATATCGAAGTCATGAACTGCTGTCTTACCGGCCATAATAAGATTGCGTTTTCTCTGCCTGATTATTTCGTAGATAATAGCCATTGATACTCTTATATGACCGAATCCTCCGCCAGCTATAAAAGACCCGTCATGAACAAATCTAGAGACAGCCTCCTTGGCTGATATGGTCTTGTCCTTCAATTCACGAGACTTATTTTTTAATACCCACTCCCTAGCATCATCGGGGTCGTACCAACCTATAAGCTCCCCCTTGCCCTCTTCTAGAACTTCCATGTTATTTGCTTCCTTTCCTTTGGTTTAGGTTATTGCCTCTGCTCTATCAAAAAAGGAGAGGTGGTTATGCTTTCAAAACCCGACAGCGATACTTGCTGGCTACATTACCATACCATAAATCTTTCTCCTGCCTCAGAGCAACTTCTTGGCAGCGTTCTAATATTTGTAATGCGGGAAAGCTATCGTAAGGGAATCTCTAACACCACCTACATCACATGCTTACTTATACCGCACTTGAGCATCAGCATTGCCTCCAGTCGTGGCCTGTTAATACGCAGTGTCCTTTGCGGCTTACTTGCTCCTTTTTAATTCTTGGCCAATACTATATGCTTTGGCGACAACTTTGCCATGAGCTAAGTATTGGCGAGCTGGGTCTCTATTGTAGATAAGGGGCCTAATTTTATTGACATCTGGTTTCCCATCGGTGAGACAACTCTCGGAGACATGGGTCTCCTCAATTCGGCCCACGAAGAGTGAATGACTCCCCAAATCCAAGATATGCACCACTTTACATTCCAGATTAATGGGACATTGTTCAATGAGGGGAGCGCTATCTAGCTTGCCGTAGAAGACTTTGAAGTGGCAAATTTCCACTTTGTTGACATTAGAGCCAGACACGGAGCCACAGTAATCGGTTTCCCTTACTAAATCAGTAGAAGGCACATTGACGGAAAAGGTTAAGTTTTGTCTGATGCCCTTGTGGGTGTATCGCTGGTGCCGTATCGCTACAGAAATCATTGGGGGCTCACCATTGGCAATGCCAGCCCAGGCAACCGTCATGAAGTTTGGCTTCCCATCAACATTTGCCCCAACCAACAGTGCGGGCATAGGGTAGATTAAAGTTTGGGGGCCCATCACAATCTTACCCATAAGTTTTCCTCCTCTACGCAAAGATGCTAATTTCCGGACTCCGAGAGCCTATCCAAAGACCAAAGATTATCCGGATTTGCTGAGATTGTACCCCTTTCTGGCATTCATGACAAACATTCATCACGAAAAGGCAACAAGATGACTGGGGTTACCTGGAGAGGTTCAACCGGACTGTCCAGGAGCAAGTGTGTTAACCTCTACTCTGACTACCTGGACGAGCCGAATGATTTCAACATGAAGCTTATGGACTATCTGAACTGGTATAATACCGAGAAACCGCACCGAGGCGTCGGTAAGTTACCACCTCTGCGGTACTATCTGGGTCACTTTTTACCTACCCCTCAAAAGTCCAATATGTTATGGACGCTTACGCCTGCTTGCCTGTCTTGCGCGGATTTGCTATAATTAAGCTGGCTTAAATTAAGCCAGCTTAATTATTGGAGACGAAAATGAAAAGTGAGAGAGTAGAAGAATACCTGGAGGCGATTTATAAGAGACAGAAGACGGCAATTCCGGTTTCGACCTCAGTCTTGGCCAAAGATTTGGGAGTATCGCTACCCGCGGTCACTGACATGTTGCGAAGGCTCGAAAGCGAGGGGCTGATAGAATATAGAGCCAACAGGGGGGCGGTGCTTACCAGCCAGGGAAATGTAAGAGCTGTCTCAATAGTAAGGCGGCATCGCCTGTGGGAGAGGTTTTTGACTGATATCCTCGGCGTGAAATGGGATAGGGTACACCGTGAAGCTTGCCGCCTGGAACATGCTACTTCACCTGAAACTGAGAGGAAACTGGCCTCGCTTCTGAGTGATATTGATACTTGCCCCCACGGTTATCCTATCCCGGATAAGAACGGAAACATAAAGGAGCAGGAAATCATGCCCCTTTCCGAATTCGACCCGGGGCAGAGGGCATGTATTATGATTGTCGCCGAGGAGACTCCACATCTGCTGAGAGATATCGACAAGTTGGGATTAAAGCCAAAGACAGTGGTGACTGTTGAGAAGAAAGATGGTGATGGCTCCCTTGAACTGGAAGTCGGCGGGGAGCGGCGATGGCTAAAAAAAGAGACAGCTGCGCTTCTCCTGGCCAGGCGAGTCTCTGTAGAAGATAAGACTGCTCCACCAGAGGAAATTTCCATTAGTAAGCTTGCCAGCGGAGAGTCGGGCATCGTAAAGTCATATGCCGGTGGCCGAGGCATGTTGGGACGTTGTCTGTCCATGGGCTTTACCCCTGGCAGCCTGGTGAAGATGGCCGAGAACTTCGGTAGCGGCCCGGTCTTGGTTAAGGTTCACGATACTGAGGTTGCCCTTGGCCGAGGAATAGCGGAGAAAATAGTCGTTACCAGAAACAAAGGTATATGCTAGAGAAATCTGGTGAAAAGAGCATTGTCGTCGCGCTTGCCGGACCCCCCAATGTGGGCAAGAGCACCGTTTTCAACCTATTGACCGGCCTCTCCCAGCACGTTGGCAACTGGCCCGGGAAAACTGTAGAACAGAAAACGGGGGTGCTGCACCATGATAACTTGGCCATGAACTTCGTTGACTTGCCGGGCACATACAGTCTTACCGCCAACTCTGCGGAGGAACAAATCGCCCGGGACTATCTGATTAAGGGAAAACCGGATGTGGTGGTGGCTGTCCTCAACGCGGCCAGCCTGGAGCGTAACTTGTATCTGGTGGCTGAGCTTATCGAACTGGCACCAAGGTTGATAATTGCTCTCAACATGACGGATGTTGCCCAGCAACAGGGAATGAAGATTGATTCCCAAGCTCTGGAATCAAAGTTAAATATACCGGTCATCCCAATGGTGGCCAACAGGAACCAGGGACTGAGGGAACTGGTAAGAGCGATTGAGCACGAGTCTAGCCAGCCGATGAAGTCCCGAGACGTTAGACATGTGGAGGCCGATAGCAAGATAAAGGGAGTGATCGACCATGTTGAAGGGCTCTTAACTGATGAGAGCGCTACTCCTTACCCTAGCCACTGGGCAGCAATGAAGCTGCTTGAAGGTGATGAACAGATTAGCAAGCTGGTGCGGCAACGCCTTTCTCAAACCCAATGGTCAGCACTAGATTCTTTTCTGAAGGAGAATGAATCGGCGGCGGTGACCATAGCCACTCTTCGCTTCGAATGGGTCGAGAAAGTAGTAGCGGTAGCTCAGGAAAAACCACCATTAGGACAGGTCTCCTTAACGGAAAGGCTTGACCGCGCTGCAACTCATCCGATATTGGGGCTGGTCATTCTGGTGGCAATTATGGGTATCGTTTTTTGGCTGGTCTATAGCATCGGTGTTCCAATACAGCGCTTTCTTGAGGTGAGTTTGGTTGAGAGGGCTCGTGAATTAGTATATAGCACGCTCCACTCCATGCCCGGCTGGGTGCCGAGCTTTTTGGGTGACGGCATTCTGAGCGGTGTGGGGACGGTTCTGACCTTCATCCCAATATTGTTCTTCTTCTTTCTTGCCTGGGCAATACTCGAAGACACCGGTTACATGGCAAGGGTGGCATTTGTTACCGACCGGTTCATGCATCTCATCGGGCTGCATGGTAAGTCGGTTTTGCCCTTGATTTTAGGTTTTGGGTGCAATGTCCCGGCGGTGATGGGAACACGCATCATAGAATCGGAGCGGGCTCGCCTTTTGACGGTGCTGCTGGCGCCGTTGATTCCTTGCACCGGCAGGATGGCAGTAGTTGCCCTAATTGCGGCCGCTTTCTTCGGGAGTAAGGCGACTTTGATTTCGATAGGTATCGTCATATTCAGCTTGCTCATGCTGGTAATCTCAGGTCTAATTATGAACCGGTTTGTTCTTGGCGGTGAAAGGACAGCCTTGATAATGGAATTGCCACTATATCATTCGCCTAATCTCCGAATGATATGCTTGGCTAGCTGGCAACGAATAGTAGCCTTTGCCAAGCGTGCCGGAACAATCATACTAATCGTATCCGTTTTTGTCTGGTTTTTGTCTAGTTTCCCGGGCGGCGGTATTGGAGAAAGCTTTCTAGCTCAGATTGGAAGATGGCTCGAGCCCCTGGGAAAGCTAATGGGGCTGAATTGGCAGCTAATGGTGGCTCTGTTGTCCAGTTTTGTAGCTAAAGAGAACACGATAGCTACTCTGGGTGTATTGATAGGCGGGAGCAAAGCCGGACTTACACAAGCATTGAAAGAAATGTTAGCGCCCGCTTCAGCTTTAGCCTTTCTGGTGATTCAGGTTCTTTTTATTCCTTGCGCCGCCACCGTTGCTGTAATTTGCCGGGAAACCAGGAGCTGGCGCTGGACTGCTTTTTCAGTAGGCTTTCAATTGGTACTTTCTTTCTCAATAGCCATTCTGGTATTTCAGGTGGCCAGATTAGCCATGCTGGGAACATGAACTAGTATTCCCGTCACCTACCCAAAGCTATCTCGGTCAGTGGCATTCTCGGCTCTTGGGAAGCTCGGCACACCCCCAGCCGGGGCCTGGTTTAGTCTATCGGGCGCCTTGACAGCAGCTGGCCAACGCTTTAAGATATCCACAAACAGGCAATGTGGGAATTTTCACTTTCATCACGGAGTCGGTGGCGTGGGTTGCACAATGCGTTATTAAAACTCAAAAGAAGGAGGATAGCCGAATGGATTACAGTCGCTACAAACTTATCAAAGTGGAGAAGGACGATAAGATAGCTGTGTTTACTCTTAACCGGCCTGAGGCACTCAATGCCATAAATGCTGAGCTCCACACCGAACTGGAGGATATCTTCGGGGATGTAGCTCAGGACAATGACGTCAATGCGGTTGTCCTCACTGGCGCTGGTCGGGCATTCTGCTCAGGCGGTGATGTCAAGGGGATGGATGCCAGGCAATTCGGTGATCCCCTCAAGGCGAGAGTACCACTTCGCTATGGCAAAAGGCTGATTCACAACATGATTGAAGTGGAACAGCCCATCATAGCCGCGGTCAACGGGGACGCTGTCGGTCTGGGGGCAACGCTAGCACTCTTTTGCGATATCATCATCGCATCAGAGAAGGCGAGGTTTGGTGACCCGCATGTCAGAGTGGGCCTGGTGGCCGGTGACGGTGGCGCTGTCATCTGGCCGCTGCTGTGCGGGGTGGCGAAGGCCAAGGAGTATCTGATGACCGGCGACCTCATCAGTGCTGCTGAGGCGGAGCGCATAGGCTTAATAAACCATACGGTGCCTCCTGGTGAAGTCATGCCAAAGGCTATGGAACTCGCCCATCGTCTGGCTAATGGCCCGACCAGGGCTATCCGCTGGACAAAACTAGCCTGCAACAAGCGTCTTCGCGATGAGGTAAACCTGGTCTTGGATGCCTCACTGGCTGTGGAGACCATCTCGATGCTTACCGAGGACCACAAGGAGGCGGCGCGGGCATTTGTGGAAAAGAGGTCACCCAAGTTCAAGGGGTATTGACTCATACGAGCTATGTTCTGTCCGGGACTGAGCTGCTGACGGTGGTGCCGGGTTCCACGTTTAGGGGCTAAGCGGTTAGGTAGCCGCTCTAGACAGTGGTCTATGTCTTTTCCCAGCCAACACGTTGGCTCATCGTGCTGTAACAAAAAGATGAAATGTTACCACCATCTTATTAGAGGTAACGCCAGAGCCACCGCACATTCCCCGGTTTATCATCTTGTAAGGGAGTCCAACAACCTATTATAATACGGGCAGTAAAAGGAGGTCACGGACATGTGTCAGACCTGCAGACGCCACCACCCGGAGCTGTATGTCGATAAACCGGCAACTAAGCCGAAAAAAGGAAAGAAAGCGCCTCTCAAGAAGAAGTAGCGAGCGTTCCCGGGAGGAGTTTACACTCACACTGCCTGACGGTGTGCGGTGTGATGGTATCTATACAACGTTGCCTATCCTAGTGTTTCCCATCTTTTTACTTAAAGGGCAAAACCTTCAAGAAGACCTCAAAATCTTTTTTGTGATTGATGTTTTGCTCACCTAATGCTTCCCCAAAATGTCACAGACTACGCATTACATTAGATGAAGCCTGATACGAGTATTTGCTGCGCGCCCGCGACGGAAGGTAAAACCGGTAGGCCAAGCTTTGGCACTGATGCATAGCTAAAAGGGGGGGTACGGGCATATCCACTTGTCAGCCACTCTCTTCTCCTGCCTGCTTCAGAGTCTCTTTAACAATGGCGATGAGCTCATGGGGACTGAATGGCTTGGACAAATACGGTCTACCGGTGAGCTCGAGAAAGTGGTGGGTGTGTCCGTCTATCACATCGCCCGTGGAGAAGATTACCCCACCAGCTAGTCTGGGATACCTGTCCGAAATTATCCGAAAGAGTTCCTTACCATTCATCACTGGCATCCGGATGTCAATCAGACAGAGGTCGTAGTCCTTTTGCCTCAGCAATTCTTGAGCCAGGCCGCCATTGACTGCGATATCCACGACGAACCCTTCGCTGGTCAGGACTCGGGAGCAGACCTCGCCGATTTTGGGCTCATCTTCCACCACCAGAATACTCTTGATACCGCCATCGCCCATTTCAAACCCCTTATCTAAGAATGGTCACCAATTGGCAGTTCCAATCTGGTTTCAGTCACCGTGCCCGCGAGATGCCCCACGGGCCAGTTTTCCTCTGCCGCCGGAGTCAACGCTAACGCAGATGCGCCCGCCCAAAGACATAGTCATCGAGACAGTTGGCCATATTATAGCCAGATTAGTGACTTTTGTCAAACCGAAGGGACAATTGAAGCCAGATGGGTTGAATCGGACGAATTAACCGGGGTAGACTAGGACTCTTTGGCCTTGAGGCCTGACTTCATCCGTAGTTCCTGGCTCAGTTGAAGGTAACGGATGATGTCAGCCCGGCTAAGCAGACCAACACACTGGCCCTGACTGAGAACGAGAACCTGGTTGAGGTCATGCTGAGTGATGAGCTTCATAGCGGCATTCAGGTCGTCTTCCGGCGTCACGCTGTAAAGCGGTTCCCGTGTCATGATTTGTTCCACGGGTGTCTGCGCCCATTTCTCTTGCGGCAGTCCCTTAAGGTCAGTAATGGTGACAATGCCGACCGGTCGATTATCCTGGCAGACGGGTACAGCCCGCCGGAAGCGCTGCTGAAAGATGCCGTGCACTACATCAGCTACCGTTGTCTTGGGGCCGATGCTTTCCTGCCCGACATACATGACATCCTTGACCCGGGCGCCAGTTAAGTGCTCCCTAAGCGTTGCTTCCTGGCGACTGGCATCGGCGGCATTGCTGAGGAACCAGCCGATGAAGGCAAACCACAGCCCATTTAGAAAACCGCCCGGCGTGAAAAGTACTACGTACACTCCATATGCTATAAACCCCCAGCCGAAGAATCGCCCCATAGTGGCTGCAATATTTGTGGCCTTGACAAAGTCGTGAGTCGAGCTCCACAGGATAGATCGCAATACTCGCCCGCCATCCAAGGGAAAACCCGGCAGGATATTAAAGGCGGCAAGCAGGGCATTGATGAGCGCCAGATAGAATAGGGTCGCGGCGACAATATTTTCCTGGGGCAACCAGCCCCCAAAGCGAAAGAAGCCGGCTAAACTGACAGCGGGCTGCATTGCCTGGAACATAATCCAGAAGATGAGAGCCAGAACTAGACTGGTGAGAGGCCCGACTATGGCCATGGCAAATTCTACTGCCGGTCTTTCTGCTTCCTCTTCCAGATTACTGACACCACCAAAGATGAAGAGGGTGATGCTGCGGACAGAGATACCGCGAGCTTGAGCCACTAGAGAGTGGGCCAGCTCATGCAACAGTACCGAGGCAAATAGTAGGAGTGCTGAGATAACCCCGGCTATCCAGTAAGCACCCAAGGTCTGTCCCGGCGCCGCACCAGGAAAGAATCCCGCGGCCAATGACCAGGCAATAAGAGCAAAAGCCAGCAGCCAGGTGTAATGGATGCCAATTTCAATCCCAGCAATACGACCAAGGCGTAAGGAGCCTTTCATACCAACTTACCCCTACACTGAATTTCCCCTGATAGAAGTTCTCTATTTTAACTCTCTCAGTGGC
>CAYGYD010000006.1:15946-30760 GCA_964354005.1 uncultured Dehalococcoidales bacterium | reverse complement strand
ATATTGAACGGCGCAGTATGGCGCGGATGCAGGTACGCCTTGGCCCCAACCGGACGGGACCTTTTGGCCTACTTCAGCCGGTAGCTGATGCGGTTAAGCTCTTGCTCAAGGAGGATATTGTTCCACTCAAAGCCGATAAAATCGTCCACTTCCTGGCGCCAATCGTGGCCTTAACACCAGTAATAATGGTCTTTGCCGTGGTGCCTTTCAGTGACGGGGCACTCCTGTCTGACCTGAATGTAGGCATTCTCTATGTGGTGGCGGTGACCTCAGTAGCCTCGGTGGGCATCTTCATGGCCGGGTGGGGCTCCAACAATAAATACTCTCTCCTCGGTGCCATGCGTGATGTCGCCGCCGTGGTGAGCTACGAGATTCCGCTGGTGCTCTCCATCATCGGCGTCGTGGTGATGGCCGGCTCGCTGTCTCTCAACCAGATTGTCCAGGCCCAGGGAATCCCTTTTATCCTCTTCCAGCCGCTGGGCTTTATCATCTTCTTTATTGCCGGTTGTGCCGAGATTAACCGCAGCCCCTTTGACCTGATGGAGGCCGATTCCGAGCTGACCGCCGGTTTTCACACCGAATACTCGGGTATGAAATTTGCTCTGTTCTATCTGGCGGAATACGGTGAGGCGCTGGCCATGTCGGCGATTATCGCCACCATATTTCTCGGTGGCTGGCGTGGTCCGTTGCTGCCGCCCTGGCTCTGGTTCGTGCTCAAGGTTATCATTGTCTTTTTTGTCATGGTCTGGACACGGACAACTTTCCCCCGGGCAAGGATTGACCAGCTTATGGCATTCGCCTGGAAGTTCCTTTTCCCCCTGACCCTGATTAATCTCCTCATCACCGGTCTTGAGGTGCTGACCTGGCCCGAGGGATTGCCCTGGGTGTTAATCTTCGTCAATATCGCTATAGCGCTGGTTCTGGTCCTGCTCTGGTCGAAGAAATTCAAGGTAGGATGGGGTCGAGTTGAAGTTTGAGAGATACGGGAAAGGTATCGCCAAAGGCTTGACGGTAACCATCCGGCACCTGTTCCGCCACCCGATTACAACCCAGTACCCGGAGCAGAGGCTGACGACTTCGCGCCGGATTCGTGGTAATGAGCTAATCTGGGACAATATCAAGTGTACCGGCTGTGCCACCTGCGCCAAAGCCTGCCCGCAGGGGGCTATCCTGATTGTCACCGCGGTGAATCCCGTGGAAAACAAGTATACCGTAGAGAAATACGAGGTGGACACCGGATATTGTATCCAGTGCGGCTTGTGCGTTGAGGCCTGCCCCTACCAGGCCATCTATATGGGCTATGCCTACGAGCGGGCCAAGTACCGCCGCGGCGAGTTGGTGCAGACTGATGAAATGCTGCTGGCATCTGAAGAGAGGCGCCCGAGCGGCTACATGTACCCTGATATTGCCGCCGGGTTACCCGAACAGACACTACTGATTGACCGGGATAAGGTGGAAGAGTAATGGGGCTGGAAATTGCCTTCTGGATATTAGACGCCATTATCGTGGCGGCGGCGGTAGCCGTGGTGGTGCTGAGGAATGTCTTCCGGGCCGCCCTGGCCCTGATTCTGTGTTTCCTGGCTGTGGCCGGTATCTATGTTACCCTCGGCGCTGACTTCCTGGCAGCAGTGCAAATCCTGATTTATGTGGGCGGTATTTCAGTCTTGATTATCCTGGCTATTATGCTGACTCGGAATGTCCAGCAGGGTAGCCCGAGCAACAAACTGCGCGTGCCCGCTTTTCTCATCGCCCTGATTTTCCTTGGGATTATGACCTATGCCCTGGTAAATACGGCGTGGCCGGTATCCACAGTGTCGCCCGTGGAGCCGACTACCCCGGCCATAGCTAGCCAGCTTCTGGGCGAGGGCGGTTATATTCTGCCTCTCGAAATCGCGGGAGTTTTGCTGCTGTCGGCAATACTGGGCGCAATTGTTCTGGTGAGGGAGAAATAACCGGTGTCTATTGGTCTGCAGCATTATCTGATACTATCAGCCGTCTTGTTCAGCATTGGCCTTTACGGTGCGCTGGCGAAGCGTAATATCATTATTATCCTGATGTCAATTGAACTGATGCTCAACGCCGTCAACATCGCGATGGTGGCTTTCTCGCGGTTTGTCACGCCCGTGCTCTTGACCGGGCAGATTTTTGCCATCTTTGTCATCGTGGTGGCGGCGGCCGAGACAGCGGTGGGGCTAGCCATCGTTATTGCCCTCTACCGCAACCGTGAGACGATTGATAGCATCAAAACTGATTTGATGAAATGGTAATCTAGATTAACTGGTGAGGGGATATATTGATTTTTACGCCCTCTTGGGAAAGTAGTTTTCCAACCTATCCCCCTGACCCCCTTCCCTTACTAAGGGAAGGGGGAGTGAGAATAGGAGAGGGGCGAAAGCCCCTCTCAAACACCCGGTTATTGGGGGCGGGAAAGCCAACACTTTTTGAAGTTAGGAGAGTCAAAGAGAGGCGAAGCCTCTCTTAAAAACCTGCCCCCTCTCCTTTGAAGGAGAGGGGGAATACAGGGGGTGAGGTTGAATGAAAGAGTATGGGATAGCACTGTATGCCCGCAGCGGGTGTACTCCTTTTTGATGGTCTTGCTGAATTGATGAGCTTAGTTTGGAAGTGGAGATTCGCTGGAGCTACAATGCGCATAGTCCTTACAGTTATAGCAGGCGTAATTGCTCTCAAACTATGGTTCAGTTAGGTCAGTAATAAGATATGTGGGTAGAAGTTAAGAAAGCACCGAATTTAATGCTCGCCGAGATGTGGAAGGAGCTCTTTGAGGGTGAAGGAGTGCCGACGCGTATCATGCCGGTCTCCGGCCTACCTATCGGTCAGGAACTGGTGGAATATCGCATCCTGGTGCCCCAGGACAAGAAGCATATTATTGATGAGGTATTGAGGAAACTGTAATGCCACGCGATTTAGTCTGGCTTATCTTTCTATTACCGCTGGCTTCTTTTGTCATCATTTCCTTTTTCATCCGGCCTTTTGTCAGGCCTGAATCAAAGGTTGCCGGCTATATCACTATCCTGGCCATCGCTGGCTCAGCGGTTCTGTCTCTCTGGACACTGACCACCGTGATGGGCGAACCTAGCCACGAACTTGAGATTCCCGATATTAGCTGGCTGGCAGTAGGCAACCTTAATTTTAGTGTCGGTATACTGATGGACTCGCTGACGGCCGTCATGCTGGTGGTAGTCACTATTGTCAGCCTGATGGTGCAAATTTACTCGCTGGGCTATATGGAGCACGAAGTCCCGGACAACAAGCCCGGTGACCGGGGTTACCACCGCTACTTTGCCTGGATGTCGTTATTTACGACTTCAATGCTGGGGTTGGTCCTGGCCAATTCCCTGCTTCTGATGTTCGTGTTCTGGGAGCTGGTGGGCTTGTGCTCCTACCTGCTCATTGGCTTCTGGTTCCATCGCCCCTCGGCGGCTAATGCTGCCAAGAAAGCCTTTATCGTGACACGGTTGGGCGACTTCGGTTTTCTGGCGGCGATTCTGCTCATCTTTACCCAGACCGGCACCTTTGATACCGTCAAACTGCATGAAATGGCCATCACCGGCGCACTGGCCGGGACAACTCTGACCTGGGCCGCCATTGGTATCTTCTCCGGGGCGGCGGGTAAATCAGCCCAGTTCCCGCTCCATGTGTGGTTGCCCGATGCCATGGAAGGCCCCACGCCAGTCAGCGCCTTAATCCATGCCGCCACCATGGTGGCGGCCGGTGTCTTCCTGGTGGCACGCACCTTCCCGCTCTTTGCCGGTTCTACTCAAGCGATGACGGTCGTGGCGGCCATCGGTGCCTTTACCGCTATCTTTGCCGCCTCGATGGGCCTAGTGATGACGGACATCAAGCGAGTCGTTGCCTATTCCACCATCAGCCAGTTAGGCTATATGATGCTGGGCCTGGGGGCGGCCGGGCTGGCACTACATGAAGAAGGGCACATTACTCTGGAGCTGGCCAAAGCCGCCACCGCCATCGGCATCTTCCACCTGTTCAATCACGCTTTCTTCAAAGCTCTGCTGTTCCTTGGCTCCGGTAGTGTCAGTCACACCACCGGCACCTTTGACCTGCGGCTGATGGGTGGCTTGCGCCAGGCCATGCCCTGGACTTTTGCCACCTTTGTTATCGGAGCGCTGAGTCTGGCCGGTATCTGGCCGCTTTCCGGGTTCTGGAGCAAGGACGAGATTCTGGCCAAGGCTCTGGAAACCCAGCCCGCCCTCTTCGCCCTGGCCATGATAACCGTGCTGATGACAGCTTTCTATATCTTCCGGGTGGTCTTCCTGGCCTTTAGTGGCGAGTACCGCGGTGGCGCTACAGCCGAGAGCCACGGCTCAGGTCACGACGAGGGTCATGGCCATTTACACGAGTCGCCAGCGGTGATGATAATCCCGATGGTGATTCTGGCCATCCTGGCCATTGTTTCCGGTTTCTGGAATGTCACCGGCGGTTTCAGCGCCTTTATGGGAGAAGGCGAGACGCAGGGTTTCTTCGAAGGCCTGTTTGGCATTTTCACCCACTCCTGGCTGCCCTTGACCTCACTGGCCGTAGCTTTACTGGGTATCTTCCTGGCTTACGCCATCTACGGAGCCAAGTGGCTTTCAGCCGAGAAGATAGGCCGGGCTTTCAAACCCCTCTACACCCTGTTCTACCGCAAATACTTCTTTGACGAGCTTTACGAGAATGTCATTGTCAGAAAAGTGTTAATCAGTGGGCTCTTTGCCGGTTTGCAGCAGGTGGATACCTACGGCGTGGATGGTGCCGTCAATGGCGTGGCTAACGGTGCCGTTGCCACCGGGCGAGCTGTCCGGAAAGCCCAGACCGGTCAACTTCAGCTTTATGGGCTGGTGATTGGCATCGGTATTCTGGTGATTATTCTCGTCGTATTTTTGGCCGGATAAATTCTTGGAGGAAGATAGAAAAAGAAGGACTAAAGGGAGAGAGTACCGTTGAGTTTTCCTTATCTATCAACCATAATCTTTCTGCCGCTCCTCGGGGCGATTGTTATTGCGGCTTTCCTGCCCAGCCGCCATGATAAGACGATTAAGTGGGTATCGGCCATCTTCACCTTTGTCCCAATGGTCTTATCGGTCGTTCTCTTTGCCTTGTTTGACCGGTCGGCAGGTGCGGGCAATATCCAGTTTCAGGAAAAAATGGCCTGGGTTGGCCCGCTCAACGCCTTCTACCATCTGGGGGTTGACGGACTGAGCCTGCCGCTGGTCGTGCTGACGGCCTTCCTCGGTTTTATGGTTGTCCTTATCTCCTGGAAGGAGCACCTGCGGGTGCGCGAGTACTTTGTCTGGCTTCTGATTCTGGAAACGAGCATCCTGGGTGTATTCAGCTCTCTCAGCCTGTTGCTCTTCTTCGTCTTCTGGGAGATTGAGATTATCCCCATGTATTTCCTCATCTCAGTCTGGGGTTCGGGCAGGAAAGAATACTCGGCGACTAAGTATGTAATTTACACCTTGTTCGGCAGTGCCCTCATGCTGGCGGGTATCCTCAGCCTCTACTTCACCACCGGCAGTCTGAGCATCGTGGAGCTTTCCGAGAAGGGGCTGGGTATGGTGCAGTCCATCATGCCGGCCTCGGCCATCTTCTTCCTGCTGCTGACCGGTTTTGCCGTCAAGCTGCCGGTCGTGCCGTTACACACCTGGCTGCCCGATGCCCATACCGATGCCCCGACGGCCGGTAGCGTGATGCTGGCCGGGGCCTTAATCAAGATGGGTGGCTACGGGATGATTCGCGTGGTCAGCATCTTCCCGCAGGTAGCCAGGGACTATGCCCTCATTCTGGTGATAATTGCTGTAATCAGCGTGCTCTATGGCGCTGCTGTGACCTTAAGACAGAACGACCTGAAGCGGCTGATTGCCTATAGTAGCGTCAGCCACATGGGCTATGTGATGCTGGGCATTTTTGCCCTGGGCCAAATCAGCCTGACCGGTGCCGCCCTGCAGATGGTCAGCCACGGCCTGCTCACCGGCCTGCTCTTTGCCATGGCCGGTCTGACGATGCACAATGTCCACGAGCGTGACCTGCGCAAACTAGGTGGGCTGGCGCGACAGGTTCCCATCATTGCTGTCGTTTTCTCTATCGCTGGCCTGGGTTCTCTGGGATTACCCGGCACCAGCGGCTTTGCCGCCGAGTTCCTAGTCTTTACCGGTAGCTTTGGTAGCACTCTGGTTAGCGGCATCAGGGTCTATACCCTGCTGGGCGTCGCCGGCGTGGTTCTGGCCGCAGGCTATATCCTGTGGATGCTCCAGCGGACATTCTACGGGCCGGTGCTGGAACAGTACAATGGCGTGGCCGATGCCACTATCGTGGATAGAGTGTATATGTTCGCCTTTGTGGGGTTGATTATGCTGGTGGGTATCTATCCGGCTATTTTGACCAATGTCATTCAGCTTGGCATTTCACCCATAACGAGCTTAATCGGTGGATAAGGGAGTTCAGCCTTGAACATTGGTTCATTCATAACTTGGCCCGGTCTGGACGTCTTCCCTCTCTGGGAGGCGATTCTCCCAGAATTGATTCTGGTCGCCTTCGCCGTAGTTGTCATACTGCTTGACCTTTTTGTCCAGCGCAAGGGAGTGCTGGCGACAATAAGCATCGCCGGGATTATTCTGGCTGCTTTATTTAGCGTAGCTCTATGGGGCTTTGGTCTGACCTTTTTCAACGGTATGCTAGCTGTGGATAGCTTTGCCGTCTTCTTTAAACTGCTTTTCCTGGGCATTGCCGCCCTGGTTATCCTGGCTTCGACTGATTATGTATCCAAGTTTGACCGCTTTCAGGGTGAGTACTACGCTCTCGTACTCCTCTCGGCGCTGGGCATGATGCTGATGGCGGCCGCCACTGAGCTTATCACCATCTATATTGCTTTAGAGCTGACCAGCATCTCGCTCTACGCTCTGGTGGGCTTTCTCAAGGACTCTAAATCCAGCGAGGCCTCGTTGAAATACCTGCTGCTGGGGGCCATCGCTTCGGCCGTGATGCTCTACGGCATGGCCATGGTCTTCGGCTTCACCGGTAAAACCCAGCTCGGCGAGGTAGCCAGGGCTATCCAGGCCATGTCCTTGCCGGGTGTTTTAACCAGTCCGGCACTTGTTGCCGGTATCGTGCTGCTCATTACTGGCTTTGGCTTCAAGATTGCGGCGGTACCTTTCCACATGTGGGTGCCCGATGTTTACGAGGGAGCACCGACACCCATCACCGCCTATCTCTCTGTGGGTAGCAAGGCCGCTGGCTTTGCCCTTATTCTGCGTGTCTTCTACTCAACCTTCGTTTTCCCCGAATGGCTCAGTCTGGACTGGGGCATGCTCTTCGCCATACTGGCGGCCATCGGCATGACCCTGGGCAACATCCTGGCGATTCCCCAGGCCAACATCAAACGAATGTTAGGCTACTCCAGCATCGCTCAGGCCGGCTACCTTATGGTGGGACTGGCGACTATGGGTATGTCACCCGCCGCCGATGTGCTGGGTCGGAGTGGCATCCTGTTCTTTCTGGCCAGCTACGCGGTAACCAACCTTGGTGCCTTCATTGCCATCATCGCTATCTCCAATAAGGTTAACAGCGACCTGATTCAGGACTTTTCCGGTATGGGCAAGCGGGCACCGGTACTGGCAGGTGCCCTGACTCTCTGTCTGTTTTCGCTTATCGGCATGCCGCCCGCGGCTGGCTTCATGGCCAAGTTTTATATTTTCAGCGGGGCGGTCCAGCACGGTTTGCTCTGGCTGGTCATCGTGGCGGTAATCAATAGCGTCATCTCTGCCTACTACTATCTGCGGGTGGTGAAGGTGATGTGGTTCGGCGAGCCAGCTTCCGAGGAAAAGGTGCCCTCTTCGGGAGCGCTTCGTTTCGCTCTGGGGCTCTCTTGCCTCGGTGTGGTGGTGCTGGGCATCATTCCGGCCTTCATGATAAACCTGGCTGAAGCCGCCGCCCGGATGCTCACTTCGTAGCCAGATTGGCGATTACCTGACGTAACAAAAGATTCCCTGACGCTAAGACAAGCTCATTCTTTCCTTCTTTTTCTTTGTGCCGTGCCTGCCTCTCCAAAACCCGCCCAGTCTTTGACATCCACGCTAAAAGCTGGTAGTTTTATAAATTGACCGTTTAACCAATGGCTATACTTGTCGTTATTTTATTGGTGTTCGCCCTGCTGGTTTTGGGTGGTGGCGTGGCTCTCTGGTTTGTTCTTCGTCAAAGACAGGCACCCAGAAAAGCAGCACCGGTGGCACCAGAGAGGCCGGCCACAACCGCTCTAGCCTTCCGCTGGAGTTATATCATGCTGCCGCTGGCTATTCTCCTTCTTACCGTGGTACTGGCGGCTTACTTCTATCATCTTTTGCCGCCGCAGGTAGGTTATCATTTCCAGGCCGACGGCTCACCTGACCGGTGGCTGGGTCGGGGCGTGTTTCTCCTAGCGATGCTTCTGCCCCAGTTCTTTTTCACCCTGCTGGCTGCGGGCATCGCTTTTGGCGTAACCAGGCTGGGAGTCATCTTCCGGTCGGCGCAGCCGATTAGCTCAAAAGTGAGTGGCATTATCTCGCTGATGAGCAATATGGTGGCCCTGCCCCAGATTATTCTCGGCTTTGCAATGCTGGATATTTTCAGCTACAATGCATATCAAATTCACCTTCTGCCATTATGGGTCTTTGCCTTGCTGGTAATGCTGGTTGGTGGTATTGCCTTAGGCATTTTCTTTATCCGGGCCATTCAGCAACTGCGGGCAGTCAGCCAATAGGGGGCAGATAAGTCCTTAAGGAGTTGCCACTGTGACCAAAGAAACACCAGTCAAAGTTGATATGGACACAATTGTCTCGCTCTCCCGGCGGCGCGGCTTTATTTTCCCCAGCAGCGAAATCTACGGCGGGCTGTCCAGTTGCTGGGACTATGGGCCGCTGGGCGTGGAGCTTAAGCGCAATGTGAAGGAAGCCTGGTGGCGCGCCGTGGTGCAGGAGCGGGATGATATCGTCGGTCTGGATAGCAGCATCCTGATGCACCCGAAAGTCTGGGAAGCCAGCGGCCATCTGGAGAGGATGGTCGACCCACTGGTAGAATGCAAGAACTGTCATCTGCGGTGGCGCCAGGATGAGCTTAAGGGCGATAGATGTCCCTCCTGCGGCGGCGAATTGACCCAGGCCCGAATGTTTAATGTGATGTTCAAGACCTTTATGGGCCCGGTGGAGGAAGAAGCCAATATCGTTTACCTGCGACCGGAGACGGCCCAGGGCATGTTCGTCAATTTCCAGAATATCCTGGGTACCACCCGGAAGAAATTGCCCTTTGGCATCGCTCAAATGGGGAAAGCCTTCCGCAATGAGATTACCGTGGGCAATTTCATCTTTCGGAGCCGGGAATTCGAGCAAATGGAGATTGAGTACTTTGTCAAACCGGGCACCGATGAGCCGTGGTACCAGTACTGGCTTGCGGAGCGCCTGAACTGGTATGTGAAGCTGGGCATCAAGAAGGAGCACCTGCATCTGCGCGAGCACCGTAAAGACGAACTGGCCCACTATGCCCGCGCCTGCTCGGATATTGAGTACCTGTTCCCGATGGGCTGGGCCGAGCTGGAAGGTATCGCCAACCGCACGGACTTCGACCTGACCCAGCACGCTAACGCCAGCGGCAAGGACCTGGTCTACTTTGACGAGGACACCAAAGAGAATATTGTCCCCTATGTCATTGAGCCCTCGGCCGGGGTTGACCGCTCGGTGCTGGCTTTTCTCTGTGATGCCTATGATGAAGAACCGGATAAGGATGAAACAAGAGTCGTTCTCCATCTTCACCCCGCCCTGGCCCCCATCAAGGTGGCGGTATTGCCGCTGAGCCGGCGGGAGCCGCTGGTCAAACTGGCCAGAGAAGTCCACGCCGACCTGCGCCAGTGCTGGGTAACTGGCTATGACGACGCCCAGAGCATTGGCCGAAGGTACCGCCGGCAGGACGAGATTGGCACGCCTTACTGCGTCACCATTGATTTTCAGTCGCTGGAGGACAATCAGGTCACTATCCGGGAGCGTGACAGCATGAACCAGATACGCATTCCCATCGCCGTCCTCAAGCAGACACTGATGGCCAAGTTTGCCGGCGAAGACTTGTTTACCCTGCCCCCGGGCGGGCAGGTGTGGAGGAAGGGGGAATGATGGTATTCCCAATATATGCCTCGTCCCAGTCTGGCGAACAGTAATAAGATAAGGAGAGATATTCCTTTGCGGCGATTGATTATCGTAGCCACGCTTAGCACGATTCTGGCGTTAGCTCTTGGATGTGCTCCGACGCCGCCAGCCGGGGAGAGCCCAGATGATGTTGTGGCCACCCCGGGAGGCTTAGCGTACCGGGCCAATGTCCACCAAGAAGGTGTGGCAAATCCCTGGCCGTCAATCCAAAGCACTGAAGTAGTTTTGGGTGATTCACCCGATGTTGCGCGCGTTTACTATCGAGATTTCATAGAGACTAAGTCCGGTCAGACCAGAAATAACATCTTCCACATCTATCTGCCCAATGTGGATATTAACAATCTTAACCTCAAGACCATCAGGGTAAGCCTCAACGCTATTGACTTACCGACTGGAATGACAGCCACCCAGACTGACGAATGGCATGGTGCAGACCCCGCAAGACAAAGCAAGACAGTACTCAAGATAGAAATCTCCGACCAACTCAAGCCTGGAGAATATACCTTTGAAGTCCGGATAGAAATTGATGGAAAAGACTATGGTAAGGTTCCGTGCACCATGAAGGTAGTCCAAGGTTGACCGGCGGGCAAGGGCCCACCTAGGGAGTTTTAGAGGGGCGAAACCCCTCTGAATTAGCTGTCATTGCGAGCCATCCGCCGAAGGCGGAGGCGAAGCAATCTCTTCGCCTCCAGATTGCTTCGTCGTCCCGATGCAATCGGGACTCCTCGCAATGACACATTGTGGAAAAGTGAAAGGCAGACTGAGGGGGATAGGGTTGAAAATCCTCAAGGAGGGGAAGATGAACCAAGCAGTTAGTATCGGCATTATCGGTGATTACGACCCGAATCGCTCCGCTCATCCCGCGACTAACGATGCTCTTCACCATGCCGCTAACCATCTGTCCGTCAGAGTCAACATTACCTGGCTCCCGACACCATCAATCCTGACTAAAAAAGGCCAGCAGAGGCTGGAGCGATTTGATGGCCTCTGGGCTTCGGCCGGCAGCCCCTACCAGAGCATGGATGGTGCTCTCCGGGGAATCCAGTTGGCACGCGAGCTGAACCGTCCATTCTTTGGAACCTGAGGAGGCTTTCAACATACTCTGTTAGAGTATGCCAGGAATGTATCAGGTCTTAAAGATGCCGGTCATCTGGAGTTAGACCCGAACTCATCTACCCCCCTGCTCGTGCTCGTTTCCTGTCCGGTTGATAATCGGCCGGAAAGTGCGACCAGGCTCTGGGGTAAACTGAAAATAAAGGTGATGCCCGACTCGTTGGCCTTTCGTATCTACCAGCGGACAGAGGTAGCTGAAGCTTTCAACTGTAATTATGAACTGAATCCTGACTTTCGGGGAACGCTTGAGGCCACCGGACTAAGAGTCAGCGGGGTGAGTGAGGATGGGGGAGCTAGAATTATCGAGCTACCTGACCATCGCTTCTTCATGGCGACTGGCTTTGTGCCGCAGTTCACTTCTGAGAAGACCAGTCCCCATCCTCTTATTATCGCTTACCTAGAGGCTGCGTTAAGCTATAGAAGGAATGAGGGGGCACCCCAAAATAAGGGGTATTAGAAGGGGGCGAAGCCCCCTTCTAATAAAGGGTGTCTAAGAGGGACAAAGTCCCTCTGACTTAGTTGTCATTGTGGAAAAGTGAAGGGGGGATTTAAGGGGGATGGGGTTGAAAATCCTCCATTTGGCTGACCTCCACCTCGGTGTGGAAAGCTACGGGCGCCTTGACCCGGCCACCGGCCTGTCCTCGCGCCTGCTGGATTTCCTGGCGGTCTTCGACCAGGTGGTGGACTATGCCCTGGAGAACAAAGTAGACCTCGTCCTTTTCTGTGGAGACGCCTACAAAAGTCGTGAGCCTACCCCTACCCAGCAGCGGGAGTTCGCCAGACGCATCAACCGGCTGGCCTCTAACGGTATCGCCGTTTTCCTTCTTGTCGGCAACCACGATTTGCCCACGGCCATCGGCAAGGCCACCACCACCGAAATCTTTGATACGCTGGCAGTCAAAAATGTTTATGTGGCTGGTCGGCCGGACATCCATCGGATTCAGACAAACAGTGGCCCAGTTCAGGTGGCTTCCCTGCCCTGGCCCAGGCGGGGTCTCTTGTTGACTAAGGAAGAGACCAAGAATCTTGACTTCAACCAGATTAAGCAGAAATTGGAGGAGGTGCTGACTCGTATCATAAGTGTCCATGCCGCCAAGCTTGACCCCGCTCTGCCGGCCATACTGGCGGCCCACGTCTGGGTGACCGGAGCCACACCGGGGTCGGAAAAGATGATTACCATCGGCCAGGACCACGCCTTACTGCCGGGCAATGTGGCTAATCCCGCCTTTGACTATATTGCCCTCGGCCATATCCATAAACATCAGGTCCTCTCCAGGAATCCGCCGATGGTCTATGCCGGCAGTCTGGAGCGGCTGGACTTCAGTGAGGAAGCCGACGAGAAGGGGTTCTATATGGTGGAGATTGAGCCGGACGAGGAAGCCGGTAAGCGGCGGGTCACCTTTGCCTTTCACCCGGTGCCGGCCCGCCGTTTTCTCACCATCAATGTCAATCTCGAATCGGGGGACATTGACCCCACTGCCACTGTGCTCCGGGCGATTGCCCCACAGGTGGAAAAGGTCAAAGACGCCATCGTCCGCCTCCAGCTTAGCCTGCCGGAGGAGGCGCTGGGTCTGGTGCGGGACAGTGACCTCCGGAACACTCTGAAAGAGGCTTACTATGTCACCGTCGCCCGGGAAATCAAACAGGCAGCCCGCCTCAGACTGGGTAACTGGACGGCCGAAGAATTGACCCCACTTGACGCCCTCAAGACCTACCTGGAATCAAAGAAGGTACCTTCCGAGCGGGCTAGATTGCTGCTTGAGTACGGAGAGGGACTGATACAGGACAATGTAAAGTAGACCCAGACTAGAGTACTGGTCGAA
Source organism: uncultured Dehalococcoidales bacterium (assembly GCA_964354005.1). Classification (GTDB taxonomy): domain Bacteria; phylum Chloroflexota; class Dehalococcoidia; order Dehalococcoidales; family UBA2162; genus CAVSBN01. The sequence goes on along the minus strand of CAYGYD010000006.1, from coordinate 17,643 downwards.
TGACCCGGTGGAGTCGCCTGAATCGTTGTGCTAAGATTTGGGTGGAGACTCCCCTAAGTAAATGGAGGTGAAGGACATGGAGTTAAGAAAGCTGCTTTTCCCGATTCTGGTTCTGGTTCTCCTCTTGGCCAGCATGGCTGGCTGCGCGTCAACTACGGCGAGGCCAATAGAGCTGGTGCCACAGGACGCCAATTTTGTCGCCAATGTACAGTTGAGCCAGATAATAAATGACCAGGACTTCAAAAATGCCTATGACCAAGCAAAGAAGCCGCTCGACCAACCCCAGACGCTTGATGAGGCGCTGGATAAGGTGGTCCAGGAATCCGGTATTGACCTCCGGGATTTTTCTGAGGGTCTGATATTCGGTGATGTCACTAACCTGGAGCGAGGCGATTACATTGGCGTTATCGTTGAGGGAAGTTTCAATGAGGCCACATTCGTTGGCAACATTGAGGCCAGGGCGAAGGAGAAGTTCACCACCAGCGATTACAAGGGTTACAAGGTCTACACGGGTGATAATGGAAAAGTGGCCCTCGTTTTCTTGAGTGACCGGATGCTTCTCCTGGGCAGCCCCAGGGCAGTGAATGATGTCATCGACGTCAGTAAAGGTGAGCGCAGCCGGCTCAGCGGCCAGGTGCTGGAGACCTATGATGGACTTGGTGTCGGCCTGATAAAAGCGGCCTTCAAAATACCGGAGTCAGCCCGCCGGGGACTCGGTGAAAAGCCGACCGCCGGCCTCCCCTTTTCTCTGAAGCCCTTCGCCGATACTGACCTGATTGGCTTTGCGCTAAACAAAGAGGCTGAGGCCATCACCCTCCGAATAGACGCCCATTTTGTGAGCACGACCTCGGCCCAGGATGCCAAGGATACAGTGAGTGGTGCCATAAGTTTGCTTAAAGGCATGTCCCGAGAGCCCGATGTAAAAGAGCTACTGGGCGCGATACAGGTGATAGTCAGCGACTCGTCACTGAGCATAGCCTTGAAGACAACCCTATCTCAGCTTGAAAAGCTCACCGAGAGTTTCCAGAAGTAGTGAGGTGTCTAATAGGGGCTTTCGTCTCTCTTTTTTCTTATCTCCCCCCTCTCCTTGCAGGAGAGGGGGACTGAGGGGATGAGGTAGGCGCCGCCAGCCTACTCTGAGGAGACTAAGGCCGATATCTTCTCTTTCTGTTCGGCCAGCAGGGGTAAGCACTGCTCCAGGCGGGCCTCGCCGCTGCGCAGGGCGGCGGCAAAAGCCAGGCAGGTGGGATAGCCGCATTTTCGGCAGTTGGTCTTGGGCAGAAGTTTGTATATATCAATAACAGCCGGCGGTCTTTTTTCGGTGAAGCGGGGCGTAATATTGCGTCGTTCCTGCCAGACGCGGTTGATTCTCTCAATGATTTCACTGGCTATAAGCCGGGCATCAAGCGGCTCTTCACCTGGGGCAACTCTTATTTCGTTCGGGCGCAAGGCGTAGGCCTGGCCATGCTCCCGCCAGATTAAGATACGGTTCTCGTGGTCATAGGAAACATTATCCAGTATGGCGTTAAGATAGGGGAAGACCGGACTGATGTCATTGGGCACATCTATCTGAAGGCCGTAACGGGCCGACCCGGGGGCACAGCCTGGTTCAACCAGCCGGACTTCATAGTCGGTGATTAGCTTCTCCATCAAGTACGATTCTACCACAGGCGGAATCGGTGGGCAATCTGTCCTAG
>CAYGYD010000006.1:0-15846 GCA_964354005.1 uncultured Dehalococcoidales bacterium | reverse complement strand
TTCTCCATCAAGTACGATTCTACCACAGGCGGAATCGGTGGGCAATCTGTCCTAGGTTATTTAGACCGCCAAAGCTGGTTCGTGCTATAATGGCGCACGGTGAAGGTCTCGGAAATAGGCGAATTTGGGCTGATTGACCGGCTGGCCAGGATGGTAGCAGCGGCGGAGGACAAAAAGGCAGCGGCCTGGCGACACCTCACCCTGGGTATCGGCGATGATGCCGCGGCCTGGCAAGGTGAGGCCACAATTCAACTGGCTACGGTTGATGCCCTAGTCCAGGATGTCCACTTCAGGCTAAATTTGACTTCATGGGCAGAATTGGGCTGGAAGGCTATCGCGATTAATCTGAGTGATATTGCGGCGATGGGTGGCCAACCCCGGTACGCCCTGGTTTCCCTGGCCCTGCCGGACGAGACCGAGGTAGAGAATGTCACCTCTCTTTACCAGGGAATGCTGGAACTGGCCCGGCGATTTGAAGTAGCCATTGTTGGCGGGAATATCAGTCGGGCTCCCCTAGTGGTCATCAACATAACCGTCTTCGGGAACACTAAGGGCCGGGGACAGAACTTGCTCACCCGCTCGGCAGCCGAAGTCGGCGACCAGGTTGCCGTCACCGGTTACCTGGGAGCCGCGGCCGCCGGATTGGAAATGTTGACCAAGCGTCTCAAATTTGCCGTCAAAGCTAGCATCAGTCTGAAAAAAGCCTTCGTACAACCCTACCCCCGGGTAGCCGAAGGTCAGGCGCTGGTGAAGGGCGGGGTGAAAGCAGCGATAGATATTAGCGATGGACTGATTTCAGATTTGAACCATATCTGCCAATCGAGCCGGGTCGGGGCACGAATCGAGGTTAAGCGGGTGCCCATTGCACCGGCCGTCAAGGCCAACTTTGGGGCTCGGGCGCTGGAACTGGCCCTATCGGGTGGGGAGGACTACGAGCTTCTTTTTACGGCTCACGCCGGGGTTATTGAGCAGGTAAGGCCAGCCATCTCCTGTCCGGTGACTGTTATCGGGGAAATCGTGGCCGATAAAGCCGCCAAGATAACCCTGGTGGATAAGAATGGAAATCCGGTTAGCCTGCCCAGGACGGGTTGGGACCATTTTGCCAGGAAATGAGTACTCTTGAATTGGTTAGCCATAGTCCAGAGGAAACCCAGAGACTGGGCAGGCGCCTCGGTGAAATAGCCCAGCCGGGTGATGTTTTTCTGCTTGTCGGCGACCTCGGGTCGGGCAAGACTTGCCTCACCCAGGGCATTGCCTGGGGGCTGGGGATTAAGGAATATGCTCTCAGCCCTTCTTTTGTTATCATCCGGGAACTCTACGGTCGGCTACCCCTGTACCACATCGACCTCTACCGGCTTGACCGTATTGAAGAGAGTATGGACCTGGGTCTGGACGATTATCTGTATGGTCCGGGGGTCTGTGTGGTGGAGTGGGCGGAAAAGGCGCTAAGTCTTATGCCGCAAGAGCGTCTTTTGATTCGGATGGACTATCTCTCGGATACCGAGCGCCGGTTGTGCCTGGAAGCCAGTGGCCGGCACTACTCTAAAATTGTGTCCCAGGTGAAGAAGTCTCCCTTCAGATAGAAAGTCTAATAATGCAGATTGCCATAGATACCTCAACGGATATTGCCAGCCTGGCTCTGGTTCAGGATGATGAAATAATCGCCGAATTGACCTGGCACTGCGGGCAAAACCACTCGGCCCAGCTCCTGCCTGGTCTCAATTACCTGTTGCAGCAGACCAAGATGAGCCTTGACTCGGCTACCGGCATCATCGTGGCCAGGGGGCCGGGCAGCTACAATGGGCTGAGGGTTGGCATCAGCACAGCCAAAGGGTTGGCCTTCAGCCTGGGTATCCCGCTCGTTGGTATCAGCACCCTGGCGGTGGCCGCCTACCAGCAGGCTGAGCCGGGCCTGCCGGTATGTCCTATCTTTAATGCCGGGCGAGGTGAAATTGCCGCCGCCATCTACCAGAAAAAGGGTGAAAACTGGACTCAACTGGTAGCCGAACACATTACGGCACTGGATGCCCTGTGCACCGAGATAACGACCAAGACTGTCTTTTGCGGCGAGTATATTCCGGCCGTTGCCGGAGAGATAAAGAAGCGACTCAAGCAGAAAGCGGTGATAGCGCCACCCGCCGCCCGACTACGGCGGGCCGGCTTTCTGGCAGAGCTGGGACTTAAGCGACTCAAGGCAGGCGATTACGATAATCCGGTCACTTTGCAACCGTTGTATCTGCGGGGGCCGGCCATTACGCAGCCCAAACACCGCTAAGAAAGGGTTCAATGCCTGGTTCAGCGATTACTCTAGAAAAAGTGAATAAAATACTGGGCAGGCGAGAGGTCCTTAAGAGTGTCAGCTTCACAGTCGAACCGGGGGACATTTTTGGCTATCTGGGGCCGAATGGGGCGGGTAAGACCACTACCATCAGAATCATTCTGGGACTTTTCAAACCGGATGCCGGCAAGGTCTCTCTTCTAGGGCAGGATGTTACGGTGGATGAGACCCGTAAGCATGTTGGTTTCGTGTTAGAATCGGATGGCCTCTATGACAACATGAGTGGTTATGAGAATATCGCTTACTATGCCCAAGTCTACGGGGTACCCAAAGAAGCGGCCACGACTGACCGGGTCATCGGTTTGGTAGGGCTGGCGGATAGAGCCAGAGATAGAGTCAGCGCCTACTCTAAGGGGATGAGGCAGAGGCTGGCTCTGGCCCGGGCGATGGTGCACAATCCGGACATCCTGATTCTGGACGAGCCAACGGCCGGTGTTGACCCCTCGGGGCAGATAGAGGTGCGACAGATTATCCTGGATATGGCCCATAAGGAGGGCAAGACCGTCTTCTTGAGCTCGCACAACCTGGATGAAGTCCAGCGCATCTGTAATCGCATTGCCCTGATTGATAGAGGGGAGATTAAGCTCTATGGCGAGCTGGACAAACTGCAGCGGCGGATGGGCCGGGGGGAGATTATGATTGAAACCAGAGAGCCGGTTAGCGAGTCAGTCCTGGCGGAACTGGCCAGAATGCCCCAACTCGATATCCAGAGCCGGAAGGATAAGGCAGTTATCCTGACCCTGGGTAAGGGTGGCGCCGATATCTCGGACGTTATCAGTTTTCTCACCCAGCGCGGGGCGAAAATAGAGCAGGTGGTGCGCCGGGATGCTTCGCTGGAGGAAATCTATACCACTATCTTGAGGGAGGCGGAACAAAGATAGCCGTGCGTAAAGCTTTTATCATTGCCCGGAAGGACATGAAGGAGGCCCTGCGGAGCCGCTCCACCTACTTCTATATCCTCTTTTTGTTTCTCTTGTCCTTCCCCTATTTTGACGGTTTCCGGACGGTCATCCGGCGTTTGACCGAGCAGGGATTGGGCCCGGCCGAACTCCAGGCAGCCAGTCAGTCTTTCCTGACCACTGTTGTCTATACCTTGCCCCTTGTTCTGATAATGCTCTTTTGCTCCTTCCTTTCTGCCTATGCCGTAATCATGGACAAAGCTAAACGCACTCTGGAGTCGTTATTGGCGACCCCAGCCAGCTTGAGGCAAATCTGGCTGGGGAAAAGCCTGGCCGTGGCCCTGCCCAGCATTGTCATCACGCTCCTGGTTTTACTTATCGCCGTGATAGTCGTCAATCAGGTGTTTGTTGTCCCCACCCTGGGTGTCTTTCTCGTACCCAGTGCTCTATCACTGGTGGCGGCGTTGATTATCATACCGGTGATGACATTTTTTGTCGTCTGTATCGTCAGTTTTCTACAGTTAATCATGACTAACCCTAGAATCGCCAACTTTGCTTTCATTGCCGTCTTTCTGGTCATTTATCTCACGACCATCACCGAACTGTCGGCTTCCTGGGACTTCAGCCTTATCTATCTGATTGTCACCATTCTGCTGGCCGCCGTCACGTTTGTCCTGGGCCGCTTTCTCAGTAAGGAAAAGGTAGTCTTAAGCAGCAAAGGCTAGAAGGGAGAGTTTGAATGGTAACCTGGCCACGAATATCACTTGATATGAATAGAGATTACCGCCTGTGTTTTGGCTGCGGGCAGGACAATCCCATCGGGCTGAAGCTAAGTTTCCAGTGGGACGGGAAAACTGCCCGGACCGAGTTTACCCCGCAGGGATTTCATCAGGGCTGGCCAGGACTGGTGCACGGCGGTATTTTAGTTTGTCTCCTAGATGAGGCGATGACCTATACCGCGGTCTTTGAAGGTATTAACTGCATTACCGCCCGGATACAGGTCGGCTTAAAGCGGCCGGCGGCCATAAACGAGCCACTGCTGGTTACTTCTTCAATGACCAAGAAGAGCCGGAAGTTGGTTGAGACCAGAGCCACCGTGGCCTTAAAGGATGGCACGCCGGTGGCTGAAGGCATAGCCACCCACTATGTCGTAAGCTCAAATCACAGGAGAGACAAGCACGGTGCCGACGACAAAAAATAAGACCAAAACTGTTCTCTGGGACCTGGATGGAGTAATTGCGGATACAGCTCCCTATCACTTCAAAGCCTGGCGGGAGGCCTTCCAGAAAAAGGGCTTACTATTCACCGAGGAGGATTTCCGTCGGAGCTTCGGGCAGAGGAACGACAGTATAATCCGGCAGGTGCTGGGAGCAGTGTCGGAAGAAGAAATGGATAGTATTTCTCTGGAGAAAGAGGCTATCTACCGCCGGATTATCCGCCATAATCTCAAGCCATTACCGGGGGCTGTTAAGCTGATGAAATCCTTAAGAGAGCACAGCTTCAAAATGGCGCTGGCTTCCTCCACCCCGATGGAGAATGTTCAACTATTGATTAAAGGGCTAGGTATAGAGCAATACTTCCAGTGTATTGTTGCCGCCGAGGATGTCACTGAGGGTAAGCCGAATCCACAGGTTTTCTTGCTGGCAGCTAAGAAACTGGGGGTCAAGCCGGAGAACTGTTTTGTGATTGAGGATGCCGTGGCTGGGGTCATTGCCGCCAAGAGAGCTGGCATGCACTGTATCGCCGTGACCAATACTCACCCTAGAGCGAGCCTGGCCGAAGCTGACCTCATTGTTGATACCCTGGAAGAATTGACGGTGAGTGATTTGGAAAAGCTACTAAACCAGACAAGGCGCGTCTCCCACCCTCGCGCTGAAGCGAATGGAACTTAAGGTGAGTCTAAGAGAGGTGAAGCCTATAGGAAGTCCTGACATGAAGGGGCGTCTAAGAGGGGCTAAGCCCCTCTTTCTAAAATATTTCCCCCTCTCCTTCTTAAAGGAGAGGGGGTCAGGGGGAGAGATTACCCAATGCCAGTAAGGAGCACAGATTATGGAAAGGTCTTTGGTTCTTATCAAGCCGGACGCTATGAAACGGAGGCTGGGCGGCGCTATTATCGGTCGACTGGAGCGGAAGGGGCTCAAGGTAGTCGGCCTGAAGATGCTCCACATGGACGAAGCGCTGGCCTCACGGCACTATGCTATCCACGCCGATAAGCCTTTCTTCCAGGACCTGATAAAGTACATCACCTCAACGCCAATCATTGCCATCGTTTTTGAGGGTGAAGGGGCGGTGGAGGTAATCAGAAAAACAATGGGCGCCACGAATCCAGCTAAGGCTGAGCCTGGCACTATCCGTCGGGATTTCGGCCTGGATATTCAGCAAAACACCGTGCACGGCTCTGACTCGCTGGAGACCGCCGAGAAAGAAATCAAGCTCTTCTTTAAGGACAGCGAAATCTTTGACTACTAGAACCGCTAAGAAACCCGGCTGACGGGAGGACTTTCACTGAATCCTGACTACCGGGAAGCCTGCGCTCCACAGCTTCTCAAGCTGATAGTACGCTCGCTCAAAGGGCGAGAAAATGTGGATGATGATATCGCCAAAATCCATTAGCACCCAACCGGAATCGGGTGTCCCCTCGCTGTGGTGCGGTGAAGCGCCGACCTTTCTCAGGGCTTGGTCGACTTCCTCGTAGATGGCTCCAATCTGTCGCTCGCTTTCGCCACTGCAGAGCACAAAGTAGTCGGCGAAGCTGCAAATCTGTCTCACATCCAGCAGAAGGATATCCGTCGCCTGCTTGTCGCTGGCCGCTTCTACTGCCTTACGGGCAACTTCGACTGCTTCCAGAAGCTAAGCCTCCATGCCTCAGCGTGTCTACTCTTATTATACCACAAGCGCGGCCGGCTTAGCGGGTTGATTGCAGTTGAGATAGGAAAGGTTTAGAATTGAATTTGCTTGAGATTGTGGTCAGGGGGGCAGGCATTGATGGCTGGGTTACTTTTTGGCACCGGCGGCACGCCAAATAGTTCCAGGACTCGCTCCACGGTGGATGGTATCCGGCGGATTGCCGAGCTGGGGCTGGACTGCCTGGAAATCGAGTTTGTCCAGGGAGTGAAGATGGGTGAAGCCAGTGCCCGGGAGGTGGCCAGGGTAGCCGCCGAAAAAGGCATCAGACTCTCCGCCCATGCCCCTTACTTCATTAATCTGAATGCCCGTGAGCCGGACAAGATAAAAGCCAGCCAGGAAAGGTTGTTGCAGACGGCCCGGATTGGCGCTCTGTGCGGTGTCCAGAGCATTGTCTTCCACGCTGCCTTCTATCTGGGCGATGCCCCGGAGAAAACTTATGTCATGGTAAAAAAGTACCTGTCGGAAGTGCTGACCCAGCTCAAGAAGGAGAAGAACCGGGTGTGGGTCAGGCCGGAAGTGATGGGCAAGGGCAGTGAATTCGGTACCATTGACGAGGTACTCCGGCTCTCGACTGAGCTGGAAGGGGTGGCTCCGTGCATTGATTTCGCCCACTGGCACGCCCGGACGGGCAAGTTCAACTCTTATCCCGAATTCGTTGCCATTCTGCGCCAGATTAAGGAGCGGCTCGGCCAGACCGGGCTGGATAATATGCATATTCATTTCTCCGGCATAAAATATGGCGCCAAGGGAGAAATCAGTCACCTGAACCTGAAGGATGCGGATTTACGATATGAAGAACTGCTCCGAGCCTTCCGGGATTTGCCGGTCAAGGGGCTGGTCATCTGCGAAAGCCCGAATCTGGAAGAGGATGCTTTACTCCTCAAGGAGACCTACCAGCGCCTGCTGAAGTCCGGCTAACGGTATGGGGGAGTGAGGAGTTGTGGGGGTTGGATTCTGCGATTTCCCTATTTACCATTGTTTCTGGTATAATATTTAAGTTGGGGGTAGCCGATACCCCCTTTTGAGGTGAAATATGGGTTCAAGCTGGAGGCGTAGCGGCTTAGTTTATATAATCATCCTGATTGCCGGGGTGGCCCTGGCCACCTTTCTTTTTTCCGGTCCTCAGAAGCCGACGGAAGTTCCTCTGAGTGATGTGATTACCATGTCTAGCGAGCACCGGATAGAGAAGATTGAGGTGGAGGGGCAGTGGTTAAACATCACCACTACCGATGGGACCAAGGTGAGGAGCTTTCAGGGCGACAGTACCATCTTTGACATCAAGGGACTAGACCTTACGGGCGTAGAATTGGATATCCTACCCGGTGGTATTGATTGGGGCAATATGTTGGTGACTTTTGTGCCCTTTCTCTTGCTGGCGGCTTTGCTCTTCTTTATGCTCTTCCGGGTGCGCGGCGCCAACAACCAGGCGCTCAGTTTCGGGCGGAGTCGTGCCCGTCTTTCCCCGCCCGCCAAACCCACCATAACCTTCGATGATGTGGCGGGGGTGGATGAAGCCAAGCAGGAGTTACAGGAGGTCGTCGACTTCCTGAAGTCCCGCGAGCGGTTCCAGAGCCTGGGAGCACGCATCCCGAGAGGGGTACTACTCGTCGGGCCGCCCGGTACCGGGAAGACCCTGCTGGCCAAGGCAGTCGCCGGTGAGGCCGGCGTGCCCTTCTTCTCCATCAGCGGCAGCGAGTTTGTTGAGATGTTTGTCGGTGTAGGTGCCGCCCGGGTGCGCGACCTCTTTGACCAGGCCAAGCATAGCGCCCCCTGCATTGTCTTCGTTGATGAGATTGATGCTGTGGGGCGTCACCGTGGCGCTGGGCTGGGCGGGAGCCACGATGAGCGGGAACAGACTCTGAACCAGATTCTCACCGAGATGGACGGATTTGACACCAACACCAGCGTGATTGTCCTGGCGGCGACTAACCGCCCGGATATTCTTGACCCGGCGCTGCTCCGGCCCGGTCGTTTTGACCGGCGCGTCGTCCTCGACCGTCCGGATATTGCTGGTCGAGTCGGCATTCTCCAAGTGCACGCCAAGGGTAAGCCTATATCACCAGGGGTCAACCTGGAGATACTGGCCAAGGAGACGGTTGGCTTCAGTGGGGCTGACCTGGCTAACCTGATGAATGAGGCCGCCATTCTCGCGGCCAGACAAGGCAAGAAATCAATTGAGATGGAAGACCTTGAAGAGTCCATTGACAAGGTGATTGCCGGTCCGGAGAGAAAGAGCCGCAGAATTAGTGCCAAAGAGAAGGAAATCACCGCCTATCACGAAGTCGGGCATGCTCTGGTAGCCAAGATGTTGCCCAATGCCGACCCGCCGCGTAAGATTTCCATCGTTGCGCGCGGGATGGCGCTCGGCTACACCAAGACCCTGGCCGAAGACCGGTATATGTGGGCGCGTTCCAAGTTCAATGATGAGCTGGCGGCACTGCTTGGTGGACGCACCGCCGAGGAGCTGATTTTCAATGAGATAACAACCGGCGCGCAGGATGATATTAAGCGGGCCACTGAGCTAGCGCGCCGGATGGTAACTGATTTTGGTATGAGTGACAAATTAGGCCCGCGCACCTTCGGTGATAAGCAGGAACTGGTCTTCCTGGGTCGGGAAATCTCAGAGCAGAGGGATTATGGTGAGAAGCTTGCCAATGCCATTGACGAGGAAGTCAACAAGATCATTGGCGAGGCGCATGAGCGGGCGACTAGATTACTCACAGAGAACAAGCCCAAGCTAATACAGATTGCTCAGAAGCTGATTACAGAGGAGACTCTGGAGGGCGACGAACTGGAGGCAGTGTTTAGTCAGCCGGTGGGTGTGCCTGTTCCTGAACCGGCCAAGACTTCGGCGGCGGCCTCAGGAGAAGTGGCGGACCAGATTGCCCCCCAGCCCAAACCCAAGAAGTCACCGACCATACTACCACCCCTCCCCAACCAAGCGCCGGCCACATCTGACTAGGAGATTATTTAGTAACCTATCTCCTTGTGTCCCCCTTCCCTTAATAAGGGAAGGGGGAATGGATTATTAAGGGGGACTTGCGTCCCCCGAGTTCCCTGTGCTAGTCACGGCTAAGATAGGATTCTCCCCCCAGACTTTCCTAGCTAGGTAGGAACCTGAAAGGGGCGAAGCCCCATCCAAAACAAGGGTGTCTAAGAGGGGCGTCCGCCCCTCTTTCAATTTTTTCTCCCCCCTCTCCTTCCAGGAGAGGGGGCAGGGGGTAAGGTCAAGAAACACTCTCGCCTAAGAGTGTGAACTAAAACAGAAAGGCAGAGAGGGGCGAAACCCCTCTCTCATTTTATGGCCTATTTCTTGCGGCTGAGGATGTAATCGGTGAGGGCACTCAGAGATTGGCAAGCCGGATTCTCGGGCAGCAGTTTGAGATTATGGCTGGCATTAACGCAGTAATCCCCGGCTACATGATAGCATTCCTGAATGATTGACGGTGAGTTCCGCACCAGTTCTATTACCCGCTTGATATTCTCGTGGTCGTGGTGCTTATACAGTTTCTTCACCGGAGGCTCGTCTGGATATTGCTCCATCAGTAGCAGGATGGGCAGGGTGACCGTACCCTGAACCAAATCGGAGCCGGTGGGTTTACCCAGCTCTTCGTCGGTACCGATGAAATCCAGTATATCGTCCACAATCTGGAAGGCGATGCCCAGGTTATAGCCATACTCAGTGAGAATCTGGATTGATGCCTCGGGTGCCTGACTCAAAACTGAGCCGGACTCCATAGCCGTGGCGAAAAGGGTCGCCGTTTTCTGGGCAATTCGCTGGATGTATTGTGAGCGGGCCTGGTTCAGATTAAAGGCATTGATGGCCTGGTTGATTTCGCCGCTGGAGATAGTCTTCAGGGTGGTGGCAAAGAGCTTGATGGCGCGCAGGTTGCTGGTGCTGGCAATCAGCAAGCCAGCTTCAGCAAAGAGATAGTCGCCCAGGAGCACTGCCTGCTCCTCCCCCCAGAGCTTGTTTACCGTTGGGCGGCCCCGCCGTACCAGTGAGTGGTCAATGGCATCATCATGAACCAGAGTGGCCGTGTGCATAATCTCAACGCCGGTGGCCATCGGCAGAAGAAGGTCAAGGTTGTAGTCATAAAACTTGCCGGAGAATAAAGTGAGCGCTGGCCGGATTCTCTTGCCATCGCCTTTCAGGCAGTGCTCCAAAAGCGTCGCCAGGTGGGGGAAAGTAACCTGGCTCGCGGCCTTGAGCCGGTCCTCTACCTTGAGCATGTCTTCCTGGATTGGTGCGTAGACCTGGTCCAGTTCCAAACTTGCCCCCTATTTTATAGAGTCAGTTGAAGCGTCTATTTTTAAACCCACCCTCGTTTCCTGGGGAAAGTAAGAGGGGCGCTAGCCCCTCTTTGTCAATCCTCTTCCCCCTCTCCTTAACAAGGAGAGGGGGAATCAAGGGGGTGAGGTTCGTCAGTTATCTTAATTCGGGGCCTGTCCCAGCCGACTTGTCTCTTCATCTACCAGTTTTTCGTCCAGCTTGGTGAACAGGGGCTGGGGCGATGGCAACTTCTGCCCCGGCGGGGGCAACTTGCGTTGCCAGCCGTACTCTTCTACTTTGCCCTTGAACCCCAGATACTCGTGCAACTTCTGCGAGCTGAAGGGCAGGAACGGGTAGAGTATCGTTTTCAACTCTGAAATAACACCGATAGCCGTGTACAAAGAAGTGGCCGCCGCTGGCCGGTCCTGCTTAATTGTCTTCCAGGGAGATTTGTCATCCAGGTAGCGATTGGTCTCCTGGGCCAGGGACATGGCCGCCCGGATGGCTTCCCGGAAATGGCAGTGATAGAGTAGCCTGTCCACCGTTTTCAGGGTATCCTCAGCCCGCTCAAGCAAGGCCTGACTTTGACCATCGAGTTCTCCTGCCGCCGGCACGGCACCATTGAAGTTGCGGTTGACAAATGTGAGCACCCGGTGCACCAGGTTGCCGTAGGTTGCCACCAGTTCATCGTTATTGCGCCGGATGAACTCGCGCCACGAGAAATCGCTATCGGCCGTCTCGGGCATATTGATTGACAGGAGGTAGCGCAGTGGGTCGGGGTCATACCGAGAGAGATAGTCCGGCACCCAGACCGCCCAATTTCGACTGGTTGAAAGCTTCTGCCCGGCAATAGTCAGGAACTCATTGGCCGGGACATCATAGGGTAGATTCAGGTCACCATAGCCCATCAGCATGGCCGGCCAGATGATAGTGTGAAAGACAATATTGTCCTTGCCAATGAAATAGTAGCTCTTGGCGTCCCCCTGCCAGAAAGCACGCCACTTTTCCCCGTCGCCACTGGATTTAGCCCATTCCTTGCTGGCGGAGAGGTAGCCGATAACGGCCTCAAACCAGACATAGATGCGCTTATTGTCAAAGCCAGCCGCCGGCACCGGCACTCCCCAGTCGATATCGCGGGTTATGGCTCGGTCTTTGAGTCCTTCCTTCAGATAGCTCAGGGTGAAGTTGAGGGCATTCTGTCGCCAGTGGGTCTGCTGTTTCACCCACTCCAGAAGCCTGTCTTGGAAGGCCGTCAGCTTCAGAAAGAAGTGCTCCGACTCCCGGAACTGCGGTAGCGTACCACATACACGGCAACGGGGGTTAATAAGCTCCGCGGCATTGAGTGGCTTGCCGCACCGGTCACACTGGTCGCCCCGGGCGCCCGGGAAACCGCAATAGGGGCAGGTGCCCTCCACATAGCGGTCGGGCAGGAAGCGCTGGCACTTGGGGCAATAGGGCTGAGACATGCTGGACTTGTAGATGTAGCCCTGCTTCAGCAGGGTGAGAAAAATGTCGTGCGTCACCTCGGCATGGTTGGCCGTACTGGTCGAGGTATACCGGTCGAAAGAAATGCCTAACTTCTGCCAAGACTCGAGAAACTCCTGATGATACTTACTGGCTATCTCGCTTGGTTTCTTCCCTTCCTGCTCGGCCTTGAGGGTTATTGGCGTGCCGTGCTGGTCCGAGCCGGATACCATCAGCACTTCATTGCCCTTGGTGCGATGGTACCGGGCAAAAATATCGGCCGGGAGTTCTGCCCCGGCGATGTGACCCAGATGAAGTGGCCCGTTAGCGTAGGGCCAGGCGACACCGATAAAAATACGCTCACTCATAACCCGTGAACCATTCTAATATAATTCAAATAATATACCATAAGTTCACGCTAACTCAAAGCGGGTGCCAGACATTATTTAGGAACACCTTGTCATTGCGAGGGCGACCTGCTCGCCGAACAAGTTCTTTGGCAGGCGAGAGCCCGAAGCAATCTTGACCAATACTCTGCGCTGGTTCGGAGATTGCTTCGCCCGCCTCTCGGCGGACTCGCAATGACACTGGAGTGTCTCTCCCACGAAGTTGATAAACGACCTCGGCTGGAGATTGTTCAGTTGTCCCCTCTAGGGGAAGAAGGTCAGAATTCTCTCACCCTTTTCATCTTTGGTGTGAGCGTAGCCCTTCTTAGTGGCGCAATCAACGCAGTAGTTAGCTGGTTTCCCCTGCTCATCTTCAACACCGTCTTTTTCCTCGACCACCAGATAGCGGTCGTAATTCGGTATCACGCGGTGGCACTCATCACACTGCGCTTCGCCTAGAGAGATACACCCTCGCCGCATCTATTGTTCCTCCTAGATTTAAGCTAGCCTGAGCCAGGCCCGATAGAGTTCTCTTTTGGACAGGCCGGTCTCTTGGCCGATTCTGGCAATGGCTTCCTTAGCCGTCACGCCCGCGCGGCGCAACCGCTGTAACTGCTGTTCAATGTCTTTGGTAAGTCGTGGCTTTACCTCGGTCGCCTTTCCTTCAATAACCAGCGTAAACTCTCCCCTCGGCTCAGTAAAGCGTTCGATGGCTTGACTGATTCTCCCCCGAAAGACCTCTTCGTGCATTTTGGTCAGCTCCCGGCAGACGGCCATTCGCCGGTCGCCCAGGGTTAACCGCAGGTCCTTCAGTGTGGCTGGTAGTCGGTGGGGCGCTTCCAGAGTGATGATTGTGCCCGTCTCATCCGCTATCTTTTCCAGGAGGCGGCGCCGGCTACCTGCCTGGCGGGGCAAAAAGCCTAAATAGGTGAACCTTGCCGTCGGCAGTCCCGAGACAGCCAGCGCGGTAATGACCACCGACGGCCCGGGGATGGGCACCACCGGAATGCCCCGCTCAGTGGCGGCCACGATGAGTTCGTGACCGGGGTCGGAGATGCCGGGCGTGCCGGCTTCCGAAACCAGAGCCACATCACCTTCTGCCAGACAACCCAGGATATATTCCAGCTTTGTCCATTTATTGTGTTCGTGGTAGCTGGTCATCGGGGTCTTAATATCGTAGGCGGTGAGCAGTCGCCTTGTCTTACGGGTATCCTCGGCCGCAATAAGTTTCACCGCCCGCAGGGTGCGAAGGGCACGCAGGGAGACATCTTCCAGATTACCAATGGGAGTGGCCACGATATAAAGAATGGGCATTGTCCTGAGTTTTTCCTCTGTTTTCAGTTCTGAAGGATTTTCTGACACAATAAATAATTATAGCCCGCCTTTATCGGGCTGTCCACCTTAAAGGTACAGTGTAACCCCATCCCCCTTTATCCCCCTTCCCCTCTTTGAGGGGAAGGGGGAAGAAATTAGGAAGAGGGGCTGATGCCCCAGTTATGTGAACCAAAGAAGAGCAGAGCCCCTCTGGAGTCTGCCTCGGAAGGTTCTGTCGGTTTTGGTTGCAGGGATATTCAAGAGGGGTTTGCCCCTCTTACAAAATCTTCCCCTTTCCCTAGTAGGGAAAGGGGATTAAGGGGATAGGGTTCGTCACCCACCAATTGACAGCCCGCCAATATTCCAATAAAGTAGATATACTATCCAGATAATTATCGGAGAGTAGGACTGAAATGACATCTCGACTGGACCGCATCGCCCGACAACGACGGGACAAGCTGGAACGGATTCGAGCGCAGGGTATTGACCCCTACCCCCGGACTTTCCACCGCACCCACACCGCTCAGGAAGCCATCGCCCTGCTCAAGCAGTACGAAGACTCGGGCCAGACCGGCGTCCCCATCGTCACGGTGGCCGGGCGAATCACTGCATCTAGAAGCATGGGAAAAATTACATTCGTTGATATCCGAGATGGCTCCGGCAAACTTCAACTGATGTTCCCCGACATATTTAAGCTTAACTCGGATTATTTTAAGCTTTTTAAGGAACTAGATGTTGGCGATTTCATTGGAGCCGAGGGAGAATTGTTCCGTACAAGGACTAAAGAGCCTACTTTGAAGGTGAAGACTTTTGCTATTCTGGCCAAGTCGCTTCAGCCCCTACCGGAAAAGTGGCACGGGCTCCAGGATACCGACCTGCGCTATCGGCAACGCTACCTGGATTTGATTAGTAACCCTGAGACCAAAGAGACCTTTAAGGTACGTAGCCAGGTTATTGCCGCCATACGGCAATTCTTTAACCAGCGAGGATTCATCGAGGTAGAAACACCGGTTCTTCAGCCTTCTGCCGGTGGCGCTTTAGCCCGTCCCTTCATCACCCATCACCAGGCCCTTGACCAGGACTTCTACCTCCGCATTGCCCTGGAACTCCACCTCAAGCGGCTTATTGTCGGCGGCCTGGACAAGGTCTACGAGATAGGCCGCATCTTCCGCAATGAGGGTATCTCCACCCGTCACAATCCCGAATTTACCATGCTGGAAAGCTACGAGGCATATGCCGACTACAATGATGTCATGAAGATGGTTGAGGAGATGGTATCCGAAGTCAGTCAACAGGTTCTGGGCACCAACGAGGTCAAGTTTGGTGACCACATCATAAACTTCAAGCTTCCCTGGCCACGCCTCAGCCTGCGCGACGCGGTTATAGAGTACAGTGGTATTGACTTCGTCAAATACCCTACTGCCGATGGGCTGCGGGAAAAGATGCGCTCGATGAACATTGAGGCCGACCCGGAAAAGAACTGGGCAAAGCTGGTTGACGAGCTTCTCACCACCTTCGTTGAACCCAAGCTAATCCAGCCGACCTTTCTTTTTGATTACCCGGTTTCCATGTCACCGCTAGCTAAGAATAAGCCGGGCGAAGAACGGGTGGTAGAGCGCTTTCAAGCCTTTGCCGGCGGCATAGAGCTGGCCAACGCCTACACCGAGCTGAACGACCCTATTGAGCAGAGGGAACGCTTTACCGAGCAGTTGAAAGAGCGCCAGGGAGCCGATGAGGAAAGGTGGACTATTGACGAGGACTACTTGCTGGCGCTGGAGTATGGCATGCCTCCGACCGGTGGGTTGGGCGTGGGCATTGACCGCCTGGTGATGCTACTGACCAACCAGCAATCAATCCGTGAAGTCATCCTTTTTCCGCAGCTTAAGGAGAAACCCTAAGGAGAGACGATAAGATGATGCAGAAGAAGATAGCCGATGCTACGGCCGCGGAGGCAGTGGTGAGAAGAGTGCTGGAAAACCAGTATGGTAACAAGCTCAAGGTCCTCTCCTTCCGCAAATGCTGGTATTCCGCTGCCGGAAAACAGGAGTTCTGGGATGTGGAAGGCACCCTCATCCGCAAGAAGGGCATCCTCGGCACTGAAGTCCGCAATTTCCGCTATCAGGTCGACCCAGACACCGCCAATATCATCGGCTACGAGCTCAGTATCCCGGGTAGTCACTCCGAGAAATAACCAGAGATAATCTAAGAAGGGCACGCTTTAGGGACGGGCAAGAAATATGGTAGTGGGTACTAAGACCAGACAAG
>CAYGYD010000005.1:0-31141 GCA_964354005.1 uncultured Dehalococcoidales bacterium | reverse complement strand
CTCCGTCTATCTATTTTACCTGACTTTGGTGTCCTTTAAATCCATCCTACCCCACCTTCATCCCTTCAAGCAGTCGTTTCGGCACGTTCTTATCCTCTTCCTAGCTGACCATTGCTAGATAATCTTTGCCCGCTTCAGGCTCAGGATTTCTTCCCCTGTGATGCCCAGCTCCTGCTCATAGACTTCCCGGTTGTGCTCTCCGACAAGCGGGGCGCGACGTGATACCTTGGGGGGCGTCTCCGTGAGCTGCACGAAGGCTCCCGGGTAGGTAATGGTGGTGCCCAGCTCTGGGTGTTCCAACCCCACCCAGAACCCCCTAGCGGCAAGCTGGGCACTCTCCAGCAGGTCAGTAGTCGTGAACTGCGGGTAGAATAAAATGCGATGCTTCACCGCCCCTTCCAGGAGCTCTACTTTGGTATATTTCATAAAAAACTTGCCTGTTGGTTCCTCAAGGCGGTTGATTGTCTCTTGGGTCACATTTGCGTAATCCAGTGAATCCCAGTCGAAGTTCTTGATGAAATCGTCAGCAATCCCATCCTCGTCCATCCAGTTGACCAGTGCCTCATTTCTCCTCCTCCCTGACATCTCTCCGGGCAGGTAGACCCAGGTGATGAGACCATCTTTGCATGGCCAGGTCCGTGTTAGCCGCAGGTTGGGATTGAAGACACCACCCCGGGGCCGGGTGAGCTTGAGTATGTCCCAAGTCGAGTTTGATGTCTGGGCGGCGGCTGCCTGGATTGAGAGGTCAATGTGCTGTCCTTCGCCGGTCATATGACGGTAGTAGAGCGCCATCACCGCGGCCATGGCTGCCTCCAGTCCAGCCTGAATGTATGTCTGCCCATGGTGACTGATTCGCAGTGGTGGACGGTCGTCATACCCTACCGAGTACATGCGGCCACCCATAGCCCAGGTTACAATATCGGGACCTTTGTAGTCCTTGTACGGGCCAGTCTGTCCGAAAGGGGTGATTGACACCATGATTACACCGGGGTTGAGCTTCTCCAAGGCTGAGTAAGCCAGGCCGAGCCTGTCCATATAACCGGGTGCAAAAGACTCGATGACGAAGTCAGCGCCCTTGGCCAGCCTCTTGAAGACCTCCTGTCCCGCGATGGTCTCAATGTCAAGGGTTACGCCTCGCTTGTTGGTGTTGTAGGCGAACCAGAAGAGGCTCTTCTCCGGGTCAGCTTCGTCGTGGTAGAAGGGGCCCAGGTGCCGGGCAGGGTCGCCGCCTGGCCGCTCAATCTTGACGACATCAGCACCAAGGTCTCCCAATAGCTTGCCGCAAAACATGCCCTTCTCATCGGCCAGGTCCAGGACTCGATACGGGCTGAGCATGCCCTCTGTTTTTTCTGATACCGCCATACTCTTCTCAATGCTCCATTCTGGAGAGGCTTGATATAACTGGGACTGAGCGGGGTCGCCTTTAGCCGGCAAGATTTTGACTAGCATTATCCCTTTTTGGTGCAGCGTTTGTCAACACACCCTGTGAGGGGTTCTGTTCGGTTTTGGTTGCAGAGGTGTTCAAGAGGGGTTTACCCCTCGGACACAATCTTCCCCTTTCCCTAGTAGGGAAAGGGGATTAAGGGGATATGGTGACGCTTAAGGTAAAACGCCAACCAGGTGCAAATAATACCCAGCATAATGTTGATTAGCCACATCCTTGTGCCTCCCGTATTCTGCGGCCTAAGGAAAGCGGAACTGCTCATGGAAATCCCGACACAGGTCACAACTTGCCTATCAAGCTGTTGATAGTTCTTATGGCATTGTTAATACTTATAGCATAGCCTATGCCTTCGACGCCGGTTTCCACTAACTTGGCGTTGGTAATACCGATAACCTCACCGTTGATGTTAATGAGCGGCCCTCCAGAGTTTCCCGGGTTAATAGCAGCGTCGGTCCCAATGAGTCCAGAGAGACTACTGCCGTCACCAAAAGTAATCGAGGTATTCAAACGACTGACCCAACCCCCAGTCATATTGATGCCCAATCCTAAGGCATTACCGATGGCGGCTACCGGCTGGCCCACCTGAAGTCTATCGGAATCACCTATTTTGACCGCCGGCAAATTATGGGCATCGATTTTGACCACTGCCAGGTCAGTGGCTGCGTCGGTTTGTACCGCAACAGAAGGAAAGGCACGACCGTCCGCCAAGGTTACCCTGATAGAGGTTGCATCGGCCACTACATGGTTATTGGTGATAATAAGGCCATCGCCATTTATGATCCAACCGGAACCCGCGGCCTGCTGTGTGACTCTCCGGCCTGGGAAGACCGTTGTCACAATTTGAACTTCTATAACGACGACAGAAGGCTTAATCTTGTCAGTAGCGCTAGTAAAGTCCGCGATTGAGCCAGAACCACTGTTATTCTGGGTTTGCTGAAGATTATCCACTAAACCTGATAAGCTGGACATGTTCCCGGTTAGAGTCTGGACATCAGTCCGCAGATTGCTAACCGAGCCCGATAGGTCGGACATACTCCCGGTTAGAGTTTGGATGTTGCCGCTTAATGAAGTAATCCCGTCTTTGGTACTGACGACGTCAGTCTGTAGACTGGCAATGAGAGCTTCATCATTTTGGATAATAGTAGCCTGTCTGATATACAGAAAGCCGTTGGCCACGATGCCCACGAAGAGAACAACTATGAGTAAGGGAGTAATCCATTTTTTCATTCTTCTCCTCCTTTTACGTGGTCATACATAACACATATCGGTCGGATTTCACGGCCCAATTGCTTCCAAGACGCTCTGGCGATTTTCCAGGCTCTTAAAGAGATAGTCTGGCCCTGCTTTTGATAACTCTTCTTCTGAGTGAAACCCCGTAGTTACCGCGATTGTCAGTGCCTTAAACAGCTTGCCGCACTCAACGTCTCGGATGGAATCGCCGATGATTACTACATCCTTGTCTCTAAACTTCCGCCCCGTCAGTCTCTCCGCCTTCTCTACAGCCAGCCTCACCATATCAGCTCGGGTTTCTACTTCTGTACCATACAGACAAAACTCAAAGTATTTACCGAGGTTGGTGGCACTGAAAACCCGGTCAACAATTCCCGGCGAATCGCCGGTATACAGCGCTACTATATGCTCTGTCTTTGATAATTCGTCCAATAGCTCCCTGGCTCCGGGCAGAATGTATTTTGCCGCGTCTTTGGGCAGGCTTTGGCCAAAAGCCGTTTCATAACTGTCTAATAATTGGTGTCTTTTCTCCTGGAATACATCGTCGGGTATGTTCTTCAGTCTGGCTAATTCATGAAAGTTCTCAGTAAGGCTCTTTCCAGCAAAGTCTATTTCGGTAAGCCTCGCATCTATGTGGAAAAACTTTTTGAACAGTCTTCGCGTTACCTCATCGTGCACCGATAGAAAGTCTACCAGCGTCTGGTCCAGGTCAAAGATAATGAGCTTCACTTATTATCTCACAGCTAATCTTGACCTGCGACCGTGCTCTTTTTGTAAGGCAGGGCAAAGAAGAATGTTGAGCCTTTGCCGAGTTTAGACTCCACCCAGATTTCCCCGCCATGAGCTTCCACCAATCTTCGGCAGACCACCAGTCCCAGCCCAACCCCTTTGACTCCATCATGAATAGTACGCTCTAACCTCTGGAAGGGGCTAAATAGTTTTTCCTGCTCATTACGTGACAAGCCTCTGCCCCGGTCGCTGACCGCTATGACCACGCGCTCTGGCTCTACCCTGGCTGAGATTTTTATCTGGGTCCCTGGCGGAGAATACTTGGCTGCATTCTCCATGAGGTTATAAAGGATGCGCTCAATTCTTAATGGGTCGGCATTTACTAACGGAATCCCATCGGGAATAGAGGTAACGAATTGGTGCGAAGGAGCCTGCTGTTTTAACTTGCCGACGGTCTCTCTGACTAAGGTCTGGATATTGGTTGGTTCAGCATAAAGGGTCAGTTGCTGGGCCTGGAACCGCGATAACTCAAGCAGGTTTTCTACAAGGTGAGAAAGAGACTCGCTTTCCAGGATGGCATCCCGGAGGAGTTGCCGCACCTCGCCTGATGGCAGGCGCTCCCATTCGGTGAGCACGGTACTCAGACAACCGTTAATCACAGTTAACGGCGTCCGTAGCTCGTGGGAGACAAGGCCGATAAAATCGTCTTTCAGTTCCTCGAGCTTTTTGCGCTCGGTGATATCAACAAAAGAAGCCATCATGCAGATAGGTTCGTCAGCAGCACCTTTAACCAGGTTTGCCGAGACCTGCACATCAAACGTTGAGCCATCTTTTCTCTTTGCTTTGATTTCACCCTGCCACGCTCCCTCCTCTAAAATTGCCTTCAACGCCACACCAGCCTCATTTCTATCGGCAAAGAAGGTAGTGGCATGTTTGCCGAGCACATCCTCTTCTTTTCCGTAGTCCCACATGCTGAGACAAGCCAGATTCGCACTAGTCACGCTACCATCCAGATCCGCAATGGCAATGCCAGTGATGGCTGATGTCACGGCATAGTCTTTGACTCTGAGCTCATTTTCCACTCGTTTTCGCTCGGTGATATCCCGGGCAATGTGAACCGAGCCGGTAATTTCGCCGCTGGCATCAATAATAGGTGCGGTGGAGACATCAAAATAAGCCCCCTGGCTCGGTTCGAAAACCTCAGTTGTTATTGTCTGCCTGGTTTTTAGGGTATGCTCATGAGGGCAATTCGCTATTGGTGTATCAGTCTTATGAAATACCTGGTAGCAGGGTTTGCCCACGAGCTGTTCAGGCGTCATATCAAACATTTCGGCAAAAGCCTTGTTTACCTTCACTATTTTATAGTCTCTATCATGAATAGAGACCAGGTTCGGGATAGAATCAAAGGTTTCCTGCCACTGTCTGGCTGCCTGTTTTATCGTTTCTTCTGCCTTCTTGCGCTCGGTGATGTCCTGAACTGTTCCGAATCCGCCCGTAAGCAGTCCCTGAGAATCGATGTCCAGTTCCGCTCTCTCGCGGACCCATTTTAGCTCGTTCCCCACAACGATGCGGTGCTCGATGTCGTATGGCTCGCCGCGAAGAGCCGCCGTCCACTTCCGGTCAACGTACTCCCGGTCCTCCGGGTAAACGCTTGAAAGGAAAGTCTCGTAGGTCATGGGCGTTCCCTTGGGGATGCCGAAGAGCCGGTGGGTCTCGTCAGACCACAAAAGTTGGTTACGCCTAATATCCAGACGCCAGCTTCCGGTATGAGATACAGCCTGAGCACGGTTCAGGTCTTGTTCATTCCGCCATAGCGCCTCTTTAGCCTGCTTATATATAGCGCTTTCGATAATATCCCAACTGCCCTTTTGTTTAACCAGGGCAAACTGATGATTCTTGACCACATCGATTACGGCGGCCGCATCACATTTATTAAGACTATAGGTGCATAGAGCCAGCATCCGGTACTGGCCAATTACGTTGTTCACCTTGGCTTCGTATTCCGTAAATGCCCGCCAGTGATTTCTTTCCAGCCAGAACGTGTTGCCCGTCAGCCGCAGCCCGGAGTAACCCCTGGCCAAGGCCTGCTCCAGCTTGCTGACCCAGCCATCGAGCACGCGGTCATCGTTGAATGTGCCCCCCAGCAGATACCATTCGTCGTATGAGACTACCTCTATTTGCCCTTTGCGCAGGTATTCGTCAAAATCCTTGACTATCTCTCTAATGGCCTCTTGAGCCTCGGCTACCATAAGGGGCTCGGAGGTAATCCACATGCAGAATTCATTATTTTCAAGACCGGCTTTGAAGTAGGGGACCAGTATATCAATCAAATCCTGCTTGGTCTGATAGAATTGACAAAAGTGGGTGCCCCAGGGCACGCTCCCAATCACATCAATACCGCTGTGTCGAAGTTCGTCTTCCAT
The DNA here is from genome assembly GCA_964354005.1 of uncultured Dehalococcoidales bacterium. GTDB lineage: Bacteria > Chloroflexota > Dehalococcoidia > Dehalococcoidales > UBA2162 > CAVSBN01. Next base: position 25,315 of record CAYGYD010000005.1, on the reverse strand, counting down.
TGGCGTCCTCCCTGCACCGGCCTGCTTATCAGGCTAACTAGTCATATTCTAGTTCTGCTTTGCATGCTAGTCAACAAAATGCAGAAGACATGTTTTGACACCGCTGGCATTTACGTATATGATTTGGTGTGAATAGGCATGTGCCGGGTAATACCATGAAACAGTTTCGCGTTCTCGTGGTTGATGATGAGCCGCGCATTCTCAACTTTCTCCGCTCCAAGCTCAAGGTTTCCGGCTACGAGGTGCTTACCGCCACCAACGGAGCTGAGGCTCTCGAGCAGGTGCAGGCGCAGGAGCCGGACTTGGTTGTGCTTGATGTATTGATGCCGAAAATGGACGGCTTTGAGACTCTAAGAGAGCTCCGCACTTTTTCCTCAGTGTCGGTTATCATCCTCAGTGCTAAGGGGACGAATGTAGACAAGATAAAAGGTCTTGGACTGGGCGCCGACGATTATCTGGCCAAGCCCTTCAGCCCGGATGAGCTGTTGGCACGCATTGAGGCGGTGAAGCGGCGTCTCGCACCCCCTGAGAAGAGGAAAACCCATGAACAGCTTTCTCTGAGTGACCTGACTATTGATTTCAAAAAGCGCCTTGTCGTTATACGAGGAGAAGAGATTCGCTTGACCAGAATTGAGTGGCTTCTGCTCAGTGAACTTGCCCAGAATGCGGGGCGTCTTATGCTTTATGGGGAGCTTCTCACACGAGTCTGGGGACCGGAATATCACGATGATGTACAGATACTGCGCACCTGGATCAGTCGACTGAGGGACAAGGTGGAAAGAGACCCTAATCAGTCCATACTCATTCGCACCATACCCAAAGCAGGCTACATTATGGACCAGCCATCTGCCTAAAACAGGCTTACTGCTTGCCCTCACCACAAATGTCATAGTTTTGTAACTTTTTCTGCCCCCATTTTATAACTTTTCCATCGTTTTCCGTGTAAAATTTCGGGGTAAGAATATTGCGGGAGTGTGTTCATGGTATCGCTGGCCAAGCTTATTGTTGAAGCTCTTGCGGCAGTCGAGCAGGTGACAGAAAATATGCCTCTGCTACCGGCCCGAAGTCACTCAAGCGGCACAGGTACAAGAACATCTTTTAAGCGAAGAAAGTACAGGAAGGAGACTGAAGATGCTTGAGGGGAAGCGCATTGCTATTCTGGTTGAGGATGATTTTGAGGACTCTGAGCTCATGGAACCTTTACGGGCAATGAAGGATGCTGGTGCCAGGGTGACGATTGTGGGTAGCGGCTCAAAACAGAGCTATAAAGGTAAGCGCGGCACCGCCACAATAACGGTTGATACTACAGCCGATAAAGTAAAGGCTGATGATTTTCATGCCGTCATTGTCCCCGGTGGCTATGCTCCGGACAAAATGCGCCTGCACCAAGCCATGGTTGACCTGGTGAGGAAGGCTCATGATGAGGGTAAGGTGATAGCCGCAGTTTGCCACGGACCACAGCTCCTCATATCGGCGGGCATCGTCAAGGGACGCCGGGTAACCTCCTGGCCTTCAGTGGCCGTAGACCTGAAGAACGCCGGCGCTATCTGGGTCGATGAACCGGTAGTCCGAGACGGCAATATCATCACCTCGCGTAAACCCGCCGACCTGCCCAGATTCAACAAGACAATAATCGAGGCTTTGACCTGAAACAGGAAGGTCTATAATGAAACGAGCTACATGTCTGGTCGCCTCAATACCGTGAATGTCGATGATAAGAGACCAACTTCGTCAGGCAATAGGAGGAGTAAGAAATGGCAGAAACCAGAAGAACTGTAAGGCTAAAAGGCAAAACGCTGAACTTGTCTGGGCCTGAAATTAAAGTAGGACAGAAAGCCCCCAATTTCAAGTTACTGGCGATAGACTTAACAAACGTAGAGCTTTCCCAGAGCCGAGGGAAAGTCCGGCTGTTAAGCGTGGTGCACTCTCTGGACACTGATGTTTGCGACCTGCAAACACAACGCTTTGAAGAGGAGGCAGCCAAGTTCAAGGAAGTCATAATCTATGCAATAAGTATGGATTTGCCTTTTGCTCAGGCCCGATACTGCGGTGCGCATAATATCAAAAATCTACAAACACTATCAGACCACCGGGAGGCATCTTTTGGTCGCGCTTATGGAGTGCTAATCGAAGGACTGCGCCTGCTCAGTCGAGCTATCTTCATCATCGACCAAGATGACTCAGTCAGATATGTGGAGTACGTTCCAGAGGTGACACAGCACCCCGCTTACGATAAGGCGATTGCGGCTTTGAAGAATATGGTCGCCAGTAGCTAATAAAAGAAGAGCCTGCCATCGTCAAGATAGACTGAAACATTAAAAGCGGAGGATTCAAATCTGCTTCAGTCCAATTAGTAATTACGGAATATGGGGGTAAGAACATGAGTGACCTCTCGCTGCCCTTCGAGGTTAAGTACTTTCCGCTGAAGAGACTTCACGACGAGTATCGCCGGTCTATCAACCAGCCGGAAGAATTCTGGGCGGAGCAGGCAAGGCAGCTTGACTGGTTCAAGACCTGGGATAAGGTACTGGAATGGAAGCCGCCTTTTGCCCACTGGTTTGTCGGCGGGCAACTTAACGCATCGCATATATGCGTCGACCGTCATGTCAAAAGCTGGCGACGGAGCAAGGTGGCCATCTATTGGGAAGGCGAGACGGGAGATTCCAGGGTCCTGAGCTATTCAACTTTGTATAACGAAGTCAATCGCTTTGCTGCCGTATTAAGAGACCGTGGCATAGGCAAGGGTGACAAGGTTGCACTGTACTTACCTATGATACCCGAACTGCCAATCTTCATGCTGGCCTGTGCCAGAATTGGCGCTATCCATACCGTAATCTTCTCAGGCTTCAGTGCCCAAGCTCTGGCTGACCGTGTCAACGACGTCCAGGCGAAGCTGCTGGTAACTGCTGACGGAGGATTCAGGAGAGGGAAGGTTATCTCCCTCAAGGATATTGCTGATGAAGCATTGAGCATGTGCCCTTCGGTGGAAAACACAGTCGTCGTCAAGAGAGCTAACATACCTATCAAGATGAAACGCCCACGGGACCATTGGCTGGAAGAGCTTTTGGATGAGGAAACGCCCTTTATCCCTCCGGAACCTGTGGAGTCGAACCACCCACTGTATATCCTCTACACCTCAGGCACTACTGGTAAACCAAAGGGGATAGTCCACAGCACCGGTGGCTATCTGGTGCACAACTACTGTGCCTATAAGTGGGCCTTCGACATCAAAGAAGAATCAGTCTACTGGTGCTCAGCGGATGTGGGCTGGGTCACCGGTCACAGCTCAATAGTCTACGCGCCGCTGGCACACGGGGCAGCCATCGTGCTCTACGAGGGAGCTCCCGACTACCCCAGAATCGATAGGTGGTGGCATATCATTGATAAATACGGGGTTACCATTTTTTACACGTCACCTACTGCCATCCGGATGTTTATGGGTTACGGTGAGAAGTGGCCACAAAAACATGAGCTCAGCAGTTTGGAATTGCTAGGGAGTGTGGGGGAGCCAATCAACCCGGAGGCATGGCTCTGGTTCTACAAACACATCGGTGGTGAAAGGTGTCCCCTAGTTGATACCTGGTGGCAGACAGAAACCGGCGGTATCATGATATCTCCCACTCCAGGCATTGAATGTATACCACTCAAACCTGGCTCAGCCACCCTGCCGCTTCCGGGTATAGATGCCGATGTGGTTGATGAAGCCGGAAAGCCAGTACCCCCGGAGACTAGAGGTCTACTGGTGATAAAGAAACCCTGGCCAGGAATGCTCCTGGGCATACACAATAATCCAGCGCGCTACAAGAAAGGCTACTGGTCCCGCTTCCCGGGCATGTATTACACCGGTGACTACGCAGTAAAGGACCGTGAAGGCTACTTCTGGATTCTTGGCAGAGCCGATGAAGTGCTTAAGATTGCCGGGCACAGAATCGGCACTGCGGAACTGGAAGATGCGGCTATTTCCCATCCCAAGGTAGCTGAGGCCGCCGTGGTAAGTAAGTCCGACCCCGTAAAAGGCGAAAGCATTGTCATCTTTGTCCGGCTCAGGAATAGAGTCAGAGCCACGCCAGCACTCAAGCAGGACTTGATAAATCACATGCGAAAATCAGTCGGGCCGATAGCCACGCCTGACCAGGTTTACTTCACCAGTAAACTGCCCAAGACAAGGAGTGGTAAGATTATGCGGCGGGTTCTGAAAGCCGTGGCCGAAAAGGCAAGCATAGGTGACATCTCCACTCTGGAGGATGAAGCGGCCATTGAGGCGGTGATCAGAAGCTATCGGAAACTCGAAGAAGCTCAGGAAGCAGCCGGTTAAATTGAATCAAGGATTAGAGGACAAAAGATAAGCTTGACTGGTTGGCTGCGTGGATTGCGGGGAGCGGAGTCCAAAGGTCAAGAAAGGAGGAGGTGACCCATGCCTGTTGATTTCAATTTTATGGTCGGAGGAGAAGCCGGGCAGGGAGTGCAGTCGGTAGGGTTCCTGCTAGCCAAAGTCTTCGCCCGCGGCGGTTATGACATCTTCGCTGACCAGGACTATGAGTCAAGAATAAGAGGCGGCCATAACTTCTTCCGTGTCAGAGTCAAGGATGGCAGGGTAGGCGCTATCGCTGAGCCAGTGAACATGCTGGTTGCCCTGAACAAGGAAAGCATAGACCGGCACCGCAAGGAGCTGGCTGCGGGTGGCGTGGTCGTTTTTGATAGCGATAAGGCAAAAGATATTTCTGCCGACGGCAGACTTCTTGGTATACCTCTGGAGAGGCTAGCCGAGCAAAAGGCCGGAGACAGGCTCATGACCAATACCGTCGCCCTCGGTGCCGCACTGGCCGTGGTGGGGTATGACCTGAACATATTGAACACCGTTCTAGTGGATTACTTCGGAAAGGGTAAGGTTGCCGATAGCAATATTGCCGCGGCCGGGGCCGGATATGAGTATGTACCAGCTGAATATAGGGGTGGACAGGGTCTTAAGCCACTCTCAGATGCCAAGAGAATGCTGCTCTCCGGTAACGAGGCGATATCTCTAGGGGCAATGGCCGCTGGCTGCAAGTTCATGGCGGCTTATCCCATGACGCCGACGACCTCCATCATGGAGTATATGGCCAGCAAGTCAGGGGAGTTCGACCTGGTCATGGTGCACGCCGAGGATGAGATAGCCGCCGTGAATATGGCCATTGGAGCTGCCTATGCTGGTGTCAGAGCCATGACCGCTACATCTGGGGGTGGTTTCTGCCTCATGGTAGAAGGAATCGGCCTGGCGGGGATGACCGAGACACCGATAGTGGTGATTGATGGGCAGCGCCCGGGGCCGGCCATAGGTTTACCCACCAGAACAGAACAGGGCGACCTTCAATTCGTTCTTAACGCTCACCACGGCGACTTCCCCAGGGCTGTCCTCGCTCCGGCCACCGTTGAGGATGCCTTCTGGGTAACGGTCAAGGCATTCAACCTGGCGGAAAAGTACCAGCTACCGGTCATAATCCTGACCGACCAACATTTAGCCAGCTCCTATGCCACGGTTGAACCATTTGACCTCTCAGGAGTAACGATTGACCGCGGCTCACTGATTTCAGAGGCAGAGCCGTCGGAATACAAGAGGCACAGAATAACTCAATCCGGCATTTCTCCGCGGGCTTTCCCTGGACTGGGTGAAGCCCTGGTGGTAACGGATGCCGATGAGCACGATGAGGCCGGGCATCTCATCGAGGACGCCGAGATGAGAACAGCGCAAGTGCAAAAAAGACTGCGCAAGCTCTTCACTCTCAAGCAAGAAATTGGCACGCCCCGCTGGTCTGGCCCCAAAAAGGCGGAGACTACCCTTATTGGCTGGGGCAGCACCTACGGGGCTATCCGTGAAGCAATGGACATTCGGCAGAAGGCGGGCGCCAGTGTCAATATGCTTCACCTGAACGAACTCTGGCCCTTCCCGGTTGAGGCCGTGACCGATGCTCTGGATAAGGCCCACAACAGCTATGTCATTGAGAACAACGCTACCGGCCAGCTGGCTCAACTAATCAGGGCGGAAACAGGAAAGCAGGTCAGCGGGCGAATCCTGAAGTTTGACGGGCGCCCCTTTACCCCGGCTTACATTGTGGAAGCGTTGAGAAAGGAGGGATACTAGAGATGGCTAAATTGTCTGATTATGCTGGACTTGAGCCGGCATGGTGCCCGGGCTGTGGCAACTTCGGTATTCTAAGAGCGCTGAATAGGGCGCTGGTGGAGCTGGGGATTGAGCCCCGTCAGGTATTGCTGGTCTCAGGGATTGGTCAGGCTGGGAAGCTACCCCACTACACGAGGGGCAATGTATTCAACTCTCTTCATGGAAGACCGGTTCCCCCGGCTATCGGAGCCAAGATTGCCAATCCCGGCCTGGTGGTTATTGCCATCAGCGGTGATGGGGATGCTTATGGTGAGGGGGGCAACCACTTTATCCACGCAGCAAGGCGCAACCATGATATCACTTATCTGGTGCATAATAACCAGGTCTACGGGCTTACCAAAGGGCAGGCATCACCCACCAGTGACCCAGGTTTTGTCACCAAGACCACACCCTATGGGTCGACAAGCCCGGTGAATCCCATAGCTCTGGCTATAGTTAGTGGTGCCAGCTTCGTTGGCCGGAGCTTCGCCGGAGACATCGGACACCTGTCCGACTTGATTAAAAGAGGCATTACTCACAAGGGATTTGCCCTCATCGATATTCTGCAGCCTTGCATTTCGTTTAACCATAAGAATACCTTCCAGTGGTATCGTGAAAGGGTTTATAAGCTGGAGAACGAAGACGGCTATGACCCCGGAGATAAGAAGGCGGCACTGGAAAAGGCACAGGAGTGGGGAGACAGAATCCCCATTGGCATTATCTACAGGAAAGAACTACCGATTTACGAAGGTCAGCTACCGGCGCTCCGCAGGGGCCCCCTGGTAACACAGGAAATCGACCCAAAGCGGGTAGGAAGTCTTTTTGCCGAATTCCTCTAAGTCGGCTTGGTGACGAAAGGCAAAACGGGAGTGGCCTGCCCCCAAGGATAGCAGTCTACAGGATTATTAGGCGGCTGCAACAAGTGCGTCCTTGCCTCTCCAGCTAGACAAACGGGCATAAATCTCCTCCCTATTTACGCGCCTCCTTTCCCTCCTGCCATCTTAAAATGAACGGCAGGCAAAGGTGCAGGATTAACAAGATTATAAAAGGAATCGCTAAACTATTATGAATCTTGAAAGCCAGGTTCTTGGTTAATAAGCCGAGTGTTAAGGTCTCAACCGTTCTGAACTCGGTGATACCGAATCCGCTAATAAGGTAGAGCACTATCACGATGGCTAATAGCCAGATTATTGTCCTCTTGACCAAACGCTGACCGGTTGTGTTTCTCATCATTTAAAAAAGCTCTCATCCAGGTCCGCGGTATCGGAGTATCCTCTGCTTTCCCAATAGCCTCGATAATCAACGTTGTCGGATAGTTCGATTTTTGTTATCCACTTTATCCATTTATAGCCCCACTTACTTTCTGCTACCAATTGAAAGGGGAATCCTCTTTCCGGTGGAATGGTAATTTCATTCATCTTGTATGCCATGAGTATGTCGCGATTCACTACGTAATCAAGAGGCAGAGACGTGGAATATCCATCATAGGCATGTAAGATAACCACCTTAGCCTCTGGCCGGGGTTTGGCTTCTTCCAGCAAATCTCTAATCAGCATACCTTCCCAAAGAATGGTTACGCTCCATCCTTCTACACAGTCGAGTGTTACCACTTTTTTATAATGCTTGTAGTCCTCTATTACTTCGGCGTATGTATAGCTTCTCGGATTCTCGACAAGGCCGGTGACCTCAAGCTGATAAGTTGTTATGTCAACGTATTGGGGTCCCTTGATGGAGTTTTCTCTGAAATCATCCACTGAAGATAGCTTTTCGCCTTGATACTCTCTAATCTCTACCGGTTTAAGTTCTCCAGTTCTATCCACTGTGCAACCTCCCAAAGTCAGCCAAAGCGCTGAAAAAAATATGGCCAAAGTCGCCGTAAGGGTAGCCGTTTTCATCATAATTGTAACTCCTGTCTCTGTCTGGCGGCGCTTTATTTTGTTTCTTCTTCTACACCCTTGAGTTCCTGGCAAACCTTGATTACTTCCTCAAAGGGGTTTCATCTTTCAGGGTATTAAGGTCACCGGATTACCTTTTTCGCAACTCAGTCTTCTCTAAAGAATAAGTCGTCATATAATATCTCCAATCTTAGCTTATGCCTGAGTTCCTCATGAACCAACCTTTCGCAAAGACGTTTGGCAGCTTTGTCTTTGATAGCACTCATCATTTTTGAATAAAACTCGACAGACTGTTGCTCACGCTTCATCGCGAAAATAATCGTATCCTGCAGGCCAACACCTTCCAGCGTTTCGCCGCCGGTCAAATACTCACTAATCATCAAATTTGGCACCTTGTCTCGGTGCCAACCACCCTTATCCAGCCCTTTTTCTTTAATGTTCTTCAGCAACTGCGAATGTCTCAGCTCTTCTTCAGCTAGCTCCTTCATCAATGCCTTAGCGCCCGGGTCTTCAGTTTTGCTTTGCCCGGCTAGGTAAAAAGCCTGGGATGCAACCTCCTTATATATGGCCGTATCCAGTAGCTCAGTCAATTCATCCGACATCTTCGAGCCCTCCAGTCACACAATAAGCCGAATACTTCAATGAGAATCACGAGTAGAGCAACAACCTTGGTCCTTATCAGGATAGAAACTTCTTCCGTATTTAGTCTATGGCTATTCTCTGCGATTTTATCATCGGCATGATAAAAAAGTCATAAAAGCGCCAACGAATAAATTACAAAACTATGACATTTTGAAAGCCTGGGCTCACCTCTTGACCACCCTGGCTGATAGGAGAGTTATGGTAGCCATCAGTATCTCCCCTACGGTCCAGGCCAAAGTTGCTCTAGTTGCCAATGGTCACCGGTAAGCCAAAACTTTCAATGAATTTTTGTATCTGCTGAAGATGCTCCTGGCTCGGTGGTTCGATGCCGGCCATGGTATACTGTTTGCCCAGTTGCTTATATTTCTCCTCGGCCAACTTGTGGTATGGCAGAATAGAGACCTTCTCTGCCCCGATTTCCCGTCCCAGTCTACTTAGCTTGGCCAGATTCTCCTCCGCATCATTAAACCCGGGAATTAAAGGTATCCTGAGCCAAACCTTTTTCTGGCGAGGCATCATACGCACATTATTGAGAATGAGCCGATTGCTCTTGCCGGTTGCTTCCCTATGAGGCTTAGGGTCCATATGCTTGATATCATAAAGAACAAGGTCAACATGTTCCAGGACTTTTTTCAGTATCGGCCAGGGGGCATATCCGCAGGTGTCAAGGGCCGTATGCAGGTGCCTTTGCTGGCACGCCGCCAACAATCTAGAGACAAATTGCCATTGCAGCAGCGGCTCGCCACCCGAGATTGTTATCCCCCCACCAGACTTACGGTAGAAAAGCTCATCCCGCTCGATTTCGGCCATGACCTCTTCTACCGTCATGTACTCTCCCACTTTGCTCAAGGCTTTAGCGGGACAAGCCGCCACACACTGAAAGCAAAGGTTGCATCTGGCCCGGTTAATCTTTCTGCTTTTCTGCTTTTCGAGAGTGAGCGCCCCAACCGGACAAGCCGCAACGCATTTGCCGAGCAACAGGCACTTCGTGTCGCGAGTCATAAGTTCAGGGTAGGGTTTCAAAGACTCCGGATTTTGACACCACTGACACCTCAGTGGACATCCCTTCATGAATACAGTGGTCCTGAGGCCTGGGCCGTCCTGCACACTATAGCGCTGGATAAGGAATACTAAACCGCGCTCTTCTGCCATGCTACCCATAGGCTGATATGACACAGTAACCTTTGTCTACTTAAACTCATAGACCCCACCGAAGCGAGGTCTATGAGTCTGTATTAACTGCCTTTCCAGTAAGCGAGGCTGGGCTGTCTAGCCGAAACTCAGCTCCGTCCGCGCGATGATCTGGTCCTGCACTGCTTTGGTCAGGTCAACGAAGTAAGCCGCCAGGCCGGCTACCCTGACCACCAGGTCACCGTATTGCTCAGGGTGTTTCTGGGCATCCAGCAACGTCTGCCGGTCTATCACATTAAACTGAGTGTGATGGATACCAAGGTCGACAAAGGTCCTGAGCAGGGCAATAAAGTTGGCCCCACCGTTCCTCATCACCTCCCTGGGGGTGAACTTCTGGTTGAACAGGTGGGTAAAGGTACCCGCATGGTCTACTTTACTTACTGACTTCATCGTGGCCAGTGGCCCCTTCACATCTGTGCCGATAGCTGGGGACACCGTGCCATCATTGAACAGGTCAAGGTCTTTTCTGCCGTCAGGTGTGGCACCAGTCATTCCGCTGTAGTCAAAGTAGGTGGAGGCTCCTGTTCCATCCTCGTTGTGCGAAACACCCCAGACGTTCTTAAAACTTTTTATCACCCGGTTTGTCCTCGTGTAAAATTCCCTTCCGATGAGGTCAACATAATCGTCATCATTGCCCCACTTTGGCGGCTCATTGAGAAACATCTGCCGCAGGTCTTCCTTCCCTTCCCAGTTTTTCTTGAGAGCGTCAATGAGCTCCGACATGGATACTTTCTTGTCCTCAAATACCAGCTTTCTCATCGCTGCCATAGCATTGATTATGGTCACCTGGCCTACCGGCTGAATAATAGTGTTAGGATAGTATTTATATTCTCGGACATCCTGGCCGCGCTCAAGGCAGCCGTCTACTACCGCCGAGAGGAAAGGCTGCGGCAGCCGTTCTTCCTCAAGTATATCCACCAGATTGTATATGGTGAACAGCTTATGCATGAAGAACCTGAGCTGCTCTTCATATGCCTGCATCACGTCCTCAACCGAGGTCCAGGTTAGGGGGTCTGAAGTCCGAGGCCCTACTTGCTTTTTACTGAATTTATCTACTCCTCGATAGAGAGCGTATTCCAGGCACTTTGGCAGGGCCACCCTACCCCCCAGAGCTCGCTGGCTCATGGCTTTGCCGGGCAAAATCCACCTCATGCAGCCATCGGTGGTGTAATTTCGCGCGTCCTCCAGCGGGATGCCGAGGTTCATCAAGAAAGGAATCATCATATTATCGTTGAAGAAGGAATAGACCCCTGGTTGCTTTATCACAGACTCCAGAATTTTCTCGTACAGCGCCTGAGGGGTCTGCGGATGCAGTCTGACAGCCAGTGCCGGCTGATTTAAGCCCATCTCATTTTTGGCATCCATGAACATGTAAGTCATCTCGTTGGTGGCATCAGCTCCCTCATGGGTTACACCACCAATAGTGGTTACCCGGGTAATCAGGGGACCCGCCTTTGGCTGTGAGGGTGGAATTAGCGCCCCCTCTTCATTGAACATGAGCACCAGGTGCTCTACCAGCTCCTCGGCCTCCTCATAGGTGAGCCTCCCCTCCGCCTTGTCCTTCTTATAGAAGGGGTAGAAGATCTGGTCGATTCTCTCGCCATTTCCCGACGTTTGAATGTCAAGCACTCTCGTCACCAGATTTACGAACCAAAAAGACTGCAATGCCTCATGGAGAGTGCGTGGCGGATTTTCCGGCACCCAGGCACATATTCTGGCCATCTCCTCCAGCTCCGCCTTTCTCTTTTCATCCCTTTCCTTGGCTGCTTCCTGCTGGCATAGCTGAGAGAACCGCTTCCCCTGGTTGATAACCGCTTCGGTGACTATTATCAACGCCTCATAGAAGCGCTTTTTCTTGAGGTAATCTCTGGCATGAAGGTAGAGTTCCGGGTCTGAGGATATTTCTTTCAGTTTAGCCTTCGCCTCATTCACTATCCCCCTCAAGCCAATCTTGAATACCCTTTCGTAGTTCGGCGTGCCCACATGGCCGCCGTGAAGCCATAGAAACACTCCCTGGTTCTCAAAGAACCAGTATTCCAGTATATCCTTAGGCAGCAAGCGGCGCTCCATGCCGTGGACCGACTTGTTGCGCCAGTACTTGTGAATCTTATGCAACTCCTGCCTATCTTTCTCGTCAGGCAAGAGCATTTTATATTCATCATCAATCGCCTTGTCCAGCCAGCTACTCCACAGCTCCGGGAAGGTAATCAGCGAGTTCGGCTTGCTGGCGCTATTACCCACAATCCTCTGGTGGGGGAGTATATACAGTGTCCTATTGTCCAGGTAATAAGCCAGCGCTTTGGCCCGTCTCAAGATTATCGGGTCATCCTCCGCCTGCTGGTAGCCTTCGGTGATGAGACGCGCCCGCTCGAGGCAAAGCCTTACTTCCGGGCGATAGGGCATTCGCCCCTCCTCTCTCACTCTCTCAACTTTCCCTTCAGCCGCCTCTATTCTCCCGACACCCCGGCCACTCTTGCTCTGGTAGGCAAAGCCTTTCCTCATCTCCTTTGTTATTCGGCCTTCCTTCAATCTCGGTTTTTCAGCAATAATCATGACCCCCCTCCTTAAACTATTTTTTGTCCCAGCCAAGTCTTCTCATCACAAATATTATGACGCTAGCTCCCCTTTGTCAAGCTAATGTACTACGGAGTAAACCCTTGAAACCGGACACTTTGGGTCAGGCCGGTTTGGCGCCGGGGTAAATTCAACAATGAACCTACTGAAGAAGCGGCCTGAGAAGAGCCTTATCTTTGATGCAGTGTTGAGGTGCCAGATACATTGATTTCGCGCAGGTTCGGGTGGCTGAGGTAATTAAGTCTTGAAGCGCCACTCAGGTCGACATCCAGTTGCTCGGTGACATTGATTGTGGCCTGGCTGGCTCCCTTCAGGTAGACGGTAGCGCTATTGATGACAAAGGCGGTCAGGTCTAGATTGACGGCACCCCAGGCATTCAGAACCACATTATTGGCCGAACCGTGGAGTTCGGCGTGACTGGCTCCAGAGAGAGTGATTTCAGCATCGCGGACTCTGATATTGCCGTTGACTTTGCTGGCGCCTGAAATCTCAAACTTAGCGTCTCCGGCCTCGATATCAATATCCAGCGTGCTGGCGCCAGATAGATTAAGGTCAAAAGGTTCCTGAGAACGGAAACCGCGGACTACGCCTTTGGTGGCGGCCGACTGGCGGAGTTTACTGAGGACGGGCATGGTAATTACGGCTCTGAGGGTCGGGCAGGTGTGAAAGCAGATTGGCTTAAGTGAGAATCTTAGTGTGTTACCAGATTTGGCGACATTGACGAAGTCAAAGAGTTTTTCGTTAGCGGTGATGGCTACGCTGTAGGTATCGGAGCGGGTGATTTCAAACAAAAAGGCGCAGTCGACTTCAACATTCGCAAAATCACTGACTCCAAACTCCTGGCTAACTACGCTTCCCGAATCAATCGCAAACTCAACCGCAGTCGCTGCGCCTTTTTGCTCTCGTTTACTCACCCACCTGGTGGTTCCTTTGCCTCTCTCCTCCTTGGTCTCTTCGGCTACTTTTTTTAGGATTTCCCTGGCTTTTTCTATTTCCCCTTTTACCCGGTCGCTGGCTTCTTCGGCGATACACCTTAGTATCTCGGCAACCCCGGCTAGGTCTCGGCCTACTTTGCCACTTGTCTCTTCAGTTTGTCTCCGGTATTCCTTGGCGGTTTCCATCTGATTTACTTTCTTGCCTGTGGCTAAAAAGGAGTAATTCTAATTTAGAGCCTTTTAGCCGAGTTGTCAAACCGCGGGGGCCCGGAAGAGGTGACCAGCAGGCGAGAGACCACCCCTGGTGGGAGTTACGGTTTAGACGATGCACCGACCGTTGGGATATTCATACACGGTCTGTGAAGTCGGGATGTTGAAGTCCTCTCCCAGAATTACACCCAGTAATTGACCAATCACCAGAACTGATCTCTTAATTTCCTCCATCTCCTCGCCTCCTTTCCTCCTTCAGCCTCAATTAAAGTCTACCGCCTGAGGGTTAAAAGAAGATTAAGAGTTTAGCCCGCAGGTTAGGAGAAAGTTACAATCGGGTAACAAAAAGGTTACAATTTGTCGGCAATAGTGCGGACGGCAATGAGCCGATGGGTGTCAAATTGACGCAGCTTTTTGACTATTCTGGTCGGGCTAGAAAGTAGCCCACGCCGGATTTGGTCAGGACAAGTTTGGGGTGGCTGGGATCAGCCTCAATTTTCTCTCTGAGGCGACGAATGTGAACCTTGAGACTGTCTGTTGCCCCGGGGTAGTCGCTCCCCCAGACGGCCTCAGCCAGGCTGGAGTGAGTGACCACATGGCCGGCGTTTCTCATCAGGTGGCTGAGCAGCCGACTTTCTGTGATGGTGAGGGCAATCTCCCGGCTATTGTGGAGGAGTTGCCCCGTGATGGCTTCCAGGCGCAGGGGGCCAACCACCAGCGTCTCTTCCTCGGCCGGTGTGTGGCGACGAATGAGGGCCTTGACCCGGGCCAGCAACTCCAGCTGCCGAAAGGGCTTGACGATATAGTCGTCGGCACCCCACTCCAGTCCTTTGACGATATCGGCCTCCTCGGCTCTTACCGTGAGGATGATGATAGGTACGCTGGAGAAGAGGCGAATCTGGCGTAGTACCTCAAAGCCGTTGATATCCGGTAGACCCAGGTCAAGGATGACAATGTCAGGCGCCTCACTTTCAACCAGTTCAACCCCCTTTTTGCCCAGCCGGGTTGAGACCACCTTCGCCTCGGGCCAGCGAATCTGGAAGGCCAAGGAAATGGCATCAACAATTTCCCTGTCGTCCTCAATGATGAGAACCTTCATTGTTTGTCCCCTTCCTCCTGCTGAGCTGCGGTAGCTAACGGTAGAGAGAAGCCGAGGGTTGAGCCTTTGCCTATCTCGCTTTGTACCCAGATCTTGCCGCCGTGAAGCTCAACCAGGTTTTTGCACAGTGCCAGCCCCAGGCCCAGCCCGCTGAGATGCTCACGGTCAGGTATATGGCGATGATAGGGCTGGAATAGCTCTCTCTGCTCCTCTTTGGGGATGCCAGGACCAGTGTCTTCGACCTCGACAACCAGGCTTGAGTCTTCCTCTCTAGCTCTAAGCGTAATTCTACCCCCTTCAGGGGTGAATTTTGAGGCGTTAATCAGAAGGTTCAGCACTATCTGTCGCAGGCGTTCTTCATCGGCCCAGACCGGGGACAGGGAGGGCGGAATGGCCACAATAAGAGACTGCCCATTACTGGTGACCATGGCTTTCATATCATCAGCAATGGCCAGGAGTAACTGGTGGGCGTCCACTGCCTTCGGGTTCACCTCTAGCATGCCGATTTCAACCCGAGCCAGGTCAAGGAGTTCATCAATCCGCCGGTTAAGATTAGCGGCACCGCTATTGATGTTTTTGGCCAGGCTCAAATATGGTTCTTTCTGGAGTTCACTGACCAATAGCTCGCTTGAGGCCAGCACCGGTGTTAATGGAGTTTTCAGCTCATGCACCAGTGCCCGGGTGAACAGGATTTTTCTCTCCGCTTCAGCCTCGATCTCCTGCCGGAGTTTCCTCTCTTTTTCGTAAGCCTCCTGAAGTTTGGCCTCAGCCCGCTCCAGTTCAGTGATGTCCATGGAGTGCCCCAGGACAGCCCGTCGGCCCTGGTACTGGATGGAGGCTATGCCTTCCAGCATCCATCTTCTCTCTCCGTTTTGGTTAACGATTCGGTATCTATACGGGGAGGTACGCTCTCCCTTGAGCATCTTGATGGCGTTTTCTCTCACCATATCCCGGTCCTCGGGAAGGACCAGCGTCATTGAATTAGCGCCAATGAGTTCTTCTGGACTACGACCGGTGGCCGCACGGAAAACATCGTTGACGAACTTAAACTCGCCATCCTGGACAATGAAGAGCCCTATGGGAGAACTGGCGCGGATGATACGAAAAAGCTCCTCCTCCCGGCTTTCCCCTCTTTCCAGTTTAGTACATCGCCGTTGCAATTCGTTCAGCTCGGCAATCAGTTGTTTCTTGGTTTTCCGCTCGTCCTTCATCCTAACCGCCAAATACAGAGTGAGGACTCCGCTTCAAATAGTCCAGATGCTTTGTGATTAAATTCTAACTGTCTTGGGCGGGTGCCGTCAAATAGCCGCTGGCTGAACCTCTCATCAATCAAGTTATTGCCCCAGCAATCCCGCCAGCAATATCCGGGCGGCCTTCTTGTCCAGGGGCTTATTGTTATTGCCGCACTTGGGCGACTGAATACAACTGGGGCAGCCTTCCTGGCAGGGGCACTCGCTGATGGCTTTTAGAGTGGCCTGCCAGAGCTCTTCAATCAGGTCGAAGCCCTTTTCAGCAATACCAATCCCACCGGGATAGCCATCATAAATAAATATCTGGGCCTGGCCTGTATCCGGATGAAACGGGGTAGACACGCCGCCGATATCGTTACGGTCACACAGGGCAAACAGGGGCAGAATGCCAATGGCGGCGTGCTCAGCGGCGTGCAGACCGCCGGCAAAGTCCAGCTGCTCTCTGTCCAGTCTGGCGATGGCTTCCGCTGGCAAATCGAACCAGAGAGCAACGGTGGGGAAACGCTGTGGTGGCAGGTCGAGCGGTTCCTCGCCGATGACTTCCTCGGTGAACTGGGCTTTCTTCTTAAAACCAATCACCGTAGTGGTAACTTCCACCTCACCCAGACATACCTTCACCTTGCCGCACATTTTCTCGCAAAGCGGCTTAATGATATGCAGGTCGGTGATGTCTTTGGTCTGGGTGTAGTAGTTAACATTGGCGGGCACGGCGTAGGCGGTGTGACTGGCCAGGTCAAGCTCCGTAACAAGGTAAGACTCCCCCTGATGCAGGTAAACCGCCCCGGGATGTATCTGAAAGAAGGCAGTACTGGCTTCAATGGTTTCTAACCGGGAACCAGTAGTGGTATCAACCAGGCTGTAATTCTGGGCTGAGGTGGAGCGGATATTGATAGCCTGGGCCGGATAGGCGATGCCCGGGGAAAGATACCATCGCTGGCGGCGCTCCCGGAGCATGCCCTGCCTTTCCAGTTCGCCTCTCTCCTGAGCAAAAAGGGAGCCAAAGTACTTCTCGTCCTCGTTGTTTAACGGCAGCTCCCAGGCGGCGCAGAGGAGATGGGCGCGCAGGATATAGGAGTTGTCCGGATTGACCAGCGCGTTCTCAAAGCTCTTCTGAAAGAAGGCCTCGGGATGACGCATAAAGTACTGGTCAAGAGGGCTATCCAACCCGATGAGAAAACTTAACGAAGCTTCCCCACCCCGTCCACTCCGCCCCGCCTGCTGCCAGGTACTGGCGATACTTCCCGGGTAGCCGGTCAGTACGGTTGCCTCCAGGTCACCAATATCAACTCCCAGCTCCAGAGCCACTGTAGCTACTACCCCGAGTAGCTGGCCGCTAAATAGTTCCTGCTCAATTTGGCGGCGCACCTCAGGCAGATAACCGGCTCGATAGGGCTTGATGCGTTGGGCTAAAGCTGAATTTGCCTGGGCTAGTTTATCCCGCGAGTATGAGTAGATGAGCTCGGTCAACCGGCGGGTCCGGGCGAAAGTCAGGGTACGAATACTTTGATTGACCAATTCAGTGAACAGATTGGTGGCTTCGCTGTTGGCACTGCCACGGGTGGCCTTGGCGGAGTCAATGAGGGGCGGGTTCCAGAAGACGAAGTCCTTGCCGCCGTGGGGAGAGCCATCGTTATCCACCACGGTGAAGGGCAAGCCGGCCAGCCTTTCGGCGTGTTCGCCGGGGTTGGCAATGGTGGCCGAACTGCAGATAAATTGGGGGGCCGAGCCATACCGGTGGCAGAGTCGGCGCAGGCGACGCAGCACGCCGGCGACATGAGAACCAAACACACCACGATAGATATGGGCTTCATCCACCACCACATACCTCAGGTTCCGTAATAGTCGCGACCACGACTGGTGGTTGGGTAAAATGCCCAAATGGAGCATATCCGGGTTGGTCAGGATGATTCTGGCCCGTTTCCGTATCTCCGCCCGCTCGACTTGTGGTGTATCACCATCAAAGGTGGTGAACTCCTGTATCTTTAACAGGCTAGGATAAAAAAACTCCCGTAGAACTCGCAACTGGTCCTGGGCCAGGGCTTTGGTGGGGAAAATATAGATAGCCCGACTCTCCGGTTCTGTCAGAAGTGCCTGGAGTACGGCGATGTTGTAGCACAGGGTCTTGCCACTGGCACTGGCGGTCGCCACCATGACATTCTTACCTTGCCGGGCTTGATTGACAGCGACTGCCTGGTGGGTGTACAGGCGGGTTATGCTGTGCTCGGTGAGGCACTTCTGCAGGCTGGCTTCCAGAGGTTCGTCCAGTTCGGCATACCGGGCGCTACGGGGCACGATGTGCTCAATATGAACTATCTGGTCATTATAGGTCGGTTGAGAGGTTAGATGGCTGAGGAAAGCTGATGTATCCATAACTGAGCCTGCCAAATTCAGTGTATTATCTTCAGGAGGCTAATCGCCAAAAACAGGCAGAATCTCAATGGCGTAGTCAAGTACCTCGACTTCAAACCGTCCTTCGTTAACGAAGGCGGCTACTCGGGACAGGACTTCGTTGGTATGCCGCTTATCATTACTGAGGCAGGCGATACCCAGTGTCGCCAGTTGCCACGAGTCATTGTCGTCAACTTCCGCAATGCACACATTGAACTTGTTCTCCACCCGGGCGGTGATGGACTTGATGACCTGCCTCTTGCCCTTCAGCGAGAGGTTCTCCGGCAGACGCAGCCTGATGCGACAAACCCCAACATGCATAAGCTATCACCAGCAATATACAACCTACCGCCAGCCAAGTCAAACGAGGGGTCATACCTAACCCCCGTCCTTCTAGGAGAGGGGGACTTGGAGGGTGAGGTTGATAACCAACCGCAAAATCTCATAATATGGATAGGTCTTTGCTCGTTTTCATCTAAATGGTGTAAGAAGATGAGCAATATTACTGGCCAACGATGTATATTGGCTGATGAGGTTTGAGATACAATGACTAATATGAAGAACCAGCCCAGCAATGAGACCAGCAGAGGAGCTGCACTCCTAGTGGCCACAATGAGCTCCTTTATCACCCCCCTTATGGGGTCGACGGTTAGTGTCGCCCTTCCTTCCATTGGGAAACATTTCGAAATGGATGCGGTTACACTAAGCTGGATAGCGATGGCTGTCCTTCTGGCCGCCGCCACCTTCCTCGTCCCCTTCGGTCGCATCAGCGATATATACGGAAGGAAGAAAATCTTCGTCTATGGGACCGGCCTTTACACTCTCGCCTCTCTTTTTGCGGCAATTGCGCCCTCGGCGGCCTTTCTCATTTCCTTTCGCGCTTTGCAGGGCGTGGGTGCCGCGATGATTTTTGGCACCGGCGTGGCGATTCTGATCTCGGTGTTCCCGCCCAATGAGCGGGGCAGGGCACTGGGAATAAATGCCGCCGCCGTTTATATTGGTCTATCCATTGGGCCGCCACTGGGCGGATTCCTGACGCAGTATTTTGGCTGGAGAAGCGTTTTCTTAATCAACTTACCTCTGGGGTTGATTACCCTTGTGGCGGCTCTATGGAAACTGAAAGGAGAATGGGCCGAAGCAAAGGGAGAGAAAATCGATTTTATCGGCTCTATACTCTACGGCCTTTCATTAATAGCCTTAGTATTGGGTTTTTCCCAGCTACCAGCCATGACCGGCGTGTGGCTTATTGTGGGTGGCACTGTGGGCATTTTCGCTTTCATCCAATGGGAAATGAGAACGAAGAGCCCAGTGCTGAACCTAACACTATTCCGGAATAACACTGTCTTCTCTTTGTCTAATCTGGCGGCGCTGATTAACTACATGGCAACCAATGCCGTTACCTTTCTCTTAAGCCTCTACCTGCAGTACGTAGAAGGTTTGACGCCGCAGCGGGCCGGGCTGGTTTTGATTGCTCAGCCCGTGGTTATGGCAATTCTCTCGCCCCTCGCTGGCCGACTCTCCGATAGAATTGAACCCCGCGTACTGGCCTCGCTCGGTATGGCGGTGACCACCGCCGGGCTGGTCATGCTTATCTTCCTCAATCCAGACAAGGGACTGGAATATACCCTGCTCAGTCTGGGTATTCTGGGTCTGGGCTTCGCTTTGTTCTCATCGCCCAACTCCAATGCCATTATGAGTTCAGTAGACCGGCGGTTTTACGGGGTCGCTTCGGGAACACTCGGGACGATGCGCCTCACCGGGCAGATGTTCAGCCTGAGTATAGCTACACTATTATTCGCAATCTACATAGGGCGGGTACAAATAGTGCCAGAATACTACCCACTTTTCATAAAGAGCACCAAAACGGCCTTTATAATTTTTGCCGCCCTTTGTTTCGGCGGCATTTTCGCGTCTCTGGCCAGAGGAAAGACACAAAAATAACCCCTGAGCTCATTATCCTCTGCCTTGACAGCCGGTGGGGCGGGCAGTATAACATAGCCAGTAAGTTCACGCCCACACCCGCTTACGCTGTAGATTTATTCAAAGCCATAAGGAGGAAGAGATGGAGTATCAACAAATCATCTATCAACCGGGCCGGGTAGCACGGATAATTCTCAATCGCCCCAAGTATCTCAACGCTCAGAGCCGGCTGATGCGCGAGGAAATGGACGATGCCTTTGCCCGCGCCGCCGCTGATGGCGAAGTCTGCGTAATCATCCTCTCGGGAGCCGGTAACAGTTTCTCCGCGGGACATGGCATCGGCACCCCGGAGGATGTTGCCGACCGTAAGGCGCGTGGCTTACCCAAAGATAGGCTGGGGCGCTATCGGGATATGCGCGCCCTGTGCCTGGAGAATACCATGCGCTGGCGCAATGTGCCCAAGCCAACCATTGCCATGGTACATGGTTATTGCATCTTCGGCGGCTGGATGTTCGCCGCCGCCATGGACCTCGTCTTTGCTGCCGAAGATGCCCTCTTTCTGCCGTCACACTTTCAGTATTTCTCCACACCTTGGGATATCGGACCCAAGAAGGCTAAGGAAATCCTGTTTGAGCACCGCTTCATCACGGCCTGGGAAGCCTATGAGTACGGGTTTGTTAACCGTGTGTTCCCCAAAAAGAAACTAGAGGAGGAAACCCTGGCTTATGCCGACCGTGTGGCGGATAATTACGCACTAGACCCCTTCCGGCTGCGCACGGTCAAGTTCTCCATCAACCACATGATGGACACCATGGGCTTCACCCCGGCGCTGGAAGCCGCCTACCAGAGTTATTGCGTCATGATGGGGCTGGAGGCGCGCCAGGCGCCAAGTGTGGCCCGGGGTGGCGTGTCCCGAACACCTGTTGCCGTGAAGAACCTGGAGCTGAGCAAGCCCTGGCTAGAAACCAGGCGCTCGGAGGCAAAGTAAGCGCGGCGGCTAGAGTTCGGGCTGATTAGCCAGATATGGTCAACATTGACAAAAGTTGACCTATCAGGCAAAATAGTAAGCACTGCGCTTCTCAGCCATTTTCGCGCTAGCAGGGGCGACCTAACTGGCTAAACACAAGGAAGGGAAATGCGGGCCTATATAGTTCGTAGACTCCTCCTGATAATACCCACCCTGCTCCTGGTGACTATCGTCGTTTTTCTCACCGTGCGCCTAGTCCCCGGCTCTGTCATCGACTTGATGGTAGCGGAAAGAGGCGGCGGACAGGGGACGGGAATTGCGATGGATATTAATGCCATCAGACATAGTATGGGGCTGGACCAGCCGGTTTATGTACAGTACGGGCGATGGATGTGGGACCTTCTTCACGGTGACCTCGGAAAATCGCTGTGGACCCGTCGTTCCGTCTCTGAGGAGCTAGGCGAGCGGCTAATTGTGACCTTCGAGCTTGGCGTCATCGCTTTCATCATTGCCCAACTAATTGCCTTGCCCATCGGCATCTATTCCGCCATACGCCAGGATACTGCTGGCGACTTCATTGGGCGTAGCTTTGCCATCCTGTGCATCGCCGTACCGAGCTTCTGGCTGGGAACGATGGTAATGGTCTTTCCCTCCATCTGGTGGAACTGGTCACCACCAGCGAGGTATGTCACCTTTTTTCAAGACCCGATGCAGAATCTGCAACTGTTCATCATTCCCGCCATTCTGCTGGGCATGAGCATGTCCGGAACAACAATGAGAATGTTGCGTACCACGATGCTTGAAGTCCTGCGTCAGGACTACATCCGCACTGCCTGGTCAAAGGGTCTCAGGGAACGGGTTGTCATTCTGAGGCATGGCTTAAAGAATGCGCTAATCCCGGTGGTTACCGTAATCGCTGGTCAGATACCGGTCATGCTTGGCGGCGCGGTCATTATCGAGCAGATATTCAACCTGCCGGGGATGGGCCGCCTCTTTCTGGATTCTATCATGGGGCGAGATTACCCCTATGTTCAAGGAATAAATGTCTTTCTAGCCGTTATCGGCATGTTCATAATCCTGGCTACCGACCTGAGCTACGCCTACTTAGACCCCAGGATTCGCTATAGATAGAAGCAGGTGAATAGGGAGTAAGCGAGATAAATAGTACAGTATCAACAGTAGCTCGTGAGCCAAGGCCACGCTCTCAACTGGCGGATTTCTTCGTAAGGCTGGTTCGGGAGAAGCCAGTAGGAACCGTAGGTGCCATCATCGTCCTGCTCCTGCTCCTTACCGGTATTTTTGCCGATTTTCTGGCTCCATACGGTTACAATGTAATCCATATAGCTGACAAGCTGATACCCCCATCGGCCAAATATATCTTGGGTACGGATAACCTGGGACGAGATTTGCTCAGCCGCATCATTTATGGCGCTCGCATCTCCATGTATGTTGGCCTGGGTGCCAGCGCCATTAATGCGCTGGTGGCCGCCGCCATCGGTATTCCCTGCGGCTATTTCGGCGGTACCTTTGATATCCTGGTGCAGAGGCTGGTTGATGCCGCTCTCTCTTTCCCCATGCTCATCATGGTCATCACCATCATGTCCCTCATCGGCAGCGGTACCGTGCAGGTCATCATCGTTCTGGGAATATGGGGGGCTATCCTGTGGATACGGGTGATGAGAAGCGCGGTTATTGCTATCAAAGAGAATATCTACCTTGAGGCCGCCCGGGCCATTGGCTGTTCCACCAGGCAAATAATTTTCCGGCACATTCTGCCCAATGTTATGCCGGTAGTGATTATCATCTTCAGCATATCCATGGGCGGGAATATTCTGGGCGAGGCGAGCCTGAGCTTCCTCGGCTTTGGTATTCCACCGCCCGTCCCGAGCTGGGGTGGCATGCTCAGCGGCGTCGGGCGGACTTACATGTACGAGGCGCCCTGGCTGGCTCTCTGGTCTGGCCTGGCGCTGAGCATTGCCGTATACGGCATAAACATGTGGGGGGACGCGGTCAGAGACCTGCTTGACCCGAGGCTGCGCGGTGGCATCGGGCGCTACGGCCGGCGGCGAACGAAAACGGTTAGCAATCAGGGCTAGAAAACTTGACAGCCAGCGATTGAGGGGTATAGAATTTATTCTGCTATCGGAGGCAGTACAAAATGGGGAATAAACGCGTTCCGGCGCGAATAAGATATTAGAAAGGAGACAGAGAAATGAGGAGCAGAGTTATTCCGTTGTTTTTGGGCTGCCTGGTTGCAGCCGTGCTAGTCCTAGCATCGTGTGGTCCGGCAGCCACGACAACGCCACCGGCCACCACACCACCCACGACAGCACCACCCACGACAACACCGCCAACCACGACACCGACAAAAGAGGTGCCGCAGTATGGGGGCACAGCGAGCTGCCTTCTCACTACGACAACACAGACCACCACCTTTGACCCGGCTATTGCCACCACCGCGGCCAGTAATGCCGGCCTGGTCTATGGGCGACTGGCCATTGGCGATTGGACAAAAGGCCCACAAGGCACCAACGAGTACTCTTTCGAGTCCTCATGGATAGCCGACCCTTACCTCACCGGTGAGCTGGCGGAAAGCTGGGAGAGACCTGACCTGAACATAATTATCTTCCATCTCCGCCAAGGGGTCTACTGGCAGAGTCTCCCTCCGGTTAACGGCCGGGAGTTCACCGCCGATGATGTCGTCTATTCCTTTGAATACAACAAGAAGGAACCCCGCAGTGTCTGGTACGGAACCGGCGCCAAATGTGAAAAGATTGATAAGTACACAATCAAGGTTAGCGAGGGTGAGCCGCCGGTCACCTTCCGCAAGCTGCACGCCTGGACCAACTGGCTGTACATACTGCCCAAGGAAGCTGTTGATAAGGCCACGGCTGACAAGACCACCATCAATGACTGGCGGTATACGGTTGGCATTGGCCCATTCATGCTGAAGGATGTGGTCTCGGGCAGCTCCTGCACCTGGGTGAGGAATCCCACCTACTGGCGCTCCGACCCCTTCCACCCGCAGAACAAACTGCCGTATATTGACAAACTGGACGGCATAGTCATGCTTGATGAATCGACTCAACTGGCGGCAATGCGAACCGGTAAGCTTGAGCGCCTCGGCGTTGCCTGGGACAAGGCCGCCGGGCTGCAGGAGACGAATCCGGAACTCAAGTTCCGCAAGATGCGCCCGGATGCCGCCTTCGTGGTATTCCTGCGGACT
The DNA here is from genome assembly GCA_964354005.1 of uncultured Dehalococcoidales bacterium. GTDB lineage: Bacteria > Chloroflexota > Dehalococcoidia > Dehalococcoidales > UBA2162 > CAVSBN01. Next base: position 882 of record CAYGYD010000005.1, on the reverse strand, counting down.
GACATTGCCCCCTTCAAGGATGTCAGAGTCAGGCAGGCGCTGATGCTGGGCATAGACTACCAGGGAATAGTTAGGGACTACTATAAAGGTAATGCCGTCATCCAGACCTGGCCGATAGCGCAGTTCATGTCTTGTTATACTCCGCTGGAACAGCTCCCCGCCGACGCCCAGGAGCTCTACAGCTATAACACCGACAAGGCCAAGAAGCTCCTGGCCGATGCCGGCTACCCCACCGGCTTCAAGACTCAACTCGACACCGGCAACTGGGCCCGCTATGTAGACGATTGTTCCCTCATTAAGGAGTACCTGAGTAAAATCGGCCTTGACGTAAACATCAACGTGACGGAGCCGGGGACATATAGCGCCACACTATACGGTGAGAAGTACCCCGGAATGATTTATGTCCGTGGTTGGGGCAACAATGGCGACGAGGATGTCCTTGGCTGGGCTCATGGCGGCTGGGTTGGCACCAAGGGCGAGCCAGCGGTCTATGACTTTGGCAAGGTGGTTGACCCGGCGGCCGTCGACGCATTCAACAAAATCATGACGACCCCGACCCAGGAAGAGCGGGATAAATTGAGAAAAGAGGAGGCCATCCGTGAAATCGGACTGGCCTGGGAGCTGCCCATGCCGACACCCAACGGGTTCATGTTCTGGCAGCCCTGGCTGAAGGGCTTTGCCGGTGAATACGGCCTGGGACCCGACCCGCCGGAAGGATACATGGTCTTCGGTTATGTCTGGATTGACCGGGCCCTGAAGAACAGTTTGACCGGAAGATAAGCCCCGGCACCGACAAAAAGTGGAGCTCGGCTCAGGCCGAGCTCCACTTTTGTTTTTCAGCGCGGCATCTCAACCGCCGCTGCTGTTCCTGAGCCGATAGTA
>CAYGYD010000004.1:0-34065 GCA_964354005.1 uncultured Dehalococcoidales bacterium | reverse complement strand
CGAAGGTCAAGGTAATCGGTACCGAACGGCGACTGCCTGAGGAGGTAGAGCTGGTACTCTTCCGTATCACCCAGGAAGCACTGAGAAATGTCTGGCGACATTCACAGGCTACCCAGGCTGAGGTGGTACTGGAGTTCGGTGAGAAAAAGCTAAAAATAACCGTGATTGACAACGGCAAGGGATTTGACCCGCCCAGAACAATCAGTGACCTGGCCCGGTACGGTAAGCTGGGCCTAGCCGGAATGCAGGAGCGCGCTCAACTGGTTGGCGCTACCCTCGCCGTAGATTCGCAGCCGGGCAAAGGTTCAACCGTAACCATCGAGGTACCAATCTGAGACACCCGGCCTAGTCCAGTTACGCCGTTATACCCCACCCCCCATTGCTGACCACAAGTACAAAAAGAGAGGGGCTTCACCCCTCTCTTTTTGACATGGCCGCCGGATTGAGCCCTAGCCGGTTATCCACTTCTTAATCCGGCCAAACACGGTCAAAGCCAGAGCGATAACGGCCAGAATTATGGCGATGATGCTCATACCAGCGCCAGCACCAGTTCCACCCGGCGGGCCTTGTTCACCAGGTGGCCCTTGAGGTCCCTGTGGGCCAGGCTCACCACGCGGACCCTGTGCCCCAGCGGAACCCTGCGGACCGCTTGGCCCTTGCGGGCCAGATGAACCCACAGGTCCCTGGGGACCCTGGGAACCCTGAGGACCGGTCATGTCAATAACCACAAAGGTGGCAGTGGCAGAAGTGCCACGCTCGTCCTGTGCTGTGACTACATACTCTCCGGGTTTAGTCTGAGTGGGTACGGTGATAATCGCAGTAAAGGTGCCCAACTGAGCGCCAGTAGCAACGGTAACATTTACTTGCGTTGGCACAGTAGGCAGACGTGTACCAGCCCAAGAAATGTAAACTTGACCACCAACAAAGCCCGTCCCGTAAACAGTCGTGGCGGCAAAACCCGAGGACGGCGTCAGGGTTATTCTTGGTGCTTGACAATAAGCCCTATCAGCGGTGACTCCCACCAGCACCACACTGAGAAACAGTACCACGACAACAAGGATGCCAAGTCTCCTCATGCCAGCCTCCCATTTCTATTAACTTACCGGAAGAACCAGCCTTCAACCGTGTTGACCAGATTATTAACCCAGGTCTGCGGACTCCTGGTCAAGGTACTCCAGCCACCACCCCACCGCAGGATAAAATAAACTAGCGCAACAATGGCACCGATGACCACAATCGCTCTGACCAAGCGCAGGACCGGCCGCCACGAAGCCATGAACGGATTATGGTGAAATTCACAGTTTGTTGATTGTGTCCTGCCATCTTCAGTCCGGGCCGTGACTGTAATGTCGTAGCGCTTCTTCTCGCCAACCGTTGATCCGCGTTTGGGCCGGGCAAGCATCGGCACATCAACACTATTCCAGGCGGAAACTGTTGGGTTGTCCTCCTTGAACTGGAAGCGCAGGCCCTCGTCCAGGTCAGTGGCATCAAGTACAAAACTGGCATCGCTGACATTGGTATTAGCCAGGTTCACCCGGAACTTACCCTTACGGCGGCTCGACACCCGGTAGGGTCGCACCGCCACCTTGAACTCTACTTGCGGCAGTACCTCTAACTGACCGACAATGCTAGCCGATTCCCCGGCCACGCTCTGAGAGCGCACGGTTACGGCAAAGGGATAAGTACCCGCCCTGACGCCCTTGTGCTTCGGTGGCTGGAAGGTGATTTGCGCCTGACCACTGGCCTGAGGCATTAAAGCCACGCTTGAGGCCGAGCGACTATACCAGGTCTCCTCCAGCCCCTCCACTTCAACCGTAAACTTGTCGACAATTTCGCTGAGGTTCTGGAGTTGCAGGCTGGCAATGGCCGGCACCGCCCCAGCAGTCACCTTCAACTCAGTAGGCATAAGCGAGGCTCTAATCTTGTCAGAAACTTTGGCCTTTGGCATGGCCAGGGGCTGGACAGTAACAGTCTGACTGGTACTGCCATACTTATTGCTGGCGGCGAGGACATACTCTCTGGCCTCAGCCGGCCGTACTGCTCGCTCCTCCTGAGGCTCAACTCGCTCGCCATCCAGTGTCACCTCAGCCGCTCGCCTTACCGACCAGGTTAGTTTGAACTCCCGGCGGTCTTCTGTCGCCGCTTTGAAACTGCTGATAGCCGGTGGGCGTGCCAGCCAGGGTATGCGTAGCTTGGTCAAGGGTTCCCACCAAGGGACCCGGATTAGTTGTCCGTTGACGGTACGGCCTTCCTCAGCGCCCAGCATCGAGGCCTGCACCTGAAAATCGAGCTCACTTTTACCGCCAAACAAAGCCAGCCAGCTCAGCCGCACCTCTAGGACTGTCTCGGTCCGGCCATTAGGCGGCACTTTCAGGCTTTCCGGGCGGAGTGAGAACCTGAGGTTCCCACGGGCATCACTGGCTTTAAAGTCCAGCCTTATCTCAGCATCGCCCGGATTGGTAACCAGTACGCGATAGACACCCTTCCGACCAGTAATGCTCGGCGGCGAGATTTCCAGTCCCATCTCCGGCAGAGCCCCCACCTGCAGAGTCAAGTCAGTCGCGGCCGCCTCCGCCGGATTCTCCCGAGACGCCACGTTGACCCGGAAGCGGTAGGAACCAGCCTTGACACCTGTTTTGGGTGGGTGGAGATTGATTTTCAGACTGTCCTGGTCGTTGGGGAAGAGGGCCACGCTGGCGACGGGCAGGGTATACCAGCTCGGGTCAAGGCCGTCAATGCTGACGGTGAACTGGTCAACCGTCTGGCCCAGATTACGCAGGGAAACCGTGGCTGGCACCGTATCCCCGGCAAGAAGCGAGAAGGATGTGGGGGCAATGGTTACTCCAATTTTGCCTGCCATTTTCTTAGCTCCTAAGTGAAATTATATCATCTACACCCGGGGACATCGGCTAGCGTCCGGTGGCTTTCATCATCCGGGCATAGACGGCCATGTTGACTCCCATTTCAAATGAGCTACGGATGATATCGCGGGAGAGAGGCTGGTCTTGATGTCCTCCCTGCCAAGCACAGCCGTAGTCGCTACCGCTGTAAATTATGCGCCCGCCTTCAAGAAGCATGCCCGGCTCAGCACCCTGGGGGACATCTGAAAAAACATATAGCACGGACAGGAGCGGGTGACCTCGCCTGACAATCTCTAGCTTCCGTTTGAGCTGGTTGGCCAATTGGTTGAAGGCCAGGCCAAACTCCCGGGCTCCCCTAGTCTGGCCTTCGCCATCAGTACAGCCTTCGCCAAAAATAACGCCACCCGACTGCAGGAAACGATTGAGAGACGCCTGCTGTTCTGCCGCCAGTTCAAACTGCCCACGACCGGTGAGATAGACTAGCGTGTAGCGCTTCAAATCCTTATCCAGAGGAATATTTTCCTCGAGATTAGCCGCCAAGTTACCCTGTCGGCCCAATTCCCGGGCCAGATTCTTGAGGCCGGTGACATGCAAATCCTTGCTGGCCGTCCCGAGCGCGGTGTGACCCCAGGTGATTGTTTCTACGGGCTGGCTTGGCGTTTCCCTAATGGGGACTTCCTTGATGACAGTGGTAACCGGCTGAGCCTCAACCACCGGCGCAACCATTTCCTGTCGGAAGCGCAAATCAATCTCATTCTTGGCCGGAGTCGCGGCCAACCTGGCATCTTCAATCTTACCCTTGGCCGGGTCGACGTCAATACGTGCCAGTTCCAGATGAGGCTCGGCAGGCAGTTTATCGCGCTCTTCAATGCGGTACGCTTCTAGAATGCGGGTGGGCTGGCCGCCGTTCGGTGGCTGATACGGTTCGCTGGGCACTTCACGGAACTGGATGACCAAATAGACCACACCCGCCTTCTGGGTCTGTAGCCGGTAGCGCTGCTTCTGGGAGACGAGAACAATGTTCCCTTCGGAGTCAACTCCCATGCCGGGGTGCACTGTGATTGAAAGGTCAGGCGGGTTACTCGCCGTGACATTAAGGCCAGCCACTATTCCCGTCTTATGGAAGGCCAGTGTGTGGAGTCGCAATTGGTCCCGATGGTAATTATGGGCATCTCGCCAGGTATCGGCATCAATGATGAGGCCTTGAAAGGGGTTCACCTTCTTCAACTGAAACTTGATGATATCCTCAAGTGCCATCGCTCTTTTGTAACCCCTCCCTCTCACTCTTCCCCTGGAGGGAAGAGGAAAACTCGACTAAAGGGGGAACTTCGCCGCCCCTTCCTAACCCTTCAGCTTAATCGGCAAGATGCAGGACAGTGTGGACCGGTTTTTGCGCGCCAATTATGGTTCTAGGCGTGTTGAGGTCAATCTCCTTATTACCATCCAACCCAAGCGCAACCGTGAATCTATGTTGGCACTGTCGCCCCTTCCAAACACCGCTAAGTTAATCACAGTTTCTTAACCGCGTCAAGACCCCAACTGCGCTCTCACTCAGCGAGGCCCTGAGACCAACAATTCGGCGGCTAAATTGGCTCGTTTCTCAGGAGCTGGCGGTGGAGGGTTTCGGTTTCGTCGTCAGGAGTGGTGTCAAGTTCGGCCTGAACGGTGCGGCGACAGATTTCGTACCAGCGGAGGGCACGGTTCCTCTGACCCAGCCGACTGTAGCAGCGTATCACCCGCCGGTAGGCATCTTCACGGCAGGGGTCTTTGGCCAGAATCTTCTGACAGTAGACGATACACCCCTCGTAGTCGGCTGTCTTCATAGAGTGGTCAGCCAGCTTGCTCAGGATAATGACATAGGTATCCTTCAGCGCTTCGCGCCGCAGCAATGTCCACTCTTCATAGGGCTCCCCCTCAAGATAGTCACCCCGGTATAACGCCTCGGCTTGTTCATATTCGTGGATGGCTTCAGTTACTCTGCCTTCTCTGTCCAGGCGACGACCTGTCACCCAGTGGCGCTCGAATTCCTCAACATCAACCCACAACTCGACCTCAGGGCTCAGCAGATAACTACCCTGCAGAAAGAGAACATAGGGGAAAGGCTCCTTCTTCTCGAGAAGCTGGCTGAGCGTCTGGCGCAAACCGTATATGGCAGCCCTCAGATTATTACTAGCGGCCTGGGGGTCACAATCAGGCCAGAGAGCCTCCATCAGTAAGTCCTTAATAATCGGCTCCCGCGGCCGGGTCATGAGATACTGGAAAACGGATTTCGCCTTGACACTCTGCCACCGCTCGACCTTCTTCCAGTTGGAACCGAGCTCGAATCTGCCCAGACAGCGAACCTTAAGACGCATTAACTTGGGGAGGACGGTGGGTCGCACAACTCCGCCGAGGATAGCCCGGCCCATGAGGCTAACCGTGCTCCCGGCTTGATGGGGCACGAGGCAGAGAGTCCGGTAACCACCCGAGGTCACCAGGGCATGCTGAAGACGTTGGTCGACGAGCGCTTCTCTCTCCGCCAGAGTCTGACTGACCTTCTCCAGCTGCTTGCGGGCGCCCTGGTAATCGCTCTGCACCAGCCTCAATAGGTCAATCGTGTCCTGCCACGGCATATCACCACTGCGGTCACTGGGCTCATCCCAGAGGTAGGTGCCCGCCTCATTCTCCATTGCTCGGCTCCTTTCAGCCTCGTGCTTCCTTCACCTGTGAAGGAAGGACAAATTTCGGCAATGGTCGGGTCGGCGCAGGAGGTCAATCCAAGGACATGCAGTTATCAGTTTACAGAAGAAAAAGTTATTTGTCTAGCCCCAAAAGTACCTATTTTTTTCAGTTTCTGGACTGCGCCCTAATCATCATCTGGGTGAGATAAGCCGTATTATCACCTAAAAATCGTGGGCCCGCCAGAGCCGCACCCAGCTACCCCGCACCGACAGCTGAGTGCGCTCAGCGACTTGACTGCGGCCACGCTCCCAGGTGGTCCCATCAATACCTTCAGGGCGACCTTCCCGAAAGCGCGTCTCTTCCCAGTGGCCAGCGCTCTTGTATCCAGTCATGAGAATAAGCTCAAGCGGATTGATAGAGGCCATGGGTGTCCAGAGACCCAGAATGCGGCAGCCAGCGGCTTCATATAGAGGCCAGACACCCTGCTCGGACTGCTGGACAAATTTGGGCAAATCAACCGGCGCAATAAAGAGCTTGCGGTAGCTGTAGACCGGGCGGCGGTCTTCCTGAGATATCACCGGCCTGGGTTGAGATGCCACTGACTTAAGGAGCCGCACCTCCTCGCTCTGCACCAGCTTTTCCCGGCCGGTAGCAAAAATTTCCTGAGCCGATTGCCACGAGTTAATATCGGGAAAGCCGGTCATCTGCAAAAAAGTGTTGCCCAGGTCCCCAACCATCCCTGTCAGCAGAACCAGCACCTGTGCCCCGGCCGATTTCAGGGCCGGTATTGTTCTCTCACGGCAAAGCTGAAGATAGTCTCTCACACCGGTAATGCTGACGGTGGTAACTCTCTCCTCGTAAATCACGGCCGGCCTCCTTTCGTAGAACGTATTGGTTTAGCCAACTGATTTGGCCTGCTCCGCCAGAAGCTCGGCGCTGTGCACCACCTTGATTTTGCTCTGGCGCTTGTCCAAGCCACCCCGCAACTGCAGGACGCACGGAACGCAATTCGTTACCACGGTGTCAACACCGGTGGCCTCAATCTCATCCAGTTTGCGTTTCAGAATTGATTTGGACAGCTCCGGATAATCGAGCACTACCTGCCCGCCAAAGCCACAACAGACATCAGCGTCAAACATCTCCACCAGTTCAAAACCCTCCCGGGCCAGCAGCTGTCTGGGCTCGCCCTGAACACCCAGCCCCCGTTTTAGATGACACGGGTCATGGTAAGTGACCTTCCTATTCAGTGGAGGCTTCTTCTCGCCGGAAGGAGTCAGCTCCAGAATCAACTGCGAGAAATCACGCACTTTACTGGCCAGTCGGTTAGCCCGCTCGCTCCAACCCAGCTTATTGGCCAAGAGCTCCGGATATTCCTTTTCCAGCAACACGGCACAGCCGGGGCAAACGGTAACGACATAGTCGGGCTCGCTTTCTTCCAGCGCGGTAATGTTTGTCTTGGCCAGGCTGATTGCCGTCTTGACATCGCCGGCATACAAAGCGGGAGCACCACAGCAGGCCTGTCCCGCCGGGTAATACGGCTCAGCACCGTATTCACGCAGAACCTTCATCACATCCTCACCCAGGTCGGGATAAGCATATTCGGCAACACAACCGGCGTAAAACGCCACCCTGGGCTTGGTTCCAGAGGTGGGTAGGGAGTAGTCCTTCAATCTGGTTTTCAGCGAGTTAGCCGGCAAGGCTGGTAAGCTAATAGTCTCGGTTAGGGAATTCAAGGGATAAGGTAGCTTCCGTATCATCGAGTCTTTATCAACGAATGGCCGCTGTAAGTAAGAACCAAGTTTGACCGCCCGGTCAAGTCGTCCCGGATGCTTCAGGATATTGCCATAAGCCACCCGACTGCCCAGGGAGAGGCCTTTTTTGTCGACGAATTCAGCTTTCAGCCGCTTTATCATACGCGGTATGTCAATGCGAGCCGGGCATACCTGCCGGCAGGCCAGGCAACCCAGGCACAGACTGGCCAGGTCTTCTGCCTTCTCCATACCGTGCAGGAAGGCAGTCAGGATGGTGCCAATGCCACCCTGATAGATATAGCCATAAGTCTGCCCCGCTACCGCACCAAAAACCGGGCAGGTATTAAGACAGGCACCGCATCTCAAACAATACAGTGCCTCTCTGAAATCGGCCGATTCCCTCATCGCCGTACGACCATTGTCCACCAGAACAATATGGATCTCAGCCGGGCCCTGCCCGCCAAGCTGCGCCACGCCAGGGATAGCACTAGTTCGGCTGGGGCCGGTAATGTAAGAGATATAAACCGGCATCTTCAAACCCATGGTGCTACGGCTGAGCAAGCGGAGTATGGCCATGACATCTTCCCAGCTAGAAATAATTTTCTCGTAGCCCACCACCGCCACATGCAGCGGAGGCAAGGTGGTGCTCATGCAACCGTTACCCTCATTAGTGACAATGGTTACGGTACCGGTCTCGGCGATAGCCATGTTAGCCCCCGAAATGCCCATATCGGCCTCGATGTAGGACTGTCGCAGGGCACGGCGAGAAGCATTGAGCAGCACCTGCGGGTCAGGCTCCAATTTCTGGCCGGTGGCCTTGGAGAAAAGCTCGGCGATTTGCTCAACGGTCTTGTGCATGGCGGGACCAACGATATGGGCTGGTCTTTCCCCAGCGAGCTGGACAATCCATTCGCCGATATCCGTCTCCTTCACTTCAATACCCTGCTTTTCCAGGTGCTCCCTTAACTCAATTTCTTCCGTCATCATGGACTTGGACTTAACGATATGCTTCACATTATGCTGTTGCGCCAGGTTCAGCACATAGTCGTTGGCCGACCTGGCATCTTTGGCTTCAAAAATGTGGGCGCCAGACTTAATGGCCTCGGCCTTAAATTGCTCGATAAGCTGGGGAAGACTGGCAATGGCTTCTTCTTTGACACGATGAATCTCCCGACTCAACGGCTCAAAATCAGGTGCCGCCGCGGCTGCCAGGTGCCGAAAGGGGCGAGCCAGCAAGCGCCGCCTTTGCAGCGCGGTCTGCAGATTCTGGTCGGTCAATGCCTGATGCAGACGCCTCCTCATAGTCCGGCTCATCGGGTACCTCCCGTCTTGTTCACCAGGACAATGTGTTCTTCGGCCGGCCCCTGGGCCCGCGCCATTAAAGCCCCGGGTATATCGCCGGTGGTATTCCGCCCGGTGAGATAGGTGACATAGCTGGGCCATCTGCCATCTGACTTATCTCGGGCCAGTGACTTAAGGCGAGCCACCGCCGCATTCAGGGTTGGGACTATGCCCTCACTATTAAGGAGCATCACGTGGATTAGCGGCAAAACGGACACCAGACGAGAATTGCCTTCATTACACAGCATAACCGTAGTTCCAGTCTCAGCGATAGCTAAATCCGCTTCAGAGATACCCATATCGGCCACAATGTACGACTGTCTTAAAACACGGCGGGCGGCCTGAAGTATGGCTGGCGGCTCAGCCTCAACTTCCTCACCGGCTGCCTTTGAGACCAGCGCCGCTATTTGCTTAAGTGTCTTCCCATTGGCTGTCCCAGCAGAATTCGGAGCCTTATCCCCAGCCAGCTGGACGAGCCAGTCGCCGAGGTCAGTTTCAGTTACCTCAAGCCCAGCCTTGGCTAGGCAATCTCTCAATCCAATCTCTTTCGCCAGCGCCGACTTTGACTTGACGACCCGCCTGGCCTGGTGCTCTTGCGCCAGTTTCAAGATATAGTCATTGGCCTCATCGGTGCTCTTGGCTTCATACACAGTCGCTCCGGCCATGCTCGCTTCCGCCGTAAATCGCTCAATGACCTCTCGGCTGGCTACGCTCATTTCTCCCCCCCCGGGACAAGAGATGTGGCTGGGATTAGCCCCTAGTCCAACATTATAAACCAAGCCCCCTTTCTACGCCAATCTCCTCTATTTTGAGACTGTTTATTAACCTCACCCCCCTTATCCCCCTCTCCTGAAAGGAGAGGGGGAGGGAAAGGAAAAAGAGGGCGATGCCCTCTTAGACACCCATGTGGCGGTTGGAGAGGGGGAATGAGTTTTAGAGAGACGACAGCCTCTCTTCAAGGCTAAATAACAGGGCGTTGAAGAGGGGCGCTAGCCCCTCTTTCAAATTTCTTCCCCCTTCCCTTGACAAGGGGAAGGGGATTAAGGGGATAGGGTTGCTGGACAGCCTCTATTTTTAGATTTGCAACCAACAAAATATTGATGCTAATATGAACTGAAAGACGCCCATCAAACTCCGAAAGGAGGAGAATGAATACCCAGGTTAAGGGTTCTAAAGAACTTTTCAGTGAAGTGATTGACAAGGGATTATGCGCCTATTGCGGCGCCTGCGCCGGCAGTTGCCCCTACTTAGCAGCTCATCAAGGTCGGATAGTGCTGCTGGACAACTGTACGCTGACCGATGGCCAGTGCTACCAGTACTGCCCCCGCACTTACACCGATATGGACGCCATCAGCCAGCGAATTCTTGGTCTGCCTTACTCCGGAGATGAAATCGGCACTGCCCGACAGGTATTGATGGCCCGGTCGGCCAGCTCCCGCATCAGGAGGCGAGCGCAATATGGCGGCACAGTAACCACACTTCTGTCGCTGGCACTGGCTGAGGGATTTATTGAGGGCACCGTTCAGACCAGAATGTCGCCAGACAAGACCCCCACCAGCTTCCTGGCTCGTTCATCAAAAGAAGTGCTTACCAGCGCTGGCTCCAGCTACATGGCCTGCCCGGTGCTGGAGAGCTATAACCGCATACCCAAAGAGAACAACGAAAAGCTGGGCATAGTGGCCATGCCCTGTCAGATTCTGGCGCTGAGCAAGATGAAGGCCCAGCCACCGCAGAATCGCTTTGACATCAATAATGTTCAGTTGACGATTGGCCTTTTCTGCACCTGGGCGCTTTCCGCTGACGGTTTTCATAAGTTCCTCAAAGAAAAGATTGACCTGCCCAAAGCCACCAAGTTTGACATTCCACCCCCGCCCGCCAACCGGTTTGATGCCTACCTGCCATCGGGCATAACCTCATTCCCGCTGGATGAAATCAGAAGATTCACCATGCCCACCTGTGCCTACTGCCTGGACATGACGGCCGAGTTCGCCGATATCTCAGTTGGTTCGGCCGAAGGGATTGAAGGCTGGAACACTGTCATCATCCGTACCGAGGTTGGGGCCAAGCTGATTGAGATGGCCAGGACTAAAGGGAAGCTGGAGACTGACAGCCTGCCGCCGCAGAGTCTGGCTCACCTCAAGGAAGCGGCGCTGAATAAGAAGAAGCGGGCCTTAAAGCAGATTGTTGACCGGACTGGCGATAAGAACAACCTGCTTTACCTTGGTCTGTCACCGGGCGTAGCCGGCAGACTACTTGCCTAGCTCTTCGCCAGTCAGGAGGGAATCATGGCCAGCATTGAAATTGACACTCCCGGCACCAGCCAGCTTTTCATTGGCAACGAGGCAATTGCCCGCGGCGCCCTGGAAGCCGGGATTGGCTTTGCCACCGCCTACCCGGGCACCCCGTCTTCCGAAATAATCGGCAGCCTTGCCGCCATCGCCAAAAAGATGGGTATTTATGTGGAGTGGTCCATCAACGAGAAGGTGGCTATAGAGGCGGCCGCCGGAGCTTCCTTCGCCGGAATTCGCGCCCTAGCCGCCATGAAGCAGAACGGCATCAATGTTGTCTCCGACTTCCTGGCCAATCTGGTGATGAGCGGCATCGGCCAGGGTGGACTGGTGCTGGTTGCCTGCGACGACCCATCGGCCATTTCCAGCTCCAATGAGCAGGACACCCGACACATCGCCAAATGGCTGGATATTCCGCTGGTCGAGCCAGGCAGTTTTCAGGAAGCCAAGGACATGACCAGATGGCTCTTTGACCTAGCCGAGGAACAGAACACGATTTGCATTTTAAGAAGCGTGACCCGTATTGCCCACGCCCGCGGTAATGTGAAGCTCGGAGAATTACCCGGAAAAGCTTTCAAGGCATACTTCGACCAGCCGTACGATACCAAAAACCCAACATTCTCCCGGTATATGCCGGCACCGAGTCCGATGCGGCACGCCTTCCTCCACATGAAGCTGGAACGACTGCAAGAGAAATTTGACACCTCACCCTTTAACCAGTACCTTGGCCCGGAAAAGCCCGATTTACTGATTATTACCGCGGGTAGCTCCTGGCTCTATGCTCAGGATGCAGTCAAAGCACTGAAACTGGAAAACAGGGTTGGCATTTTGAAGCTGGGAACACTCTGGCCATTGCCGGAGAAATTCATCACCCGGTATCTCAGCCAAGCCGACCGAGTCCTCTTTGTCGAAGAGATTGACCCCTTTATTGAATGGAATGTGATGGAGCTGATTGCCAACCTGCCAATCACCACACGCCCCACCCTGTACGGCAAGCGCTCCAAGCACCTCAATGCCTACGGCGAACTCACCCCGGACCTGGTGATTAAAGCCATAGCCAATATCCTGGGTATTGAATACCAGTCTCGCGACACGGAATACGGCCGGAAGGCCGACGCCGCCGTCAGCGCGGGCGCCCCCGAGCGGAGTATGACCTTCTGCGCCGGCTGCCCACACCGCGCCACCTTCTGGGCTATCAAGAACGCCCTGGCGCTGGATGGTCGCGGTGGCGTGGTCACCGGCGATATTGGCTGCTACTCTATGGCGCTGGGGCCGGCCGGCTTCTTCCAGGTGAGGACGATGCACTGCATGGGGGCGGGCGTCGGAGTGGCTAACGGATTAGGCAAACTGGGACAGTTTGGCTTCAATCAGCCAGTCCTGGCCGTCGTGGGCGATTCTACTTTCTACCACGCCGCCATACCGGCACTGATAAACGGTATCTATAATCAGTCCAACTTTATTCTGGTCATTCTGGACAATAATGCCACCGCCATGACCGGCTTCCAACCCCACCCGGGAACTGGCATGACGGCCATGGGTGAGCCGACACCGGTCGTCAGCATGGAAGCCCTCTGCCGCTCGCTGGGGGCCAGGGTTGAGGTCTGCGACCCCTTTGACCTGGGAAACAGCACTAAAACACTTCTGGATATGATGGCGGAAGGCGGCGGCGCCAAGGTAGCCATAATGCGCCGCGAGTGTGAGCTGGTGAGAAGCAAAAAGGCCAGCCCGCCCTACCGGGTACACATTGACCCGGAGAAATGTATTGGGGAAGCCTGCGGCTGCAATCGTATCTGTACCCGGGTCTTCCTCTGCCCCGGACTAATCTGGGACAGGAAGGCGGGCAAGTCCAGGATAGACGAGGTAATCTGCGCTGGCTGTGGTGTCTGCGCCCACATCTGCCCGCAGGGAGCCATCGTGAAGGAGGCCACATGAGCCAGAAAACATTGATGAAAGACCCACTCAACCTGATTATTACCGGCGTGGGCGGGCAGGGCAATGTCATGATATCGTTGGTCGTGGGCAATGTCCTGGTCAGGGAAGGCTACCTGGTTACGATTGGCGAGACCTACGGGGCGTCACAGCGGGGCGGGCCCGTGATGAGTCACCTGAGAATCTCGCGGGATACCCAATACAGCCCCTTTATACCGGAGGGCAAGGCCGATATCATCCTCGGCATGGAGCCAGTCGAGACCCTGCGTATGCTGGGGAAATTCGGCAATCCGGACATCACGACAATAGTCAACCCCCGGCCAATATATCCCGTCAATGTCACTGCCGGTGGCACGCAATACCCCGACCTGGATAAGCTCATCACCACGATTCAGGAACTATCCGCTCGCACGGTAGTTGTCAATGCCACCGAGGAAGCCCAGAAGATGGGCAATCCCATCTTCGCCAATGTCATTCTCATCGGGGCCCTGGTTGGCGCTGGTGTCCTGCCAGTGGATTCAAAATCTGTTGAGCCGGTATTACAGGAGACCTTCCCCAAGGAAGTGAAAGCCAATATGGTGGCTTTCACTCGGGGTGTGGAACTGGCCCGGCAGTAGTAACTGACCAGCCACACTTACTGTGAGGGGAATATTATGAAAAGTAACGCTCTCCGCATCAATGAAAAGGACAATATTGTCATCGCGACACAGCCCATCCAGAAAGGCAGCCCGGTCGTCGTGGGTGGTCGGAAGCTATTCCTCGCCGCCGAGGATATACCACTGGGCCACAAGGTTGCGCTGTTGGCCCTGGCTAAAGGCCGGAAGATATTTCGGTACGGCGAACCAATCGTCCAGGCGACACACTCTATCAAGAAAGGCGAGTGGGTACATGTGCACAATACCCAGCCGATTCTGGGTGACCTCAAGGGATGACCGCCCACGGAGGGAAAAACTATGGAGTTTATGGGATTCAGGCGCAAGGATGGTCAATTTGGCATCCGCAACCATGTGCTGGTAATGTCCTCCGTCTGCTGTGCCAACGGTGTGGTAGAGGCTATCGGCCGGGCACTACCCGATGTGGTCACGGTTCTCCACGCCTACGGCTGCGGCTACGGCCCAGAGGACTTCCAGGTGAGCCTGCGCACCCTGAGCGGACTGATTAATAATCCCAATGTTGGTGCGGTACTGGTCATCGGGCTGGGCTGTGAATCTTTGAATTCTGGGTTCCTCGTTCAGGCAACCCAGAACAAACCGGCGGAAGCCCTGGTGATTCAGAAAAGCGGTGGCACTGTCCCAACAGTCGGCCGGGGTATTGAAATCGCCGCCAGGTTCCTCAAAGACTTAAGAATGCAGAAGCGCGAGCTGGCCCCGGTCAGCGAGCTAATCGTGGGCCTGGAGTGCGGCGGGTCGGACGCTTTCTCCGGAATCACGGCCAACCCGGCGGTGGGCTCGGCGGCCGACCGCTTTGTGGCCCAGGGCGGCACGGTAATGCTGGCTGAGACAACGGAGATGATTGGCACCGTCCACATCCTCAAGCGGCGCTCGGCCACACCAGAAGTCGCCAAGAAGGTAGAGCGACTGGTGAACGGCTGCGAAAGAGTGGTGCGGGCTACTCTCGGGGAGCATGCTGGAATGGTCATTGCGCCGGGCAATATTGAGGGCGGGCTTTCCTCCATAACCGAGAAGTCGCTGGGCTGTATCATGAAGGGCGGCACCACACCGATACAGGAAGTGATTGACTATGCCTATCGCCCCATCAGGCGTGGCCTAATCATCATGGACACTCCCGGGTACGATATTGATTCTATGGCCGGCCTAGCCGCCGGCGGGGCCCAGCTTATCCTCTTCACCACCGGCCGGGGTTCAATTGCCGGGTTCCCGGCAATTCCTGTCATCAAGATAGCCAGCAATTCCCACACCTACCAGAACATGCCCGGCGATATGGATGTCAATGCCGGCAAAATTATTGACGAGGACAAGACTATTGATGAGGTTGGGCAGGAAATCTTTGACCTCGCCCTCCGCGTGGCTAACGGCGAGCTCACCTGCGCCGAGCTGAACCGCTCGGCACCCTTCAACATTCTGAAACAGGGCCCAACCTTCTAAGAAAGGAGAAGACTAGCCTTGAAGAATCAGCTTAAAGAGAAAATAAAAGCCGGCCAGGCGGTTACTGGCACCTTCGTGGCGCTGGGCCATCCCGATGTTACCGAGTGGCTGTCCCGACTTGGCTTCGACTGGCTATTGCTGGATGCGGAACACGGGCCGCTGGAGCTGGAGACCCTCCAACGCATGATGCAGGCTATGAACGGCACCAACTGCATTCCAATCGTCCGGCCCCAGTGGAACGACCTGGTAGTCATCAAGCGCATTCTGGATATCGGTGCTTTCGGTGTGCTAGTTCCGTGGGTAAATTCTAAACAGGAAGCCGAAACCGCCGTGCGGGCGTGTAAGTACCCGCCCGAGGGAATTAGAGGCTTTGGGCCACGACGAGCCGGACTGTTCGACCCGGCCTATTACAAAACAGCTAATGACGAGATTCTCATCGCTGTCCAGATTGAGACTCAACAGGCGCTGGACAATCTGGACGGGATACTATCGGTACCCGGGATAGATGCCGGCTATGTTGGCCCCTTCGACCTCTCCTGCAGTCTGGGCTTCGGCATGCCGCCAAAGTGGGACGAGCCTCGCTATCTGGCCGCCTTTGACCGGGTGCTGGCGGCGGCCAAACGCTACGGAAAGGCGGCTGGTATTTACGCCAGCAGCGATAATATCGCCTGGGCTTTAGACAAAGGGTTCACCTTCAATACGGTGGACAGCGCCGACACCTTCCTCATCCGGGGTGCCCAGATGGCTCTGGCCAAGGCGCAGGACTGGCTGAAGGGTAAGAAATAGCGCTATCTGCTTCGCTAATGAAGACCCGGGGTTCCCCGGACATCTCCTTGATGGCCCCCACCGGGCAATCGGCCACGCACTCCAGACACCCGATACACTTTTCTTCACTAACTCTCATTTGTTTCCCAGGTAAGGCAATATATGGAACAAGCGTGACTCAGCTTGGTCTAAATGACCTTGAATCGTGGTAGCTTAGCTTTCTGAGCCGGTGACAGATGAAACCAGAGATATTCTGCCCGGAAGTAAGTATTCTGCAGGTCAATGACTCTTTCGGCAATTTCCTGAACCGAAGGCCAGTCAACAGCATTCAGTACATAGGTGAGACGGGCCAGCGGGACAACCGGCCTCAGTTGAATATTGGAGACATGAACTGTGAAAGGCTCTTTGCGTAAAGCAGTCCCTACTTCAAGCAGGTAGGCAACGAGCTCGTCGAGTTGCCTCTTGGCTTCATTCAAATTGTTCAGGGCTCGTAAATATTCCTGGGCCGGGTCGGTTGCCATCACTGTCCCTCCGGTGCGGAATCAAGCCAATTATAGGGCGCTATAAGCCAAGAAATCAATACAGGAATGAGGTTCTCCTTTACACAGACTCAACTTGACGAATTGCCCAGTCTTTAATAATATATAAATATACATATATAGTTAAGGAGGTTGCGTTGGCCACCCAATATGAGCCCGAACTCTACCGCTTAAAAGCAGAACTGTGCAAGACCTTCGCCGACCCCAAGCGACTCATCATCATCGAGGAGTTGCGGCAGGGTGAGAAAGCAGTGGGCGACCTGGCTCACACACTAGTCATAGCCCAGGCCGTTGTTTCCCGGCACCTGGCTATCCTCCGCGAACGCGGGGTGGTTAAAGCTCGCCGCGAAGGCACCAATGTATACTACAGTTTGAGCGACCCCAGAATCTGTGAGGCCTGCGACCTCGTCCACCAGATACTGCTGAACCAAATCGCCAAGAGCAAAGAGCTGGCCGAAAGGCTGACAACCTAGTATTTTTTATAGCTGCAGCAGGAGCAAGGAGAACAACATCCATGAAAACGACTGACTGCAACCAACTGGTGCAAAAATTCGGGGAGAGAATCAGTTTGGACCCGACGGAGATGCGGCTCTACTCCCATGACACGGCCAGTTTACCTGGCATGGTGAAGCAACTCATCAAGCGAGTCCCTGAAGCTGTCGTTCAGCCCAGCGGCACCGAAGATGTTGTCTTCATCACCAAGTTTGCCCGGGAAAAGAAAATCCCGCTAACGCCCCGTGGTGCCGCCAGCAGTGGCTGGGGCGGGGCTATCCCCACCAGCGGTGGCATCGTGGTTGATTTCTCCCGCATGCGCCGGATTCTGGAAGTTGACAAGACTAAGGAAACCGCACGGGTTGAGGCTGGGGTTATCTGGAAGAATCTGGAATATGAACTGAACAAGCAAGGCTTGTCTCTGCGTGTCTACCCATCCAGCGCGCCGAGTGCTACGGTGGGGGGTTGGGTGGCTGAAGGCGGCGGAGGTATCGGCAGTTACGAGTACGGAGAAGTTGGCCACAATATTGAGTCGGTCAAGCTGGTGACCGCCAACGGCGAGGCCAGGACAGTGCAAGGCAGTGACCTGGAGCTAGTGACTGAAGCCGAGGGCATCACCGGTCTGATAACTGAGGTAGTGGTCAAAACTCGCAAGGCTGACGAAGATGTACCGGTTGTGGCCGCCTTCCCTGACTTGAAGCACCTTCTGCAAGCGGTGCAACTGATGAAGGAAGCCATACCTAACATGCCCCCGCCGATGGAAGCCATGCTTCCAGAGATGTTATCCGAGGTCATGGCCGCCATGATGCCACCCATGCTACCTCGTCTGGCACCAATTATTGCCCCCAGAATGACGGATTATCTGGAAAGCGAAGCCAAGACAGCCAGGAAAGCCTAGCACTCAATCCGTTGCTGCTTGCGATTGAGCTTCGGCCCCTGTAGTCTTCGCAATTTTCAGATACAGTTCAGGCCATGCTGAGCACTAAAAACAGATTCTGAGGTTGGTCGGTGGGTATTATATAATAAGGCAGGAGAAAAAAGCCGGTGTACCAACTTATTGATACCCACGCTCATCTGGAAGAAATTGAAAACATAGAACAAACCATTAGTGATGCCAGGCGTGCCAACATCGTCGCCATCGTTGCCGTAGGCTCGGGCCTTGTCTCAAATCAGAGGGTCTTGTCCCTGGCTGAGACCTATCACGGTTTTGTCTATCCGGCCCTTGGCCTGCATCCCTGGAATCTGGCTGAGGAAAACCTTGAGCCTAGCCGGCAATTCATTGAGGCCAATATTGATAAAGCCGTGGCTATCGGTGAGGTGGGGCTGGACTATGATAAGAGGGTTAGAGCCAGAGCCGATAAGGACCGACAAAAGGATGCGTGCCGGCAGGTGTTGAGGATAGCCCAGGCCCACGCCAAGCCGGTGCTCGTCCATTCCCGGTATGCCTGGCGGGATGCTCTGGATTTGGTGAGTGAGACAGAGGTGGAGAAAGCCGTATTTCACTGGTACACCGGCACCTCAAGTGTACTGCGGGATATTATCAGTCGTGGTTATTTCATCTCAGCCACTCCGGCCGTGGAGTATCACGAAGAGCACCGGCGGGCGGTGAAGGAAGCCCCGCTTGACAGGCTCCTTCTGGAAACGGATTCGCCGGTGGTTTATCGACGCGGGACTGCGTTTGAGTACGAGTCAAGACCGGCTGATGTTCTGAGAACCTTGAGAGGCGTATCCCGGCTAATCGGAATGGACGAAGCCCAACTGGCCGAGCAAACCACCACTAACGCTATGAAATTCTTTGGCTTAAGCCAGTAATGGACTGCATACTAATCACTACTAAGGATTAAAATCACTTCAGCCGAACCAGCTCAATTTCAAAAAGCTTGGGCCAGAGCTTACCGGTAACAAAGATTCGGTCGTTCCCCGCGTCATAGGCGATGCCATTAAGGACATCCACCGGCTCAGTCCGGTCTTCCGGTGGTAAGAGCCCCGCCAGTTCTATCCACCCCGTCACTTTACCCGTTTCAGGTGCGATTCTCACGATTCGGTCCGTCAGCCACACATTGGCATAGATTTCCCCACGAATGTACTCCAGTTCATTCAGCCCGCTTACCGGCTGGCCACTGTCCTGGACCTCAATAGAGCCAGTTACCTTGAAGTCCTCCGGGTCGAGGAAATACAGCTTGGCCGAGCCATCGCTCATAATCAAGCGCCGGCCATCGCCGGTGATGCCCCAGCCCTCGGTGGGATAGGTAAACTCGCGTAGCAAATCAAAGCCGTTTTTATCGTAAACAAAACCGAGCTGCGAACGCCAGGTCAACTGGACAATGCGGTCACCACAGATGGTCACACCCTCGCCGAAATATTGCGGTGACAGCGCCCGGCTTTTCAGAACGGTCCCAGTTTCCAGCTCCACGCGCCGCAATGTTGACTGTCCCAGAAGCCCAGTGCCTTCGTACAGGAAGCCGCCATCAAAAACCAGCCCCTGAGTATAGGCCCCCCGGTCGTGGGGATAGGTATGGACGACTTTACCGGTGTAGACTGGAACAATACCGGGGGTCTTCGTGCCTGCTGGACTTGGTGCCGTGGGTGTTCCCGGCAGGCTGGAACAGGATGTCAGAATAATTGCCGCTACCGGGAGTCCCACCATTACCAGTTTCAGGCGATACGCCAAGCTTCTGATTCCCATTCCTGTTTTAACCAGTATAACATGAGAGCTTTGATAATCGTAGCCCAGTCTTTACCTTGCGAAGGGGGAAGGATAAAGCTCTTCTAAAGGGTCGAGTCCCCTTGCTTAACAGTCTGGTAACTGAGTTGTGCCTTGCGGACAGGGAACCTGATATTGTAAGATTTGTGAAAGACCTATTATGGCCGAGAATTTTCGCATTCAACATTACCCCATATTTGAAAGCGGCGTATTTCAAAAGCACCCCACGCTTTTCGACCGATTTGGTCAGAATGCCCCTGGCCAATCAAAAAAGAGGTTCGAGCAAGTCCGCCAAGTCCTGCCGAGATACGAAGAGACCCTCACCTGGCCCCTACTGACCGGCCCCGGTTTCTGCGGCGCCACGCACCCGGGAGCCGACAATGTATTTATCGAAATTATGGTCGGCTTTAATCAGTCTATCTACAACAGTGATTGCCTCTATGTTAATCCCTCTCAGCGAGTCTTCGCCATCTCTGATTCTCCCGGCATAACTGACTGTTCCCGAAGGCTGTTTGGGGAGCTCGACGAATACCTGAAAATGAGTGATGGTGATGACCTGGAGACTATCGTCAATAGAATAAACAAAGAGATGCCGGGACGCGAAGGTGCCACTCTCAGCCTGGTTTGCCTGCCGAAGGATACAATTGACCTGGCAATCGTCCTTATCGCTGGAGACACGCTTGTCTTCCACGGTAATTTGTTTCGTCGGCAACTGACCCGGCTAGAGGGAAACCCTGACTTTATCGGTACGACCTACGCCTATTTCCAGCCAAGCCATGCAGAACTGGCACCAGGCGACTTCTTTATTATCGCCAGCGATGGCATCTCATCCATCAAGGGAAACCACAAGGAGACAAGACTGGAAGACACCCTTCTGGAACACCTCGACAATAATACGGAGAATTTTGCCCTCAGTGCTATCCGAAGCTCCAACCAGTGCTATGAGGAAAACCTTTACGGCCGGGGCATCACCCGATTCGGCGGCAGCGATAATGTCTCCGTGCTACTGGTTTGTCCCGAGAAGCTAGAAGACACCGGGTATCAGGGGAACTTTATCCTCGGTGGCTATACGGAGAGGATTTGAGATATGACCGAACCCAAAGAGAAGGCGCTGACCGGTGTTAAGGTTCTGGACTTGACCCACTACATTGCCGGACCTTACTGCACCAAGATGATGGCTGACTACGGTGCCGAGGTAATCAAGATTGAAAAGCCAGGGAGTGGGGACGAGGCACGGCGACTCGGTCCCTTCTTGGGCGATGCCCCACATCCCGAAAAAAGCGGCCTCTTCCTTTACCTTAACACCAACAAGAAGGGAATCACCCTCAACCTAAAGTCAGAAACCGGGAGGAATATCTTCCGAGACCTGGTCAAAGGCAGCGATATTCTGGTAGAGAATTTCAGCCCCCGCGTCATGCCCGGCCTGGGGCTGGACTATGAGAGACTGGAGAAGACAAACCCGAAACTCGTCATGACTTCCATCTCCAATTTCGGCCAGGCCGGCCCCTATCGCAACTATAAGATGACCGAGATTGTGGCCGATGCGATGGGAGGCTGGTCAATGATTATCGGCCATCCAGACCGTGAGCCGCTAAAACCCGGCGGCAATCAGGCACAATTCGTCGCTGGACTTTTCGGGAGTATTGCCTCAGCCAGCGCCTTTTACGGTCGAGAACTGACCGGCGCCGGTCAGCACATTGATATTTCCATAATGGACGCCGTGCTTTACATTCAGATGAACCTGACCAGCGTCTACTCTTATGATGGTACGATTACCCGGAGATACGGCAATCGGGTAGCACCCTTCCCCAGCGGGATACTGCCTTGTAAGGACGGCTACATCGGGGTGATTACCGTAACCGCCCAGAAATGGCCTGCCCTGTGCGAATGGATGGGCATGCCAGAGCTGGTCGATGACCCGAGGTTTCGCACCGCCACCGACCGCGCCGAGCACATTGACGAGCTGGACGCCATCATTATTTCCTGGCTGATGGAGCACGAGACCGAAGAGCTATTCCGTGAGGGACAGAAACGGGGCCTGCCCTTCGGCATCCCTGCCAGCAGCCGGATGCTCCTGGATTCCCGGCATCTTAAAGAGCGAGGGTACTTCGTGGAAGTTGACCATCCGATGACCGGCAAAATCCGCTATCCCGGAGCCCAAGTCAAGATGGGCGATTTGCCCTATGAGTTGAAGCGAGCGCCGCTGCTGGGGGAGCATAACGAGGAGATTTACGGTAAGCGCTTGGGTTACAGTAAGGATGATTTGGTGAGACTGCGAGAGCAAGGAGTAATTTAGGATTGGTGTCCGGGCAATGACCAACTTACCGTTATCGGGCATAAGAGTTCTCGACCTTTCCATGTGGTTCGCCGGCCCTATGGCCACACGGCTCCTGGCCGACATGGGTGCGGAAGTGATTAAGGTGGAATCGCTCCGCCACATTGACCCCTGGCGGGGTATGGTCGACCCGGCAAAAGTCCGGGAACGCTTCCCGACCCGGGTGATTTCTGACCGACCCTACAATTGTTCACCGGGCTTCAATCTGCAAAACCGCAATAAATACGGTATTACTTTAGATTTGAGAACCACCGAAGGGAAGGAAATCATTAAAAAGCTGGTCAAGGTCAGCGATATCCTGGTGGAGAACTACAGCCCGCGTGTGATGCCCGGCCTGGGACTGGACTATCCAATATTGAAAGAGATTAACCCCAGCATTATCATGATGTCTTTGCCGGCTCTGGGACAGACCGGGCCGGATAAGGACTATCTGGCCTTCGGGCAAACCATCGACTGTATGAGTGGCATGGCGTATCTCACCGGCTACATTGGCGAAGAGCCAATGCTGCAAAGTGGTCTCTCCTACGGCGACCCGCTTTCCGGAATGAACGCCGCCTTTGCTATCATTTCCGCCCTGCACTACCGGCACCGCACTGGCCGAGGACTGCATATTGACCTCTCCCAGGTAGAAGGCGTTATTGCCTTCAACGCCGATGCTATTATGGATTACACCATGAACGGCCGAGTCCGGGAACGAATGGGAAACCGCGATTATTCCCTGGCACCTCACGGCTGCTACCGCTGCCGGGGCGAAGACAACTGGGTGGCCATTGCCATTCCTTCAGACAATGTCTGGCAAAGATTTGGCCAGGCACTGGACGAGCCAGCCTGGGCCAAGGATGAAAGATTCGCTGATGCTCTCAGTCGATACGAGTATCAGGATGAGATTGACCGGCTGATTGAGACTTGGACACTGAACCACGACCACTACGAAGTGCTGCGCATCCTGCAATCAGCTAATGTCCCGGCGGGGCCAGTTCTTGATGCCCGGGAATTACTGGCCGACCCGCACCTCAAAGCACGGGGTATCTTCGAAATGGTGCCCCATGCTGAAGCTGGCACCCATCCTTATATCGGGGCCTTTGCCAAGTTTTCGCGGACGCCAATCAGCATTCGTCGGCCAGCTCCCTGTCTCGGGGAACACAATCAGTATGTCTTCGGCCAGCTTTTAGGTATGTCTCAAGACGAAATAGCTAAACTTGAGAAGCAGGGGATAACCGGAACCAGGGCGGCTGAGGAACAGCAGGGAAGTATGTAATCGAATCGCCAAACCAAACAGAAACGGGGGTTAGAAATGTCTCCAGCTCTTGAAGGTATTAAGGTTATTGATATATCCCAGGTAGTAGCTGTGCCCACCGCGGCGCGGCATTTGGCCGACTTTGGGGCCGAGGTCATCCATATCGAAAATCCGGAGGGTGGCGATTTCTGGCGCGCCTATCAGGCGGGTTTCGGTGGCACGGCCGGCGTACCTTCCAATATCAACTACAACTGGGAGGCCTACAACCGCAACAAAAGAGGCGTGGCTCTTGACCTATCACAAAAGGAGGGGCAGGAAATCCTCTACAAGCTGGTAGAGAAGTCGGATGTTTTCGTGACTAACCTGCGGATGTATGAGAGGGAGAGTTTCCGGGTAACCTATGATATACTGCGCCGGATAAACCCAAGGCTGATTTACGGCTCGATAACCGGTCACGGCCCAAAGGGTCCCGACCGTGACATGCCGGCCTACGACCACACCGCCGCCTGGTACCGCTCAGGCATCCAGTACTCACTGTCCATCCCGGGCGCCCCGTGTGTCGGTTTTCGGCCCGGATTCATTGATACCGCTGCCGGAATGTCCTTATTCGCCGGGGTCATGATGGCTTTGTATGTGCGTGAAAAGACCGGGATTGGGCAGGAGATAGAGCTGTCTCTGTTCAACATCGGCATGTACCAGCTCTCCTTTGATATTGCCGGAGCTCTGGCAACCGGGACGGACTACAAAGAGTGGGCACTATCTCAGGCTGATGAGAATGACCCGCTGGTCAAGCGCTTGCGGCAGGCACAGGCGGAGGCTCAAGCCGCCCTCGACCGCCTTTTTGAAGCCTACGGCGAAGCGTCGCTCAATCCTCTCGCCGGCGAGTATCTGACTAAAGACGGTCGGCTAATCCACCTCAATGTCCTGCAGCCCGACCGCTACTGGTCAAGGATGTGCCAGGTCTTAGAGCGGCCCGATTTAGAGCACGACCCACGCTTTGAGTCCTTCGCGCCTCGAACGCAGAACCATGTTGACCTGTATCACATTATGAAGGACGCTTTTCGCAGTAGACCGCTGGAAGAGTGGAAAGTCCGTCTCAAGGAACGAAACATTCCTTTCGGCGTCCAGCAGACACCCGCCGAGGTGGTCAAAGACCCGCAGGCCAGAGCCAACGACTACTTTGTCCCATTTGACCACCCCAGCTACGGGCGCATTGAAGTGCTGGCTAATCCACTCAAGCTGAACGAGACGCCGGCCAGCATCCGAATGCCGGCGCCAGAGTTCAGCCAGCACACTGAGGAGGTTCTTCTAGAACTGGGATACACCTGGGAGGACATCACCCGATTTAAGCAACTGCGCACAATACCCTGATGGCGCGCTCTTTTCTTTACCCGGCCGTCCTGAAGATGAAACAGTGCCCTCGCCCACGCCGTCGGCCATCCCCGTCCCACCACCGCCTTTTCTGGTCGGTGGGACATGGACGTCACAACTCAGCCTCTCCCCCTACACGGGGGCAGGAATATGATGTTATCCCCTTGTGTGATGCCCTTTCTAAATCACTACGACAGGCTTTTTATGACTTGTTCCACATCACGCAGCGAGGCGATAGCATACATCTTGAAGTGAACAAAGGGTGCGTACTGCACATTCATCTTGCCGATTTCTGCTTCAGTTCCTTCAGCTATAGAATATCCGCTGATTTCGCCAACAAACGCACCCCAATCCTTGACCAGGCCTTTCTTCATATCCTCCTTGACCATATTCGTCAAGGCAGCCCAGCCAGCCGCTCTCTCCTGAGGACTGACTGGTACCCTAGTTGGGTCTACTTCCCAGAGCGCTAGATATCTACCCATTGGCTTTGACCTCCTAACAATTATTTTGTGTGACTACCAGACCAGAACAAACTCGACCAGGCCCATCCACAAGCTTAGAAACCGCCTTTACTTCGGCATAGGCATACCCCCCCTTTCGAAAAACCAAAAACCGACCCGCTACAGGTCGGTTTCACCATTAACTCCCCACCACCCGGGTGACCACACAGGCAGCAGCTCATCGCCCCCTGCTTTGGCGACTCAATCCTGGCCTGAGACAATATATCCCTCCCACACTGCTGGTCGCGTGAGACACCTGGCTTTTCGGTTAGGGCTTCATTATAGTTCCGGCGATTATAGCTGTCAATACCGCCGGAAACATAGACTGGCCGGTTGCAGTGGTCAGGATGAAGTAGTAGGATTTAAGCATACGGGCAGGAAAAAAGATTGTCTCTGGCGCTGTGGAGAGAATAGATGCAATTATATATCGGCGGGCTTTCCGATAATACCACTGAAGATGAGGTGGTTGCGCTTTTCTCCAAGATAGGTATAGTGGAGTCAGCGAGGGTTATCAGAGATATAAGCTCTGGTAAGTCCAGAGGATTCGCCATAGTCAGGATGCCGAAGAACACCGAGGGTGAAGAAGCCATTAAGAAGCTGAATGGTCTCATACTAGCCGATAGACAGGTGCTGGTTGCCAGAATGCACGAAACCTTACCCGGGGAAATGGAATTCAGAGAGTGGCTTAGAGACAATGCACAGGAAGTTCTCGAGAGGGTGGGGATTAGGAGCGCGCAGACAGTACTCGATTTTGGTTGTGGTTCCGGTGCGTTCTCAATAGCTAGCGCCAGCATAGTCGGCCGCCGGGGCAAAGTATATGCCCTCGATGTGCGTTCCGGTGCTCTTGAGCGCCTCAGGGAAACTGCGAGCCAAGAAGGATTGGATAATATAGAGACCATGCTTTTGGACAGGTCAACCGTGTCTATCGCCCTAGAGAATGAGAGCGTGGATGTGGTTTTGCTTTACGATGTGCTGCAAGAAATACCGGATAAGACGGGACTGCTCAAGGAATTACACCGGATATTGAGACAGGACGGTCTTCTCTCGGTCTTTCCCATGCACCTGGGAACAGACAAGTTTCTGAATATGATTAATGCTCTCGGCTTGTTCCGGTTCAGGGAACGCTATGGGCCACCGGGATTCCCGTCGGCTAGTGAGGTCCTCAATTTCACAAAACTTATTCCGTAGATGGAGCCAGGTTCACCAAAGTACCCGCCTCTAAAGTCATGAGATTCACCATTATAGTGTGCTCGGCGGGTGCATGACTTACTTCGGTAGAAACACAGCCGGGTCCGACCACACCGGTCACTTTTCTACCCTCTCCATTGGTCGACAGCTTCAAGGACTATCTCAATTATGCCTCTACCGTCTTCGTTAGCGCTTTTGACCATGGCCATTTGCCTGAGAATCTTGACTAGCGGGACTGGCTTGGGTAAATAAACAGACTGCGTCCTCTTTTTCCCAACAGACTCCGGGGAGCCCTGAAGGTCCAGGCCAGCAGCCGCAGGTAGGCAATTCAGGAACTTCCTGCGCAGCTCTGGGCTGTTGGGTGAGATTATGACTAACTCCACAGTACCAAGGAATTGCCTATCCTCATCCGATGGCGGTGAAACAGTGCTCTGGGCTGCCGATACAGCGGGTTGTGCTATCGGCTCCTTTCTTCCACTTGATACCAAACCCAATTCCTTGTCTTTATCTTTGCCGGTGTGTTCAACTTCTTTCTCACCATCACGGTGAGCATCTTCAACAACCCGCTTGATTCTTTGATTCAGCTCCTGTACAACTTTGAGCCGTTCGGCAATTTCACCATGCGCTTTTTCTCTGGCACCATTAACCGTTGTTTCCAACTTATTTGCAGTTTCAGCCAGGGTGTGTGCCCGCTCTCCCAGAATTCCCAGCAAATTGTCAATTTCCCCTTGCATCGCGGCCAGTGCGCTTGTCAACTGCTCTATGTTGGCGGTTGTTTCCTTGGCTATTGCTCGCGATTCATTCAGGATTGCATACTGTGCCTTCTCGGCGTTGGCTATCGTCTTATCGGCAATCTGCTTTGCTTTTCGATTAGCTTCACCGATGATCCGCGCCGCTTCTTGCTCAGCCTGCTTTCTGGCTTGCTCAATCACCTTATCAACGGTTTCCATGACCAGCCGCTTGTAATCGTCAAACACCTCCAGCTTCTTTTCAAGCTGCGGCGTGTACATCTCGCTCAATTCTTCCATTTCGCCACCTCCCCTAGCATCCAGCGTGCATCTCCTGAACCTGTATCAATCCTTCACCCAATTGCCACCACCTGTTTTAACAGCTTCGCCTTAAGATGCCGGCCGTGCTCTGGTCAGCCGAACTGTAATGTGCCTGTCCCACTTAGAGTCACCAGATTCTCTTCAATTGCTACACCTTGTTTATAGCCTAGTATCGCCCTGTGTGTAAATCACCCAAACGAGGTATAAGTTACAGTGATTTAGTAACCCCCCAAAAGTACCACTATTTTGAGAGCTACATAACGATTACTACACAGCCAACAAACCTGCGCTCAGTCTGTTCAGCCGCTCGAATTGGCGGTCGCCTGAGGCACAGCTATAATAGTAAGGGGGCAAAACCCTGACTGAGATTGTTTCGCCTGAACCTGAAGACTGATGCTAATCAGTGAGAACGCCAGTGCTAGCTGGAGATGTCAGGCCCGGCTCTCCGGGTACAGCGGCGAAGATGCCTTCATAAAGCGGGTCATTTGGCGCATCTCGGCAATCACTTTCCCGCCAGCCTTCTCACGTAGTTGAGAATCGTACCAGAAATACTCGGTCTTGGGGCTGGCCCCCACGCAAACGAGTTTGCCACTGGCCACATACGGTACCCCAACCTTGACCGGTCCATTGATATTGTGCACTTCAGTGGCACCAAAGAAACCAACCGCCTGAATCCGCCGATTGTTCGGTAGCTTGGGCGTTAGCATCATTGCCCCGTACATCATAGACGGTGGCAGAATGGAGCTACCCCAGGGAGATTTACCCTGGTACCAATCGAGAGAGTCGGTGATTGTCTCCAGCGTGGAATTTACCTTCTCCTGCGTTACCAGGACATCCTCGGTCGGCAGCGTCTGTCCTGCCCCCAGCCCATCCAGAATACGCAATTCTCCCGGTTTGGCATTGACCAGGTCAACGGTCTGCAAATAGGCAGGCTCTTTCGGGTTGCCCACTGAGGCCGTCCCCTTGGCTACGGTGTGCCCGTCCGGCATCTCCACCCAGGCTTCAACCTGAGCATCTTTAGCTCCCTCCGGAGGTAGGCGAAGTACCGCGCGGACATCCTCACGGTCGGTGGTAGCAAAGGTGTAATACAGGCTCAATGTTCCCCGCTCAAACCAGCGCTGGCCGCAGACCTTGATTAATAGTGGCGGGAAAAGGTTGAGATGAATCGTGCCTGGGATTGTTCCACCACGCATGCCCACTTTGCGGGCGGTGTCGTCATCGTGGATAGAACCCTTGGCATTAATCCAGATGTTTACTGGCTGGCGCCAACCACCATACAGGCACCCATCTTTAACGGTCATATCGTTACTCATACTCTCCCCCTTTCTCGCGACACTGACTGCCGTAGCTATGTTAAACCTCCGCCACCCGACTGTCAAACCAATATTCTCGTTCAGTACCTTAGACCGTTCCTGATACCTCACCCCCTTAAATCCCCCTCTCCTAATAGGAGAGGGGGAAGAAAAAGAAAGCGGGGCGTCCGCCCCTCTTAGACATCAGCAAGAATCTAAGGAACTTACTCTTTAGACATTATATGGGGAGTTTGAAGGGGCTTCGCCCTCTTAGACACTCGCCAAGCAAGACGGCCCCTTCAGGTTCGTCCAAGGATGGCCTTGAAGGCATGAGGGAGAGAAGCCAATATTCTATGTTAACAGGGCTAGAGGGGGCATAGCCCCCTCTTTATAAACTAAATCTCAGGCCCTCTACTTCTTCAAGAACTGCTGGGCTTGCTGGCCGAAGCCGGTGCCACTGCCTGAGCCGAGACAAATATCCGTCTCAACACGCAGGCCGGCCATGAGCGGCGTGGACATGGCCATGTTGGCCGCCCGCTTGGCACCCTGCACAATGCGGGGGTTGAGTTTGGCAATCTCCCCGGCCAGCTTTCGGGCTTCCGCCATGAGCTGGTCTTTGGGATAGACATGGTCGACCAGCCCAATCCTGAGCGCCTCAGCGGCATTAATGCGCCGACCGGTAAAAATAAGCTCCTTGGCGATGCCCGGCGGGACGATTCGGGGCAATCGCTGGGTGCTGCCCATGTCCGGGATAACCCCGAACTGCGCTTCGGGGAGGGCGAATACAGCAGTATCCACCGTCATACGGATATCACAGCACAAGATAAACTCCATGGCCGCTCCCAGACAGTAGCCGTTGATAGCGGCAATAACGGGAACGGCCAGCTCCTCGTACAGCGTGAAGATTGACTTCATGGCGTTCAGACGGTCGAATTCCCGGAAATTGCCGTATACGGCGCCCGCCCCGCCTCCCGATGAGGCCACCATCTTCAGGTCGATACCAGCGCTAAAAGCCTTCTCGCCGGCACCGGTCACAATGACAGCTCGCACCTCAGAATTAGCCTTGATATTCTGGGCGGCCTTTTCCAGACCGAGCCAGACATCGGCATTGAGCGCATTCAAGGCTTCGGGTCGGTTCAAAGTCACGGTGGCAATAGTTTCCGTAACATCCAGAAGGACAACATCCTGAGTACTCATGACGGCACCTCACTTCTCCTCAATCTATTTTCGCCAGTATCATAATACAGCCCAGAAGGGCAAG
The DNA here is from genome assembly GCA_964354005.1 of uncultured Dehalococcoidales bacterium. GTDB lineage: Bacteria > Chloroflexota > Dehalococcoidia > Dehalococcoidales > UBA2162 > CAVSBN01. The sequence continues at coordinate 4,396 of CAYGYD010000004.1, read as the reverse complement.
TCAAACCAGCCCTACGGAAACCAGATTTTCAAATCAATGTCGCACTTCTTCCAGGCAATATTTTCACGCCTGACGCCGAGCTTTTTATCTTGGTAGCGCCTGTTTTCCTTAAGCCTTCCTCTTCGACCTCGGCGTACGCCGCCGCGGCTTGAAAGCCTTCACCCTAGCGGAAGCTATTACTCGGCCCATGTCCGAACCAGACTGGCCTTCCACATAGAGAGGAAGGATGCTCCTGTCAGTGGTGATGCGGACAAAACCGGCCGCCCTAATCTTGTCCAGATAGACTTTTTCTTGAAGCGCGCCAGCAATGCACCCAGCCCACTCTTCAAGGCTTGTCTTGACTTCCTGAGGCAACTCCCCGAGCAGAACGATGTCTGATATGCTCAGTCTGCCGCCGGGTTTGAGCACACGATAGGCTTCCCTAAAGACAGCGTCTTTGTCCGGCGAAAGGTTAATAACACAGTTGGAAATAATCACGTCCACCGAGTTGTCCTTGATGGGCATGCTTTCCATCTCACCCGGACGGAACTCAACATTGGTCGCGCCCATCTTCTTGGCATTCTGACGTGCCAGTTGAATCATTTCCGGCGTCATATCCAGGCCGATAACCTTCCCCTGCGCCCCGACCTTCTCCGCCGCCAGAAAGCAGTCCAGCCCGCCGCCACTGCCCAGGTCCAGAACGACATCACCCTCCTTGAGTTCCGCCAGCGCCAGCGGGTTGCCACAGCCCAATGAGAAATCGGCTACCTCACTAGGCAAATTATCCAGTTTTTCACTCATATAGAGCTTCTGGACACGAGAGAGTAAACCTGAGTCGGCGCCGGCACAGCAGGAACTACCGGATACCGGAGCCTGGGGCGCACAGCACGACTGACCTTGCGTCCGGGCTAGGCCGGCATAGCGCTCCCGAACAAAACTTTTGATTTCTTCAGCACTTCGCTCCATAGTTAAACCTCCGATTTAGTATTATATATTACCCCGCCAGTGACTTCTATAGCTCAGACTTTGCTGCTTCCTCCTTTCGGACAGTGGTTGATGCAAAGAATTTTCGCTGAAAATAGAGAGCCAGATTGACCAGGCTGATGAGCACCGGCACCTCGACCAGCGGGCCGATGACCGCGGCAAAGGCCTGCCCCGACCCAATGCCAAACACGGCCACCGCCACGGCAATGGCCAGCTCAAAGTTGTTGCTGGCCGCCGTGAAGGCGATGGTCACTGTCTTGGAGTAATCGGCCCCGATTTTCTTACCCATGTAAAAGGAAACCAGGAACATAATCACGAAGTAGATGAGAAGTGGTATGGCAATCCGAACCACATCCAGCGGTAGCTGGACAATTATCTCGCCCTTGAGGGAGAACATGACCACGATGGTGAAAAGCAGGGCCGCCAGCGTGATGGGACTTATCTTGGGGATAAATTTTGTCTCATACCACTCGCGCCCTTTGGCTTTAACCAGAGCAAAACGCGTAATCATGCCGCCGAAGAAGGGTATGCCCAGATAAATGAAGACGCTCTGGGCAATCTGCCCGATGGTGACCCGCACGACCGTGCCCGACAGCCCGAACCAGGCCGGTAAAATCGTAATGAAAATATAGGCATAGACCGAATAAAGGAGAATCTGAAATATGGAGTTGAAAGCCACCAGCCCGGCGGCATATTCGTGGTCGCCCCGGGCCAGTTCATTCCAGACGATGACCATAGCAATACAGCGGGCCAGTCCAATCATAATCAGACCAACCATGTACTCCGGGTATGGCCATATGAAACCTAAGAAAAGTATAGCCAGGAAGAACATCAGCACTGGCCCAATGACCCAGTTCTGCACCAGAGACAGAGTCAGCACGCGCCAGTTGCGGAAGACCCGACCCAGTTCCTCATACCTGACCTTGGCCAGCGGCGGGTACATCATCAAGATAAGGCCGATGGCGATTGGTATTGAAGTGGTACCCACCTGAAAGAAGCTAATGAAATCAGCTACCCGGGGGACAAAATACCCCAGCCCCACCCCAAACCCCATCGCCAGAAATATCCACAGGGTGAGGAATCGGTCGAGTACGGAAAGCCGGCCAACCGCAGTTATTGGCCCGTTGTTACTCAAAGCTTGCTCCCTTTGCCATCACGAACCGAGACTTCAAACTATCTATCGCCCTTAACAAATCTGTCCACCGGGTTGTCACCGGTATCAAGATGCGACTTCAGCCGGCCCTGCTGGGCGTGGAGAATTCTGTCGTAGACGCACCTTTTCAGGAAGGCAATGGCTTCCTTCTCATCCCGGTCGGTAATAACCCGCTCTAACTCCAATACTTCGGCCTCATCCAGAGAAATGGCCGCTCTTTTGATTTCAAGCATTAACCGCCCCCTTCTTCAGTCCAGCCAAAGCGTTCGGGGTAATCTCGGGCGGACAGCAGTCATCGGCACAGACCGGCCCGCGGCGAGCAGCCTTCTTGAGACATGCCCTGTCCTGGACGGCCACCTCGCTGTCCGCTAGCGCCTTATGGACGGCACTAATCAAGTCGGAGGAATAGTCCGCCATACTCTGCCTATCTATGGAATACATTGCCCACAGGCCAATTTTCCTCATCTTCAAGAAACCAGCTTCTTCCAGCAGACCAAGGTTGCGGGAGGCCCGCGTCTGTGAGATGTCTAGGACTTCCATCACCTCACAGACACAGCACTCCCGCTCCAGCAGAATATTCATGATTCTGAGCCTAGTCTCGTCCGAGAGAGCTTTCATAGCTTTAATCAGGTCCGGCATTGCTTCTACCCCCAATAAAGGCGTATATGCGCATATTCGCATATATTTTACACTACCAGAAGTTGTCTGTCAATAGCCTATACTAGGCCACCCCACGCCTGTTAAAGATTGTTTAGGAACCTATCCCCCCGCCTGCCGAAGCCTCGTGCGGCGGGCAGGCCTGACCCCCTTCCCTTAAAAAGGGAAGGGGGAGAATTTATTTGAAGAGGGTCTAACGCCCCTCTTAGACTCTCCAGGGAGGGGGCAGCGAGAGGCTTTGCCTCTCTATCCCGTAGGGAGTTAAAGGGGGACGAAGTCCCTCTTACAAACCCTTCTCCCTCTCCTTCCTAAGGAGAGGGAGAGATAGGGGGGTGAGGTTAATATGCAATCTCCTAGCTAACTTTCACCGAAATAGCCACGAATGCTATAATGGCAGTGAATGGATATCTTGGCCGAGCTGAATCCAGCCCAGCGGGAAGCCGTGGAAGCAATCGGCGGGCCAGTGCTCATTCTGGCCGGCCCGGGCAGCGGCAAGACCCGAGTTATCACCCATCGTGTGGCTTATCTGGTTAAGGTCTGCGGTGTCAGCCCCTACCGCATCATGGCTGTCACCTTCACCAATAAAGCCGCCCGGGAGATGCAGGAGAGACTTACCTCTCTGGTCGGCCAGGCTGTCAACGACCTGACCCTGGGCACCTTTCACGCTATCTGCGCTCGCATTCTACGGCGGGACGGTCAGGCCATCGGCGTCAGTCCCAGATTTGTTATCTACGATGATGAAGACCAGTTGAGTTTGATTAAGCGCAGTCTTCAGGAACTAAAGCTTGACCCCAAGCAATACGCCCCGGCCGCTATTGCCTCGGCTATTTCCGCCGCCAAGAGTCGCACCATGACTCCGGCCGACTATGTCCAGCATAGTCGCAGTTACTTTGATGAGATTGTCGGGCGTGTTTACGAGCACTATCAGAAACTGCTGGAGCAGAGCAGTGCGCTCGACTTCGACGATTTGCTGATGAGAACAGTGTACCTGTTCCGCCAGCACCCGGAGATTCTGTCCCGGTACCAATCGAGGTACCTGCACATCCTGGTGGACGAGTTTCAGGACACCAACCTCGTCCAGTATGAGCTCATCCGGCAACTGGGGGATAAGTACCGCAATATCTGCGTCGTCGGCGACCCTGACCAGTCGATTTACTCGTGGCGCTTCGCCGACCTGCGTAATATCCTCAGTTTTGAGAAGGACTATCCAGAAGCCAAAGTGGTCTTTCTGGAACAGAGCTACCGCTCGACCAAGCTGATTCTGGAAACCGCCTCCCATGTCATCTCGGCCAACCGGCAGCGGAAACCAACCAAGCTGTGGACGCAAAATGAGCCGGGCGAGCCAATCAAGGTAGTGGAGACCTATACTGAACAGGAAGAGGCGCAGTTTGTAGTCAGCGAAATCGAGCGACTGGTGGAGCGGGGGGAGGCCAGTCTGGGCGATTTTGCCGTGATGTACCGCACCAACGCTCAGTCGCGGGTCCTGGAAGAGGCCTTCATCCGCTATGGCACGCCGTACAAGCTGGTGGCCGGCACGCGCTTCTACCAGCGCCGTGAGGTCAAGGATATCATTGCCTATCTCCGACTCATCCAGAACCTCAGCGACAATGTCAGCTTGCTGAG
>CAYGYD010000003.1:0-35849 GCA_964354005.1 uncultured Dehalococcoidales bacterium | reverse complement strand
GCATTTCAAATGCTTCCCGCGGCGTCAGGTGAGAATCAGCCACTACTTTCTTGTAAGCAAGGAAGATAGGGTCATCACCGTCAGCCAAGCCAACCAGTGGCTCGTCAAAAATAAGGTTATTGTCCAGAACCTTGAGATGGTTAGCCGAGCTTTCGGCGGCGTATTCCTTGATTACCTTCTCAATAAATAAAGCCGGATTTATCTTAAATAGCTCCAGGTCTAATCGGGTATTGACCATTCAGGCCTCCTCACTTCAGAAGGGGACTACAATTTCCATAATATCATGAACGAAATTACTGGCGAGACTTGGTCGCCAGGTCGCGAGCAATGAGCGCCGCGCCCAGTGCCCCGACCAACTGTGGTTCCGGCGGCACAATTATGTCAAGCCCAATTCTGTCCGCCAGTTCCTTGATAATGGCCCCATTCTTAGCTACCCCTCCGGTGACGACCACATCCTTTTTCACGCCTACCTTGGCCAGGACCTCCAGAATCCGTCCGACGACCGCCTTGTGCAAACCGGCCAGAATGCGGTCTTTGGGTACCCCACGGTGGATATGGGAGATGACCTCCGACTCGGCAAAGACGGCACAGATGCCACTGACCTCCTCAAAACCCCCAGCCTGCAAAGAAAGCTCGCCCATCTGCTCCAGGGGCACCTCTAGGACCTTGGCCATCGTTTCCAGAAACAGTCCTGACCCCGCGGCACACTTATCATTCTTGGCAAAGGCTTCAACACGCCCCGTCTCGCCGACTCTGATGGCCCGACTGCTCTCGGCACCCAGGTTAAGCACCGTCCTGACCGAGGGGAATAAAAAGTGAGCACCCTTCGCCTGACAGACCACCTCAGCACTCTGACGCTGGGCAAAGGCAACACTCTCCGCCCCACACCCCGTCGCTACCACCGCCCGCAGGTCAGTCTGATTCAGGCTCGCCTTTTTCAGCACCTCAGCCAGCGCCGCCCGTGAAGCCGCGGCCCCCTCCCCCCCCACAGTGAACCGGTCTGAGGAGACAACTTCACCATCCCGCAGTACCACGACGCTAATATTCCTGGCACCAACATCCACTCCAGCGACCAGCATCAAAACTCACTCCGCCTAGGCCCCAAGCATCTCAATGAAGGCTTCAATATCCGTCTTTTGCTGTTCCCGCTCCGTTTCTGTCTCCTCGCCCCGGAAGAACAGGACAGGTAAGCCCTGGCTTTCTAACTTCGCTTTCAGCAGTGGGTACTCGTACAGGTGGGGGTCGCAGGCCCGCATACTGTGGATGATAGCGCCCTTGACTTTGGCCCCACGCATCATCTGGTCGCCGAAGGCCAGCCTCTCAGCAGGCAACATCTTACGGGGGCAGGCAATCTTGTTCAGATAGCGGTCAGCCAGCGCATAGAACGGGTTGCGGTTCTGGGCGACCGCCCCGGAAAAGTACCGACTGCCCATCGGCATGTCATCAGCGACGACGCTGCCACCGCACTCCTCAATCAGTTGCACGAAATCAGTATCATCCAGGACGCTGGCTGACAGGAAAAGCCTGACCCCCGATTTGGGTGGGTCGTCACGCTTCTGAACCCACTCTAGAAACTGCCCCAGCAGCCAGTTATGCAATTCCTTGGGCATCAGCATGCTCGAGATGACTATCTCCTGAGCTTCCGTGCCTGATACTAACGGCGGCGACCGCTTTCTCAGTTCGTACATCCTCTTCAAAAGAACCCGGTTATCGTTATAGACCTTGATGGAACGGCGTAGTGCCTCACTGGTAATCTCTCTCCCGAAGAAATTTTCCAGCGATTCCTTAAAGCGCACCAGCTCCTCGGCAAAAAATTCTGCGCCGTTACTGCCCAGCCGCTGGGGCACTTCCAGAAAGTAGATGAAGGGAATATCCAGCAGAAGTTTACTGAAGCCATACATAGCTTTAATCATGTTACAGACATTGGGGATAACCAGCCCATCCAGATAATCATATTTTCCTTTCAATGCCTGGTCGAAGGTACTCTTACAGTAGGGGCAGAGGTTGGTGGGAAAATGCAGGTCGGCTTCAGTGGTCTCTTCATGCGCCCCCAGAATGCGGACGGGCAACATGCCGGCGGCGTGAATAATCTCCTCAGGAACACAGCAACACAAAGTACCGATTACCTGGCTCTTTTTATCTTCCTTCCACCGAATGGCAGTTTGATGGCGGTTGAGCCGATTTTGACGAAATTCTTCCATCATTCTTCTCCCCTGAAAGCAGACTTCAGTACGGTTACTTCTTGGCCAGCAGCCGCTCAACAAAAGCATCCAGCCTGGTTTTGACCTGGCCCTCGGAGTAAGTACGCTCGTCAGCCATATCGCACTCCAGACCGAGAGTGGCTACGCCGCGGTCTTCCACCGCTCTCTGCAGTTCTCCCTGCGAGACATAGGACAGCCGGCAGGATGGGTTGAAGGACAGGACAACCCCATCAATACGGTATTCCTTGACGGCATCCAGCAGGTCATCAATGGAGCTAAGAATACTTGCTGGCCAGCCGCGCTGTCGGGTGGAGCTCAAGGCCATATCCCGGATGGGGTCATCGTTCTGAGCCGGAAGCCGGTGCTCCCGCGAACGGTAGAACCCCTCAATCACGACCACCCCACCAAATTCTTCAACATAGTTCAAGAGGCCCATGTTATACCAGAAGGGGATGCCGCTCCACATCAGTCGGAACTTCTCCTCCGGCACAACCCCGGTTTTTCTGGCAATGCGCTCCTCAACCTCAGTCCGTAGCCGATGGTAAAAATCTTCGCACCCTTTAGTCCCGGCCATGTATAGTGCCGGCCAGACGGCGGTAAACATATCCGCCGACCCCATCGGGCAGGGCACGGCCTTACGCAGTTCATTTATCTCAAAAAGAATCTCGCTCGTCTGCCGGGCCAGGGCCAGGCGCTGTCTCAGTCGGTCCGGATTGAATTTCGCGCCCGTCTGCTCCTCAAGAAAGGCAACGAGGCTCCGCAGTTCCCGCTCGGTATAATCGGCGTAGTGTGCCAAATCACAGGCGCCGTCCGGCTGGTGGGGTGCATCATGGACATGGAGCGGGATATTGAGGGTCCGGCTCATCGCCGAAAACCAGCCCAGCCGCGAGTCACAACTATAGCTGTTCACCAGCAAAAAGTCGGGCTTGGCCAGACCACCGTAAGGAGCTTCGGGCACTTCACTCCGCGCCAGGATATAGCCCATGAGCATCCGGGCGTAGCCGCACACATCCGGGGAGAAGCCAACCTTTTCTCCAGCGATACAATAGGCTGACGCCAGCTTCTTGGCGGCAATCACCGTGGCATAGTTTTCCAGAAATACCGCGGTGACATCCATGGCATCCAGAATTTCCGCCGGGATATTGTTACTGCACCAGGCTACCTTCTTGCCCTTCTTGGAATCATCAAGAGTCTGAGCATAGTACTTCTTCCGTAATGTTGGCACCTCAAGCGTTGTCTGCAAAGCTTTTCTGGCACTGGTTGATGTAACCATAGTCTTCCCCCCTTATTTATTTTCTGGCCAGCCTCTCTTGGGCGAAGAGGGCGGCCCCCAGCGCCCCCACAATCTGGGGCTCGGGAGGCAAGAGAGCGGTTAATCCCACCCTCTCCTCCAGACGGCGAACGACGCCCATATTCTTGGCAATGCCGCCGGTAATAGCCAGTTCCGGCTTGATGCCGACTTTCCTTAGTAGATTGTGCACCCGATTGACGATGGCGACATGCAATCCTGCCAAAATATCCTTCCGGTCCTTACCCTGGCGAATCAGCGAGGCTACCTCGGATTTCCCAAAGACAGTACAGGTGCTGTTGATGCGAATTTCCTGGCTTGCCTGCAAGGATAAACCGCCAATATCCTCCAGAGGCAACTCCATTACCTGCGCCATTACCTCTAGAAATCGGCCCGTGCCAGCAGCGCACTTGTCATTCATGACAAAGTTGACCAGCCTCCCCTGCTCGTCACAGCGGATGGCCTTGCAGTCCTGCCCGCCCATATCCAGCACCGTTCTCACATTGGGGAAAATCCAGCTCGCGCCGCGAGCGTGGCAGGAGATTTCCGTCACCGTTTCACTGGCGAAGGGCACGATAACCCGCCCATACCCGGTGGCAATAACCCAGCCAATATCCGGCAGAGACAGGTTACTCACCTTCTTCAGCGCCTCGCTCATCACCCTTTGCGCCGACCCCACACTCTCGGCACCGGTGGGGATGATACAGTAGGACAATATCTGATTGCCCTCCAGAACCACCGCTTTGGAAGTGGCCGCGCCGATGTCTATCCCCGCCGTTATTGCCCGCTTCATCTTTCCTTTCAGATTACCACAGTAAGATAACTCTTGGCAAAAGAAAACCTCCGGGAGTTCCCCACTGCTTTTTGCCGGATAAGAAACAGGACAGGTTAGCCCGACACTAAACTAATCACGAACAGTCCCAAAACGCCTCGCTGGCTTCGCCGAGCCCGAGCGCGATTCGGCGATTGCTATTGTCACCAGCGGTTTACACCGGGATATTGGTAATACCCGCCGTCTCCGTGATACTTCTGATATCATCCGTGATGCCGGCCAGTAATACCATTTGACAACCTAGTGGAAAGTGGGTAATAATTCTTAACTAAGACAGTGGCATCGACCGAAGCAAGTTGTGTTCGGATAGCAGTTAAGGCCTTACTCTAAGGCTAAGGAAAGGGGAGGGTAGGGTGCGTACTTATATTATCAGACGAGTCCTGCTGATAATTCCCACCCTGTTTCTCGTCACCATAATAGTCTTCCTGTCAGTCCGCTTCGTTCCGGGCGATGTTATTGACATTATGGTCTCTGAGATGGGCGTGACGGAAGACCGTGAGGGAGCCATTCTGCGCTTACGGCACGAGATGGGGCTGGATGTGCCGATTTATGTCCAGTACGGGCAGTGGGTCGGGTCTGCCTTTCGCGGTGACCTGGGCGAGTCCCTGTGGAGCGGCCGCAGCATAACTACAGAGTTGGCCGCGAAACTGCCGATATCCTTTGAACTCGGCGTCCTGGCAATAATAACCGCGTTGCTTATTGCCCTCCCCATCGGCATATATTCGGCCATACGGCAGGACACCGGCGGTGACTACATGGGGCGTTCCTTCGCCATACTCTGTATCTCTCTCCCCAGCTTCTGGCTGGGGACAATGGTCATCGTCTTTCCGTCGGTCTGGTGGAACTGGACGCCGTCAATGGAGTACATCCCCTTTACCAGCAACCCGGCCGCCAATATGGTCCAATTCATCATCCCGGGCGTCATTATGGGGATGGTCATGTCCGGCACCACCATGAGAATGACACGCACCATGATGCTGGAGGTACTGAGGCAAGATTACATACGGACGGCCTGGTCAAAAGGGCTGGCGGAAAGAGTAGTTGTTACCCGGCATGCCTTGAAGAATGCACTGATACCGGTGGTGACCATAATCGGACTTCAGATACCCATTCTGATTGGCGGGTCAGCCATCATGGAGACGATATTTGTCCTCCCCGGCGTAGGTCGTTATCTCGTTGAGGCTCTGGGCCGAAGGGACTATCCCATCCTTTCCGGGATAAACCTGGTCATGGCTGCTTTTGTCCTAATCGTTAACCTGGTAATTGACCTTATCTACGCCTATTTAGACCCCAGGGTTCAATACCGATAGACACAAGGGAGCTGAAATGAACGGCGCGGTAGCAATGCCTTTGAGAGCCAAGGAGGCCAAGAGATACCCCTTTCTGGTTGACCTGTTCATCAGGCTGGTCAAGGAAAAACCGCTGGGGACAGTCGGCGGAGTCATAGTTCTCCTGCTGCTGGTGGTGGGCATTCTGGCTAACATACTGGCTCCCTATGGTTATAATGAAATCTATGTGGCGGAGCGCCTGAGTCCGCCTTCAATCAGTAACCTTCTGGGCACAGACAATCTTGGGAGGGACTTGCTCAGTCGCATCATCTACGGGGCGCGCATCTCCATGTATGTCGGGCTGGGCACTTCCGCTATCGCCACAGCTTTGGCGGCCGTCATCGGAATTGTTTCCGGCTACCTCAGCGGTAGGGTTGACACGGTGATTCAGCGATTTGTTGATGCCTGGATGTGCCTGCCACCACTGTTTCTCATCCTCGCCATAATAGCGGTCGTTGGCCCGGGTTTGGTGCAGGTGATAATAGTCCTGGGACTATTGTATGGCATCGGCCAGTCAAGGGTAATACGAAGCGCTGTTATCGGCACTCGAACCAATATCTACATTGAGGCGGCCAAAGCGGTTGGCTGTCCCACCTGGAGGATACTTCTCCGGCATATCCTGCCCAATGTTATGGCGCCCATAATGATCCTTTTCACCATAACTATGGGGGCCGCGATTATCACCGAAGCCAGCATCAGCTTCCTCGGCTACGGTATTCCGCCCCCGACGCCGAGCTGGGGCGGCATGCTCAGTGAAGGCGGACGCCGGTATATGCTCATGGCGCCCTGGTTGGCACTGTGGCCCGGCCTGGCCCTGGCGGTTGTCGTCTACGGTATCAACATGCTGGGCGATGCCTTTAGAGACCTGCTTGACCCAAGGTTGAGGGGCGGCCTCGGCCGTTACGGAGGTGTAAAGAAGAGAATGCCAAAAGCACAAGCTTAGCGCCCACCGACCCATAATAAGATGAAACAAATACAGAATGGAGGGGTAATATGTGAGGGTGAAACGCGATTTGAGGAGACTCATTCAGCAAAAATAAGGGAGGTAAGAAGTGAAAAGGAAAATGGTATGGATGGTAATGGCTTGTCTGGCCGTGACCGCTCTCGTATTGGCCGCCTGTGGCCCGGCAGCGACAACGACACCACCGCCAACAACAACGACACCACCAACCACCGCACCGCCTACCACGAAGCCGCCGACGGGACAGCCACAATACGGCGGCGTGATGACTCTTGGCCTTACCGTGGATGTACTGGGTTTTGATGAGGGGTTTACCGCTCATTATTTGACCTATACTCTGAAGCTCACCAATGAGGAACTGTGGCAGGGTGACTGGGCCAGAGGTGCCGCCGGCACGGGTGAGTTCGACTGGATACTGGGTGGTGTCAACCGTGTGGACGGCAAGGCACCCTCCATTGCGACAAGCTGGGAGATACCGGATAAGCAAACTATGATTTTCCACATCCGCCAGGGAATCAAGTGGGCCCTGAACCCAAACAGTGCGGCGAGCAAGCTGGTAAGCGGCCGGGAGCTCACCGCTGATGATGTAGTCTACTCCCTCACCCGCTACAGCACGCTACCCACCTCATATTTCCGGGTGCAGTACTCCGGGATGGCCAAAACCACCACCGTAACCGCGCCGGACAAGTGGACCGTGGTCATCAAATGCCAGCCAGAGTATTTTGGCGACGCCGTAAGCCTGTACCCTGATTATGCCGCCATAATACCGCACGAAGTGGTGGAGAGGTACGGAGACATGAGGGACTGGCGGAACAGCGTTGGCACCGGGCCCTTTATGATGACCGACTACGTCTCCAACGCCTCAGTGACCTATGTCAAGAACCCCGATTTCTGGGAGAAAGACCCCGTTGGCCCGGGGAAGGGAAATAAGCTGCCCTACCTGGACGGCGTCAAGATGCTGATAATACCGGACATGTCTACCCGCTATTCGGCACTGCGGACACACAAGCTTGACCGCGTAGACAGTGTTGCCTGGGATGACGCCGCCAATATCAAGAAGACCAATCCGGAGCTAAAATTTACCACCTACCAGTGGGACTCCGTCTATCCCATCTGCATGAGGCAAGACAAAAAGGACTCACCTTTCTCCGATATCCGGGTGCGGCGGGCTCTCTGCCTGGCTCTGGACAAAGACCAGATAAAGAACACCTACTACGGCGGTAACGCTGAGCTGCTGAACTGGCCAGTAATAAAGACCAAAGAATACAAGAATGCCTTTGTGCCCCTGGAGCAGCTCCCGGCGTCAGTGAGGGAACTATATGAAGGGTATAATCCGGACAAAGCCAAACAGCTTCTGGCGGAGGCCGGCTACCCCAGCGGCTTTAAAGCCAAACTGGTCTGCTACAACACATCGTCGCAGACCGACCTGATGTCTCTCCTCAAAGGCATGTGGGCCAAGGTCGGGGTTGATGTGACGATTGACGCCAAGGAGTACGCCGTCTGGACCTCAATACTGGTCTCCCGGAACTTCGATTCTATGCTCTATACCTATGTCTCCGGCATCGGCACCTACTACAAGATGATTAACATCCGGGGTCCGGCTCAGTATAACGCCAGTTACATCAATGACCCCAAGGTGGAGGAAGCACGCACGAAGATGGAGACACTACTCTTTGACGAACCCAAGATGGACCAACTGCACGCGGAGCTAATGCCGTACCTGCTGGACCAGGCTTATGTTATAGCACCGCCCTGGCCCTATTACCATGAATTCTGGACGCCGTGGGTAAAGAACTACCATGGTGAATGGAATGTCGGCTACTATAACTGGAGCACCTATACCAAGTATGTCTGGATTGACCAGGACCTGAAGAAGCAGTTGACTGGAAGATAGACCGAGCTATACTGGGGCCGGGAGTTCACGGCTTCCGGCCCCAGTAGCATTGTTATGCCACGGCCGGAGAAGCGGGCCGGAACGGGCGATAGAACTTCAGTTTACCCCGGGATATTGATAATACCTCCCGTCTCCATGATATTTCTGCTATCATCTATAATGCTGGCCAGTAATACCGCTTGACAAACCAGACAGACTGCCTGATAATTCTTAGCAAGTCGGTGGCATCGGCCACAAGCGCGTTGTGTGCGGATAGCAGTTGACGCCTTACCTTAAGGCTGATAAAAGTAGGAGGGCACGGTGCACACTTATATTATCAGGCGACTCCTGCTGATAATTCCCACCCTTTTTCTCGTCACCATAATAGTCTTCCTTTCCGTTCGTTTCATTCCGGGCTCGCTAGTAGAATTGATGGTGGCGGACAGGTACAGAGAATCGGATGTGAGTATGGAGGAAATGGTTGTCATCGTCAGGGAGCAACTGGGCCTGGATGTGCCAATCTGGAAGCAGTACCTGCGCTGGCTGGGAGCATGGCCGCAGAAGGATGGCGCCTTTTCCGGTGTCTTCGAGGGTGACCTTGGTAAGTCACTTTGGTCACAGCGCGTAATACGCGATGAGATATTTAAGCGCATCCCAATATCCCTGGAACTTGGCATTATAGCCATAATAACCGGGCTGCTGCTGGCCTTCCCCATAGGTATCTACTCAGCAATACGGCAGGATACGGCAGGCGACTACTTTGGGCGTAGCTTTGCCATATTCTGCATCGCCGTCCCCAGCTTCTGGATTGCCACTATGGTTTTCGTCTTCCCCTCAATGTGGTGGCATTGGACGCCCCCGGTAGTATACTACCCCATCACCCGGGATTTGTGGGCCAACTTGAAACAATTCATAATCCCGGGGATACTTATGGGCATGGCCATGTCCGGCACCGCCATGAGAATGACGCGCACCATGATGCTGGAGGTGCTCCGGCAGGACTACATCCGGACGGCCTGGTCAAAGGGTCTGCGCGAAAGCGTAGTCGTCGTCAGGCATGCCCTGAAGAACGCCCTGATTCCAGTAGTGACTATTGTCGGGCTCCAGTTACCCGTTCTAATCGGGGGCTCGGTTATCATGGAGCAGATATTCGTCCTGCCCGGGATGGGACGGCTCCTGCTTGACTCTCTTAGTGCGAGAGATTACCCGATAGTCTCAGGAGTGAACCTGGTATTGGCCAGCGTCATTCTGGTGGTCAATCTGCTGGTTGACGTGAGCTATGCCTGGCTGGACCCCAGGATTCGCTACCGGTAGAGGGAGAAACCGAAAATGGCCGAGGGTATAAGAAGTGTAGAGGTTGGTGCGTTTGCGGCAGAGAAGCGGCGTCCTTTCCTGATTGATGTGTTTATAAGACTCGTCAGGGAGAAGCCGCTGGGTACAGTGGGTGCCGCCATCGTTCTGCTGCTGCTGCTGGCTGGCATCTTTGCCAACTGGCTGGCCCCTTATGGCTACAACGAGGTCTGGGTAGGACCCAAGCTGGGTTCATCAACAGCACATTTCTGGCTGGGAACAGATAATTTGGGACGGGATGTGCTCAGCCGTATCATCTACGGAGCTCGTATCTCCATGTATGTCGGTCTGGGAGTCAGTACCATCGGAGTCGTGCTGAATGCAATTATAGGTCTCATTTCCGGTTTTGCAGGTGGCAAAACCGACCTGATAATTCAGCGATTTGTTGATGCCTGGATGTGCTTCCCGGGTATATTCATCATATTGACAATAATGGCCATCCTCGGACCGGGTATTCTTCAGATGATAATAGTCCTGGGTGTACTGTATGGCATTACTGGTTCAAGGACAATCAGAAGCGCCGTTATCGCCGTCAAGGAGAATGTTTATGTTGAGGCAGCCAGGTCAATCGGCTGTCCCACCTGGAGGATACTCATCCGGCATCTCTTGCCCAATATTATGGCTCCCCTGATTATCATATTCACTGTAAGTATCGGGAGTTCTATCCTCGTTGAGTCAAGTATAAGCTTCCTCGGCTACGGTATTCCCCCGCCGATTCCCAGCTGGGGTGGCATGCTCAGTCAGGGACGCCTGGATATGTTCCAGGCTCCACAGTTGGCACTATGGCCCGGCTTGGCCCTGGCGATTGTGGTCTACGGCATCAACATGTTCGGGGATGCCCTGAGAGACCTGCTGGACCCCAGGCTGAGAGGAGGCCTTGGGCGCTACGGAGGTGTAAAGAAGAGAATGCCAAAGGCATGAGCTTAACGCCCACAGACCCGTAATAAGATGAAACAAATCAAATACAGAATGGAGGGGTAATATGTGAGGATGAAGCGTAATTTGAGTAGACTAATTGAACCAAAAAACGGAGGTAAGAAGTGAAAAGGATAATATGGATGGTGATAGCCTGTCTGGCGGTGACTGCTCTGGTACTGGCCGCCTGCGGTGAGGAGACTACCACGCCACCGCCGGCAACAACGACACCACCCACGACAGCGCCCCCGACAACAGCACCACCCACCACAGCGCCAGGGGAAGAAAAGCCACAGTATGGAGGCACGGCTGTCGTCTCGTCGCAATATGACATACTGTATTTTGACGACACTGTCAATGCTAACATTTATTGTTGGAGCCTTCGCTTCACCAATGAGGAGTTATTGCAGGGTGACTGGGCGAAGGGTCCGGCCGGCACCGGCGAGGTCGAGTGGACGCTGGCCGGCAGTAACCGCATGGACCAGAAGGCCGGCTGTCTGGCAGAGAGCTGGGAGATACCGCAACAAGGCACGATAATCTTCCACATCCGCAAAGGGGTCCACTATGCACTTAACTCCAAGAGCGAGGCAAGCCGGCTGGTCAATGGCCGGGAACTGACGGTGGACGATGTTGTCTTTTGCCTGAAGCGGGCATTCACAACCAAAGGGGCTTATTTCACGCTGGCTTACCCCGCCATGGCTAAGAGCGCCGTGGTCACGGGCGATAATGCCACCGGGACGGTTACGGTCACCTGCCCCGTGGCGGAGTGGGTCAACTTGATAACCCTGGTACCCGACTATATGCACATATTTCCGCCTGAAGTAGTTAACAAATACGGCAATATGCAGGACTGGCACAACAGCGTCGGCACCGGGCCATTCATTATGACCGACTTCGTTTCCAACGGTTCCGCGACCTACATCAGGAACCCGAACTACTGGGAGAAGAACCCCGTTGGCCCAGGGAAGGGGGACCAGCTGCCCTACGTGGATGGGGTTAATTACCTGATTATACCAGACGTTCCCACCACAGTATCAGCATTTCGCACCGGCAAGCTTGACTCGCTGGCCGGCCGGTCACTCTCTGACATAGGAACTGTCTTGAACGACCCCACGCTTAAGATACAGTCCAAGAGATTCATGACTGATGGCAGTGAGGTCATGGGCATGAGGACAGACATGGCGGCGTCACCATTCAGCAAGAAAGAAGTCCGCCAGGCGGTAATGCTGGCCCTGAACCTGACGGCGGTAAAGGACCAGTACTACATGGGTGACGCCGAGCTACTGGTCTGGCCGATAGCACCACCACCCAAGGAATACAAGGACCTTTATGTCCCGCTTGACCAGCTTCCGGCGGATGTCCAGGCGCTCTATAAAGGGCCCGATGTGGCCAAGTCTAAGGAGCTTCTCGCCAAAGCCGGCTACCCCACTGGCTTCAAATCCAGCGTAATCTGTGGGCCTTACGCCGCCCATATAGACGTAATGTCGATGTTTAAGTCTGACCTGGCGAAGGTCGGCATCGACCTGACAATCGATTCTAAAGACGTTGCCGTCTGGACTGCCAGGTTCTCGGCAAGGAACTACGGCGCGAATGAGTTTATGTACGTGGCGGTTTCGGGCGTCGGCACCTACCAGAAGATGATTAACTTCAGAGGTAGTAGCATTTACAACCCAAGCTACGTAAATGACTCCGTCGTCGAAGCGGCCTACCTGGAGATGCAGAAATATGTTGGTATCGACGAAATGAAGTGTATGCAAATCAACCGTGACCTGATGCCGTACCTCCTTGAGCAGTGCTATGTCATACCCAAGCCGAACGCGTATCTCTACACCATGTGGTGGCCCTGGGTAAAGAACTACCACGGTGAATATTGCGTCGGCTACTACAATTACTGGCTCACGCAAAAATACACTTCGCGGGACCTGTCTCTGAGGAAGCAGATGACCGGAAAATAGGGCTTGTCATCAAAGGGAGATTTGTTTACAATGGGGGTGGTTTCAATTCCACCCCCATTTCTCAAGCACGGGGCTCGCTACAGGCAGGGATTGGAACTACATTTAGAAGGGAGACAGTAATGGCAAAGACGGAAGGAAGGACTTATCCTGAGTACACCACACACTACCCACTACTTCTCACCAACCTCATGAACCGGCCACTCAGCCTCTATCCTGATGATATCGGCATCGTCTACCGGACTGACGCCGGCCAGTACCACAGATTTACCTGGCGGCAATGGTACGAACGCACCTGTAAACTCGCTAACGCCCTCAAAGCTCTGGGCGTAAAGCCGGGGAAGCCAGGCCAGCCGGGCGACCGGATTGCCGCTATGGCCCTCAATCATAACCAGCACCTGGAACTCATCTACGCCACCGTTGGTATGGGGGCGGTGTCCCACCCAATAAATGTCCGGCTCTCCCTCCAGCACATTGCCTACACCATAAATCACGCTGAAGATACCATTATCTTCGTTGACGACCTGATTCTGCCACTACTGGATATGCTCTACGACCAGATAAAGGGCACAGTGAAGAAATTCATTTACATATCAGATAAACCCGGAAAACCACAAACGAGAATAGAACCACTCTATAATTACGAAGAATTAATAAAAGACCAGCCGGCCGAGTTTGACTGGCCACACTTGCCTGAAGACACCTACGCCGTCCTCTTTTATACCACCGGCACCACCGGCCTACCCAAGGGTGTTCTGTTCACCCACCGGCAGATTTACTTACAGACCCTGCATCTATTGACTGCCATGTCTATGACCCCCCGGTTACCTGACATGCCACCAGAACCGGTGGTTAATGTGCCAATGGTCAATGTACCACTTTTCCACATCCATGCCTGGGGCGCACCGTGGTACTATGTCGTCTCGGCCAGCAAGATAGTCTTCCCCGGTCGCTTCACTCCCGAAAGCTTCTGTGAGCTGGTTCAGACTGAGAAAGTGACCAGCACTGCCATGGTCCCGACTATGCTGGCAATGCTTATCGAGTACCCGGACATCAAGAAGTGGGACCTCAGTAGCCTGCAAGGGGTGGCCGTTGGCGGCGCCGCTCTGCCACTGGGCTTGAAAGCCAAGGCGGAAGCCCTCTTCCCGACATTTACTGTTGGCTCCGGCTACGGCATGACCGAAACCCTGGCGGGGTCAATCGGCGCTACAATCAAGCGCAATATGGTGAACTGGCCCAAGGAAAAGCTGGACCAGGTTAGAGTCAAGACCGGCCTGCCGATGTTCGGAATTGACGCTATGGTCATTGATGAGCAGGGTAAACCCGTGCCCCACGATAACAAGACCATCGGCGAGATAATACTCCGGGGCCACTGGATTATGGAGCAATACTTCAAAGACCCGGAGAGAACAGCTACTGCCTGGCGAGATGGCTGGTTCCACACGGGAGACGCGGCTAAGATTGACGAGGATGGCTACATCATCATTGCCGATAGAATCACCGATGTCATCAGGAGTGGCGCTGAAATGGTGCCCACCGTCCTCCTGGAGAACCTCACCGCCACTGCCGACTTTGTCCTAGAAGCCGCCTATGTCGGCGTGCCCGATGAGAAGTGGGGGGAGCGGCCGATGGCTCTCATCAAGCCGGTGCCCGGCGCCAAGCAGAACGAAACTGATGTCATCAAATTCCTGGAGACCGAGGGCATCGACAAGGGCAAGATAACCAGATGGATGCTGCCTGAGTTCATTGCCTTCGTCGATGATATCCCCAAGACCAGTGTCGGCAAGTTTGACAAAATCACTATCAAGAAGAGACTGGACGAATTCGTGGCCAAAGCGAAGCGACTGCATAAGGCTTAGTCATGGCATCAATAACGAATCTTTCCGGGAGAGGCGGCGGCGTAGCCGCCTCTCTCTTTTTGGGACGGCGCCGCTTAAGCCTGAGTAGCTTGTCAATACCCCACCCGGAGACCTATAATATGGGTTAAATGAGCCGGGAATAGCTCAACCGGGGATTGGTGGTAAGCTATGTCCGAAGCCTTTCTGGTAGCGCAGAACCTACGCAAAAGCTTCAATGAACACAGGGCCGTCAACGGTGTATCCTTCACCATCTATAAGGGTGAAATCTTCGGCCTGCTGGGGCCAAATGGTGCTGGCAAGACCACAACCATTCGCATCCTGTCCACGGTTCTCGAACCGGACTTCGGCGATGTCACCATCGGTGGCTACTCCGTCCGAGAAAACGCCGAGGCCGTGCGTCAACTAATTGGCGTCTGCCCACAGGAATTAGCCTTCTACCCCGACCTTTCCGCTATGGATAACCTGGTCTTTTTTGGTCGGATGGTCGGGCTTGATAGCCAGGAGGCACGTACCCAAACGATAGCCAATCTGGAGCTGATGGGCCTGGTAGAGAGGGCTAAAGGCAAGGTGGACAAATTCTCCGGCGGCATGAAGCGGCGTGTCAACCTGGCTATCGCCCTGATGGGCCACCCGGAACTCCTCTTTCTCGATGAACCGACGGTAGGCATCGACCCACAGTCACGGAACAATATCTACGAAACAATAATCGGCCTGAAAAACAAAGGGATGACGATTCTCTACACCACCCACTATATGGAAGAAGCTGACCGCCTCTGCAACCGCGTGGCCATCATGGACGGAGGGCAAATAATCGCCATGGATACCCCCCACAACCTGAAAGCCCAGATTGGCCCGCCGGATAAAGTAACACTGGAAGATGTTTTCTTGAAACTGACGGGCCGCAGTCTCCGTGACTAGACAAATAGGATGAAAAGAGCCTTAATCGTTGCCCTTCGGGAAGTACGCAGTTACCTTCAGGACAAAGCTGACCTCGCTTTCAGCCTGCTCCTGCCCATAGCTATCTTCGCTCTAATGTATGGTGCCTTTGGCAGGCAATCCCAGTTCCACGCTACCGCCCAAATCGTGAACGAAGACCCAAATGGTAAGTATTCCACCATTCTCCTGGAGAGATTGGCTCAGCTAGAAAGCCTGGATGTTGGCTTGCTCTCCCGTGCCGAGGCTGATGGCAAGCTGGAAAGGTCTGACCTCTTGATGGTTATCTATATACCGAGCGATTTTTCCAGTCAGCTAGCGGCGGGGCAGCCAACACAGCTCATCTTCAAACAAAGGGGTAACGGTGGCGCGGAGGGACAAATTGTCGCCAGTATCGTCCGCAGTATTGTTGAGGAGATGAACCAGGAATTTCAGGTGCAAAGCCAGGTCAAAGACCTCCTCACCGGAAAGAATATTTCCCCTGACCACATTGAGATTACGGTGCAGAAATTCCTAGAGCGGGAACGCGAGTCCCCTCTGGTGCAGGTTACAGAAACGACCGTCGGCAGCAGCCCCGACCCAGTCAACCAGTTCCTGCCGGGTATCCTGACCATGTTCGTCCTTTTCGCCATCACCCTGAGCGCTCAGACTATTGTTGAGGAGCGCAGGAAGGGGACACTGGAACGCCTGCTCACCACCCGACTAAGCGCGGGGCAATTGTTTGTCGGCAAGTTTCTGGCCGGTATTTTCCGCGGCTTTGTCCAGACGTTAATTTTGCTGGTGCTGAGCTATGCGGTGTTCCAGCTGTTCACGCCCCTCTCTTTTCTGGAGGCGCTGGTTATCGCCCTGCTCTTCGCTGCGGCGGCCAGTGCTCTTGGTTTAGTCATTGCCGCCATCGCGCGCACCCCCGACCAGGCTACCTGGATTGCTGTGTTGTTCACCATGGTGATGGTCATGCTCAGCGGCACCTTTTACCAAGCCGCTGAAGGTACTCTATTCTTCAAGCTCAGCAAGTTCTCTCTCAATACCTACGCCAACGATGCCTTTCTGGCCCTGATTGCTGAAGGCAGTTCTCTGTTGCACCTGGGTAAAGAGATAGGTATCATTGCTGGCGCTATGGTCGTTGGGCTGGTTCTGAGCCGCCTTCTCTTCAGGGCTATCCCCGGAGGTAGATAGGCCTTATGAAGCAACTGAACCATATCTGGTTTATCGCCCTGAAGGACCTGAAACTCTTCCTGACCGACCGTCTGGCGTTGTTCTTCTTCATACTATTCCCTTTCCTCTTCGTCGTGATGTTCAACTTCATGCTCCGCGGCATTGGTGGCGAGGACCCCCGGCTGACCCTGCATCTGGTTACCCAGGAAGCCGCCGGCGGCTTGAGCCATCAGATAATAAGCGCCTTGGAGACTAAGGACGAAGCCCAACTCAAGCCCGGTGAACCGAGAATCATCTGGGACAAGGACTACGGGCAAGCCCGCCAAACAGTAGCCGATAAAGAACTTCCCGGTTTCCTGGCTTTCCCGGCCGATTTCACGCAGAGCGTGATGATGGGCTACGGCGCTCAGCTTGAGGTGGTAGTCGACCCAGCAGAGACCTATATCCGGGCCGCTCTCAACGGGCTGGCTAGTGGCATTGCCTCCCAGGTCGGTTCACAGCAGTTAGCCACTACCGCGGCGCTTAGCCTGGTGGTAGAGGAGGGAATGGCTTCTGGCGATATGGCCGGTATTGGGCCGGATATTCAACAGCTCTTGTCAGCCCCACCCGGGACACCGGCCAGTGCCCCATTGATTAGTTTCAAGACGGAAGAGGTAGGGGAGGTTGAGGCCTGGAACCCGGCCAACTATGTTATCCCCGGCTATCTGGTTATGTTTACCTTCTTTGCTGCGGCACAGTCAGCCAGCATCATCGTACGCGAGCGCCAGAACAATACCCTAGAAAGGTTGCTGGCCAGCTCGGTCCGGCGGGAGACTCTATTGACAGGGATGTTTGCCGGCACTGTAGCTAAAGGCCTGGCTCAGATAGCCGTCTTCTGGTTAGTCGGACTCCTGGCTTTCCGGATTAACCTTGGGCTGTCTCCAGCCGCAGTGATTATCCTGTCAATCCTGATGGTGATTATGTCCTCGGCCTTCGCCATTATGCTAGCCACCCTGACCAAGACTGAGCGCAGCGCCAATGCTCTGGGTACACTCCTCTCACTGGTGCTGGCGCCGCTCGGCGGTTCCTGGTGGCCCCTTTTCATCACGCCAAAATGGATGCAGTTCATTGCCAAGATAACGCCTCACGGGTGGGCAAACACTGGCTTCAATGAGCTGATGGTCTTCGGTGGCAATTTCAGCGGGGCCGTCCCGAGTATGCTAGCGCTGGCTGGCTTCACTATCGTCTTCGGTATTATTGCCATAATGCGTTTCCGCACCAGCGCCACCTGAGCTGCCTGGCAATTTACAGAGAGCGAGTTGCCTGCTCAGCCGCCTCAGCACCAGCTAGAAAAATATTCTTGGCAATGGTGTTGACTTCTGCCTCAGCCCTGGCATCCAGCAGTTCCGCCTTCAGCCGCAACGCCTCCTTGCGTTGGGCATTGTCTTTGGCACCCTTGACGACGAAGTCGGCCAGATGCAGGGCAAGCTGAATGTTCCCTATTTTGTGCAACTGCCGTGCCCGCGCCAGAAGCTCTCCTGCGCCACTCAGCCCCACCACCTCGGCCGCAATCTCGGTACTCTTCGCCGGGAAAAGCTCGCTCGGGTTGCCATTGAACCAGCCAGCATACCGACGGTGCACGCCGTGGATAATATAGGTAGGATGACCATAACGTGGCGCCAGCCACCGCTTCTGGGCCAGCTCTTCCGGTATCTTGACCTTATCAAGGATATCCTCTATCCAGTAGCCCTCGTTCAGGAGTCGTATGACCTCATCATGGATATGGCGCAGGAATTTGGCCGTATCCAGACACACCTCTTTAACTCGCTCGCCACGGAGAAGGCGCCCGTGCCCCGGAATGAGAAAATCGGGGTTCTTGCCAGCAATCTGTTCCAGGGCTTCGGCCCACTCCAACTCATAGCGCTGGAGCTTAAAGGGATTGCCGATATTGGGACAGAACCCTTCCACCAGGTCGCCGGCCATCGCCGTCCTGCGCTCGGGAATCCAGACCCAGGCCCCGTCCTCCGTTTCCCCCAGGTAGTGGTAAAGCTCAAAGGTCAGACCGCCGAGCTTGAACTGCATGGCATCGGAGAAGGTGATATCAGGATAGACAGCGTCTGTAGGCAAAAAGGGCCTGTCATCCGAGGGGGGTGCATAGCTCAGCCCGCTCTGGATGCGGTTGATATAGCGGTTGTATCGACCCAGCTTCTTATAGCGCTCGAAACGCACCGCCACCAGTTCGTGGCCGATGACCCTGGGCTTGGGATGTCCCCTCTTCTTGGCATCCTCCAGGAAAGACGCTGTAGCCCAGGCGTGGTCGGCGTGACCGTGGGTATAGATAATGGTATGGATGGGCAGTTCTGTCCTTGCCCGGATGGTCTCAAGGGCCCGGGCAGCTGTCCGCGGTGTGTTATCAACAACTACCACCCCCTCCGGGGTAAAGATGAGGCCAGTATTGCCAAACCCGCTGACCATAAAGATGTCCGGCGTGCATTCTTCATCACGCGGCGGTGCCATTTCGTCAAAACGGACTCTCCTATCAATACGCTCGCTCATGGTGAACCACCTTTCCAGTTTTTGATTTTAAGACCTCGCCTTTTAGCCAATACGGCTATCTTAAAATCAGACCTCGGTGGCTGTCAAGCTGGTGTGCTCGTCCATATGATTAGTGACACCTCATCCTCATTATCTGTATCTGTCGTCCTCACCCCCTTGGTCCCCCTCTCCTTCAAGGAGAGGGGGGAAAAAACTGAAAGAGGGGGGCGAAAGCCCCCCTCTTTGAAACTACTTCCCCCTTCCCTTCTCAGGGGAAGGGGATAAAGAGAATAGGGTCAGGCCTTCCCAAAAGCGGCACGGATTACCAGGCTGAGTGCCACTAATCTATCTAAACCAGTTCGACCTGGCCAACCTCAACCCTTCTCTCAATAATTTGTGATATTATGATAAATCGGGGCGTTTAGTGATTCACGATACCCCAGCAACAAGGAGGAAGAGAATAGATGCCCACGCTTCTATTGAATAAGAATGCGGTGAGAGACCTGCTCAAGATGTCCGAGGTAATCCCGGCGATAGAGCAGGCTTTCCGGGACTGGGCAGAGGGGCGGGGCAAGATGCCAGCCAAATCATATCTTCTCTTGGATAGGGGAGATTTCCGAGCCATGCCAGCCTCCCTGCCAGGGGCGGTGGGAATGAAGTGGGTCAATGTCCACCCGGAGAACCCGGGACACGGTTTACCCACGGTAATGGCGGTCATC
Source organism: uncultured Dehalococcoidales bacterium (assembly GCA_964354005.1). Lineage (GTDB taxonomy): Bacteria > Chloroflexota > Dehalococcoidia > Dehalococcoidales > UBA2162 > CAVSBN01. The sequence continues at coordinate 15,969 of CAYGYD010000003.1, read as the reverse complement.
ATCTATAACGACCCGGGCACTGGTTATCCGCTGGCCATAATTGATGGCACAGATATTACTGCCTATCGCACGGGAGCGACAGCCGCTATTGCTGCGAAATATTTGGCCAGAAAGGACGCGCACACCCTGGGCGTCATCGGTGCCGGGCGGCAGGCTTACACGCAGATACTGGCACACGCCGAGTTTTTCGACCTCAAGCAAATCAAGGCCTACGATATCTACCCGGCGGCGGTCGACAGGCTAATCAAATCCCTGCCCCGGTTTCCCCTCAGGGGATGTTCGTTGGAGGAAACGGCCGCCTCGGATATCGTCTGCACTCTGACTCCAGTGCGGGTGCCCATTCTCAAGAAAGAGTGGGTTCAGCCGGGGACGCACATCAACGCCATAGGTGCTGATGCCGCCGGTAAGGAAGAACTGGAGCCCTCCTTGTTAAAGGAAGCCATTGTCGTTGTTGACGACCTGGGACAGGCCAGTGCCGCCGGTGAAATCAATGTCCCCATTGCCAAAGGGCTTTATTCGCTGAATGAAGTCTACGGCACCCTGGGCGAGATTGTGGCCGGTCAAAAGCCGGGCAGAAAAGATGAAGAGGCCATCACCATCTTTGATGCCACTGGCCTGGCCATTGAGGATGTGGCGATAGCCACAATTATCTATAGAAAAGCGAAACAGGCCGGCACTTACCAGTACATCGACCTGATATGAGTTACGATGTCACCAGAGCGATGCCCCGTTTCAAAGCCGTTACATTAAGCTCAAACTGGTCAGGGAAACGCTCCAATAGCGCTGGCTCAAGCGATTTAGCATCCAGGGGCAGGACACCGGTGCCAATGAGAGCACCGGTGAGCAGGACATTGGCCAGAATCGGGTTGCCCAGTTGCCGTGCCTCCTCCGTAGCCTTCACCACCCAGGTCTTCGCTGACAGCGACCTGATGGCCGCGAGCAGCTTATCCAAATCAGGATATTCGGCCGCAGCCCCACCCCCGATGTCAATGCTATATATGGGTCGGGGGTTGACGATGGTGATGGTACCGGGATTACCGTATTGCCTCAGCATCCGCAGAGTCTCCACCGGCTCCATACCCAGTACTACATCGGCATATCCGTAGGGCAGGATGGGACTGTACTCCATCTCCTGAGAGATACGGATATAGTTGATGACTGTCCCACCTCTCTGCTGTGCCGGATAGGTCTGACCGAAAGTCACCCAATAGCCTTCCCTTACCAGACTATTGCCGATAAGGAGGGATATGACCACATTACCCTGCCCGGCCACGCCCACGATAATGAGGTTCAACGGGTCTTTAATTAGAGTTTTTAGCGTCATAATGCCTCCCGGATAATCGCCCCCTGGGGACAAATATCGGCGCAGAGTCCGCAGCCGGAGCAGATAAGCTCGTCTATCTCCGCCTTGCCCCTCTCCCGATTCCATCTCAGCCCGGTACAGGCGAAGATACGCGTGCACAGCCGGTCGCAGCCACAGCTTGCCCCGACACACTTACTGGCGTCAATGTAGACTCTATACGGCGGCTCCTCTCGCCGGGCGCGTATCAACTCGCACTCGCGGCGCATGATGATGACCCGTGGGCCGCCGTCCATGGCCATTAAGTCAAGCAGTGTGGCCGTGGCGTTCTTGATGTCAAAGGGGTCACAGATTTCAGTCCGTATCCCCATCGAGCGACACAGGGCCTCAATGCTGACCACCGGGGCTGGCTCACCCATCGCCGTGACTCCGGTGCCAGGATGAGGCTGGAAGCCGGTCATGGATGTGGCGCTATTATCAAAGACGGCCAGGATAAAGTTGGCATTATTATAAACACCATTGATGAGCGCCGGGATAGCGGCATGGTAGAAGGTAGAATCGCCGCAGGCCGCAATCACCGGCTGAGTGAAGCCGAATCTCCCCAACTGCCCCAAGCCGCTGGCGACTCCGGCACCGGCGCCCATGCAATAGATGGTCTTGACCACGGAAAAACCACCCGGGCCCAGTCCAGCAGTGTAACAGCCGATATCCCCGGTGACAAAGCCGTAGCGACCGTCCAGCCTGAGGGCGTTCTTAATGACCCAGAAAGCGGCCTTATGCGGACAGCCGGGACACAGAGTACCACTGCGCATGATGACATACTTCTGGGCAACTTCATCAGCCTGTTTGTCATACTCGCCACCCCGGAATTGATAAGGAACATTCATAATTTTGGACAGGGCGCGAATTATGGCGTTCGGGTCCTGCTCACCGTAGGCATTGATATGGCCGGAACGCTTGCCATAGAAAATTGGGCGGGGACTGGCGGGGGGCAGATTGGCCGCCGCTTCCATTACGCTCTCTTCCAGGAAGGGGTCAATCTCTTCAAAGAATAAGACCTTTGGTGCTTTCACCAGATACCCGGTCACCAATTTTTCAGGCAGTGGCCAGAGCGTGCCCAACTTCAAGATTCCCACCTTGTTTTCTAGATTAAGTATCTTCACCGCCTCGCGCGAGTAGAGCCAGCAGGCACCACAGGTGACTATTAGCAATTCCGGACTATCTGGCCCAACATACCAGTTAAAGGTTGAAGTCTCAAATATCTCCCGTGCCTTCTCCAGTTTCTTCAGCAGGGCGGCGTGTCCAGCCGGATTGGCCAAGCGGGGTACCCGGCTGAGGTCATAGCACGCCTTCTGCTCCTTTTGGGGCAGTTCACCCAACCTAACATTGCCCCGGGTATGGGAAATCTTACTGACACACCGAAGCATGCAGATACCCTTTATTTCCTCGGAAAGGTCAAAGAGCCATTTGGTCATATCCTTGGCTTCCTGGAAGTTTCCCGGCTCCACTACCGGGAGACCCAGCCATTTGGCGGCCGGCCGTGTGTCCTGCTCATTGGGGCTGTTTCTACCACTGGGGTCATCGCAACTCACCAGCACCAGTCCGGCCACCGTACCGCTCATAGCCAAGGTCGCCAGAAAGTCAGGGATAACGGCCACCCCATTCTGTTTCATCGGGGTCAGGGCACGGACGCCGGCCAGCGCCGCACCAGTGGCCGCCTCCATGGCCACCATCTCATTCACCGACCACTCAGCATAAAGGCCGCGCCGCTTGGCCACTTCAGCGATGGCGGGCAGAATCTCGGACGAGGGTGTGCCGGGATATGATGCGGCAAAGCCGATACCGGCCTCAAGCGCACCACGAGCAATCGCCTCATTACCCATCAAGAGCATCATCGTACCTGGCGCATCAACATCAATCGCTGGCATCTGGACTTACCTCCGTACTATACCTTTGGCCAGTATACTAACAACCGAAGGGGCAAGTCAAAAGACGAACACCTTCGATTGACATGTGGCGGGCGGGCTTACTATAAATCAAGAGGCTGGGCGTGTCGGGGCACGCCCAGCCTCTTACCGGATACCAGCAGACAAATCTTACTTTTTGGCTGCCTTAACCTTGACCTTCTTGGGTTTCATGGGTTTGCCACAGCAAATTATGTCGCAGACATCGACACAGCCGCAGACTTCATCCACGGTTACTGCCAGCCCGCACACACCGCACACATAGGAATCGCCCTTGGCCACCGCCTTCTTGGCAGTGGTCCTTCTTGCTATGGCCTTCTTGGCCGTTGCCGCTTTTTTCTCTGCCATATTCTTTTCCCTCCTTAGTATTAAGCATAAAATACTATCGCCCGTAAAGTCAATAGCATTCCACGCAGGTTCGGCTGAATCTGAGGCCGTGTGTCTTAAGGGAAATAGAATGCAACAAAGCATGCTTTGACTTTTAAAAGACGCATAAAGATAATTATGCGCCTCTTCAAAGGCCAAAGACGCCCAGCTACCCCACCAAACTGATACTGTGATTAGTTTGAGTGGATTTCAGCTAATGGAGATTCTAGGCTTTCCCGATTCGGAACATCTTGGTGCCGCACACCGGGCATACACCCTGAGTCGCCGGCTTGCCATTCTTCATGGTGATGGCCTTGGCATTCCTCATTTCTCTCTTGGCGCGGCACTTAACACAGTACGCTTGCATCTGGGCACCTCCTCTTTTTTGAGTATAAAGCGTAAACCATTACGCTTAGAATGTCAAGAGCCTGAGAAGGATTTTTTTACTAATTTTACCTACTACTTTAGGTAAGTCCGGGGGCTAGTCCTGGTTTTGAAGCTCGCAGTGCTCTCACCAGGAGAGCCACCACGCATATCAGGGCGATGAGCGCGACGCCGGCCAAGGTCATAAAAATCCAGGTGAGACCAAAGCGCTCGGCGATATAACCCAGGATAGTGGCCGAGAATGAGCCGAGGCCGAAGCTACAGAAGTAGGAAATACCGTAGCTGCGACCGCGCCAGTCAACCGGGGTGTAGTCGGCGACAAGGTTATTGAAAATCGGTTGACCCATAAAGTGGAAGAAGGCGGTGACGATAGCCACCAGCATCAGCCAGAGTCCTTGGCTATGGCCCATTACCAGAAGTACCGGGACAGCGATGATGGCCACGATGAGGGCGAGCGTCTCGTGGCGCTGGCGGTCGCACAGGTAACCGCCCAGTAACTGACCAATGACACCAAAGGTGAGGGCCACAGTGGTAAAAGAGCCAGCCAGTGCCAGGCTACTCCAGTTCAGAAAGGTAAATTGGACACGCTGACTGAGGTACAAAGGTAAAAAGGTCACCAGTCCGCGATAGACCAGCCCGTTCATGGCTGAGGCCAGAAAGATAAGCGCCAGCGGCAGGATGATTGACTTGAAACGGGTCTGCCCAGGGCCGGTGCGGGCCATGGTTTCGGTGACGGTTGGGATTTCGGCGCGGGCGAAGGAATATAACAGGGCCGCCATGAGCAGAGCGGGGATGGCGAAGATGAAGTAGGGCGCTCGCCAGTTCAGAGACGAGGCGATGGCCCCGGCCATTATCGGCCCCAGAGCCACTCCCAGGTTACCACCCACCCCGAAATAACCGAAGGCGCTGCCTCGATTCCGGGTGGCTTTGGTAATGAAAGCTGACCCGGCCGGGTGGAAGATGCCCAGCGCTAAGCCCAGGACCGCCAGCGCCACACCCAAGACATAGATATTGGGCGATAAGCCGACGATAATGGAGGCAATGCCTGAGCCCAGACAGAAGAACAGGAGGAGTCGTCTCTCACCAATGCGGTCGGCCAGGAAACCCGAAGGTATCGCCGCCAGACCGAAGGCGAAGCCGGCCACATTGGCCAGCACGCCCAGAATAAAAAGGCCAGCCCCGAACTCCTCAGCGATACCAATCAGAACCACTCCGTAGGTCAGCTCAAAGATGTGGTTCAGAGCATGACAGATAGCCGTAAAAAAGACGGCCCGTTTTTCAATGGCTTTCATTTATCGCCCGTACTTCAGCTTGGCATACAGCAGTAGAGCGACGAGAACGGCCGAGGTTGAGTTCCACAACATAAGCGGGACGAGACGGAAGTAAATACCGTAAGCCAGCCACAGCAGGATGCCGACCAGCAGCAGGGAGGTGAAGAGCAGGCTGATTTCGCGGGCGCTCCTCAGTTTGAAGACGCGGAGTACCTGCGGGATAAGACTGCCGGTGGCCACGGCTCCGGCAATATAACCGAAGAAGTCGCCTACTGGCATGATTGCTACCTCCTTATCTACAATGTTGTCCTTGGTCGGTACTGAATGGCTTCAGCCAGGTGGTGGGCTTTGATGATATCACCATTATCCAGGTCGGCAATCGTCCGGGCCAGTTTGAGGATACGATGGAAGGCACGGGCGGAGAGGTAGAGTTGTTTCATCGCCGCCTTCAGAAGACTCTGGGCTGACGCCTCCACCTGACAAAACGCTCTCACTTCACTCGGCGTCATCTCGGCGTTACCGGTCAGTTTGGTGCCACTGAAGCGCACGAGTTGTCGGGTGCGGGCGGCCACTACCCTCGCCTGCACTCGCTCTGACTTTTCGCCCAATCGTTCATCAGCCAGCTTCTCGTAGTCAATATGGGGCACTTCAATAAATATGTCCACGCGGTCGATGAAGGGCCCGCTCATTCGTCGCTGATAACGGGAGACTACTCCGGGCGGACAGGTGCATTGTCTAACGGGGTCGCCGTAATAGCCACAAGGGCAGGGGTTCATGGCACCCACGAGCATAAAGTTGGCCGGGAACATGACACTGCCGTGAGCGCGACTGATAGTAATGACCTTGTCTTCCAGTGGTTGGCGCAGGGTTTCCAGCAGGGTATGCCCGAATTCAGGCAACTCGTCCAGGAAGAGAACGCCGCGGTGGCTGAGGCTGATTTCGCCCGGCTTGGGCATGTGCCCACCCCCCACCAGGCCAGCGTTGGAGATGGTGTAGTGCGGGGCGCGGAAGGGTCGCTGCCGGATTAAGGGGGTATCCGAGGGCAAAAGCCCAGCCACGCTATAGATTTTAGTGACCTCCAGGGCTTCCTCATTGGTCAGGGGCGGCATTATTGAGGGGAGAGCACGGGCGAGGAGAGTTTTGCCGCTGCCTGGCGGCCCCATCATCACCAGGTTGTGACCGCCGGCGGCGGCCACCTCCAGAGCCCGCTTGGCGTGTTCCTGGCCTTTGATGTAAGCCAGGTCGCTCGCCGAGGAAAGCGGAGCCTCGTATTCTTCAACCTTTTCGGCTTTATACTCCGGGGCCGGTATCTCACCACGGAGATAGCTGACCAGTTGGGCCAGCGAGTTGAAGGGAACGACCTTGGTTCCTTCTATCAGGGATGCTTCTTTGACATCAGCTTCCGGCACGATGATGTCGGAGAATCCCTGCCCATAGGCCAGCGCCACCATGGGCAGGACGCCACTGGTGTGGCGCAGACCGCCGTCCAATGACAATTCACCCAGGAGAATCGTTTTGGAGAGGTCGGCGGAGACCTGCTCGGAACTGAGCAGGATACCCATGGCGATGGGCAGGTCGTAGGCCGGCCCGGCTTTCTTGAGGTCGGCGGGGGCCAGGTTGACCACGATGCGCTTCATCGGGAAGGTGCAGCCGGAGTTGCGGATAGCCGCCCTGACCCTTTCTTTGGCTTCCTGTACCGCTGTATCCGGCAAGCCGACGATGGCAAAGAAGGGCAGCCCGGGGGAAATATCTGTTTCCACCTCAACAATGGCGCCATCCAGCCCGACGATAGCGCAGGTCATAACTTTGGCCAGCATAATTAGCTTACACTATAGCACAAAGCGGGCTGTCTGTGGAATGGAGTCACAGCTGTCAATTGGAGGGCTTCATGTAATCCGGCTCATTATGCCACCGGTTTTGTCAATGACTGCGATAGTGGTCTTAGCGGTTGACGATGCCACCGCACAAAAATGAGCACCACATAGGTCAGGAAAAGAGCCATGAGCACCGTAGCCAGAGACACATAAGCATAATCGGGCACATAGTGAGTTAAGCCGATACGGCCAAATATAGGTGTGACCCAGGAGTTTTTGGGAGTGAAGTAGTTGAACCAGAAAGAAACATCAAAAAGCCATAGCCACACAGCGGGAAGCAGGGCCAGCACCAAAGTAAAAGCTCTTTCGCTTCTATACTGTGTCCTGGAAGCTACCAGTATTGCCACTGGTATGTATATCACGAGATACTGGTAGTTGACCTGATAGGAGAGGCCGAGGAAGAGAAGGAAGCCAAGAAGCACACCTTGTGTCAGAGTAATTGACCTCCGGTAACTCAATACAAGGACAGCGAGCAAGGCAATAGCCAGTATGGGCAGATTGAGCTGCATAAGGCCCTTAGTCTCCCAGCCGAAGATATCGTGCAGGTAGGTAAGAAGAGCACTGCTCCCACTGAAGGCATATACCAAGGGATGCTGGTAACCTGGCGCCCACGCCGGTACGAACAGTGAGCGGGCATAAGGATAGAAGTTTCCCGTAAGCAAAAAGGGGATAGATAGAAATACCACAACGGCTAGAAAGATAAAACAATCGCTGAGGAGTCGGCGCTTGGGAATGTGGCGTGCGCTTATCACCACCATGAGTACTATCGGTATTAGTGTATGTTGCTTGGTCATCGCCGCTAAGCCAGCGAGCAGGAATGCCAGCCTGTCCTTTCCCCGCTCGCATAAAATCAGTGAGGCCAACAGGAAAGCGGCGGCTATGGCGTCAAACTGCCCGAAGACAGCCGATTCGTACCAGGCGGTAGGATGAAACAACCACAGGCTGGCGAACAGAAGTTTCCGCCATTTCGCGCCGGGCACAGCCCAGTATATGAGGCCGCCTATAGCCAGGTCGGCGAATATAATCGGGGTCTTCATCGCCAACCGCCAGCTAGCATCCACCATGAAGTCCGTGGCGGAACTTGCCGGTGCCGCTAGCATGGATAGGCCTAGCATCAGAAGCCATACCGGCGGATAGACGAAAGCCCAGCCTGGGAAAGGGAAGATAGCCGCATTACCAGCCGCATACCGATAAAAATCAAGGCCGTGGAGCTGGAAAACCTTGGCAAACGCCCAAAACTGGGCAACATCAACGCCAGCCGAAAGGGGAGCCGCCCAGAATCTGAAAAAAGCGGCCGCACCTAAAATCAGCCCGAAAGCAACGAGATGGAGCTTGTTGCTGATGTGTCTCATCGCCACCTAAAGCCAAACTTTCTCGCTCACTTTACAACAGTTGCCACTGCGTAATCAAATGAGCGTGGCAGTGGCAGGGCTATTTTCCCGTTACGGATTGCAGTTGGTCATCTTTGCTGTTACAATTATTCTGCGAAAGAAAGCTGGGTGCTCAGCTTCGCCCGATATGCCCCTGTAGCTCAGGTGGATAGAGCAGCGGTTTCCTAATCTGTGGCTGGTCGTTCCATCGGGTGCTTTCGCGTTCAAACCAGTGTTATTGCGTTTATCCACCATATCCTTTTTCGAGCGCGGCGTGTCAACTGGTGTCCCCCCGTCCCATCCTGTCCATTAGCAAATTATTAGCAGAAAAGATATTATATTAGCATTAGAATAGAGCGTCGGGAAAAAGTTCATCGGCATCCGATATTGAAGCTACTATTATCTGGCAAAAAAGGGGAACGTAAATGACACAGCCTAAAAACCAATATCCGAAACAGGTAATGACCATCGAAAAAATAACCAAAACTTCAGAGGGATATCAGGTTATAACAGTCGTTAACAATGAACCGGAGGAGAAAGCAGTCAAAGCCGCTATCGCCTATATGGACGCATTTAATGAGGCTAACGTTACCAAAACCAATAGTTTTATTAACTTTCCACATGCCCGGGTGGGTGCCAACGGTGTTTTGGTAGTCAGTGAAAAAGCCGACAGCCTGTCACCACCCAATTTCTTCACCGATTTCCGCCAACGTTACGGTTGGAACCATAGCTGCTGGGATTCCCGCGTGGTGATTCAAAGCATTGAGAACAAGGTCCATCTGATGGTAACATTTTCCAGATACAGAGTTGACGGCAGCAAAATTGGCACATTCCCTTCTATTTGGATAATGACACGACAAGATAACCACTGGGGGATTAAAATGCGCTCTAGTTTCGCCGGTTAAATCTTGAAAAAATATTCGTCAACGGCTTGATTTTGTTTCAACAAAAGAATCCCACACGGTAAGGCTAGAACCGTTCGCAGGAATGCAGGAAACATTATGGCTTTTCGTTGGATTACGGTTCTCCTAAAACGGCTAATTTCTTGTATCTCAATTCGCAAGCGAGATATACTGTGCTTAGGCTTTTTTAGACAGGAAAGGAGAATGAATATGCAAGAACTTGAACGGTTTGCAGGGGTTGTTTCTTGGCTTGACCAGGCCAGGTGGGCAACTGGTGAGTGGTGGGAAGGCTGGCAAGAGGAAGGACCCAAGAATCTTGCATCAGCCCAAAAGGTATTGGCGCACTGGGTCACATACGTTACAGATATGCGGATGCCAGCGAGGACAGTTTGGACAAAGGGACTTCCGGTGTTTGCCAAGATTGTCGGTGACTATACCGCAGGAGCGCACCCCTCGGATTTACTTTCCGACTACTATGGGAAGCCGTTGCCTCCACTGCCTAAGGTACCAACTCTGGTTATCACCGGTACTCAATTGGAATTCACGCCACGGTATAAATGGCAGTACAACCAAATTGGTCGGACCCTGGAATTGCTGGTTGACTATAACGGGAGTTTAGTGGAATTTATGAAATTCTTTATTGAGCGCTATGTCGATGCCCCAGAAGCTCTAAGGCGATTAGCCCACGCACTGTACATTTTGACGTACGTAAATCCGAAGGATTACCCCAAGGAAGATGCGAAGCATCTCTTGAGCCTCAATAACAAGGAGAAATTGGACGCCCATTTCCAAAGATGGAAGAATACCACAACGAGTGGGGGGCAAAAAAGGTTATGGGCAGCTCTGCGGGATTATCTAAAGCATAAGGGGCTCCGCAAGTGCATTGAGGAAACCTTCCCTTGGCCTGCGCAAAACTTTGAGCTTTCACAGCTAGAGCTTCCAGGTGATATTTGGAATGATGTTTTTACTGGCAGACTTCTGTACCCTCTCGCTGAAGGAGCCGGGATTCAGACGCGGAAACCCGGCGCAAAACGTTTGGTTAACTCCCCCACGTTGGCGCGCAGAATTTACGAAGCAATCAGGGCTGCCGACCTGGGAACAGAATTTTACCCGGAACAACTCGATGTATCATTCGATTTCGCCTCTAGAATGTGTGACAAAGACCTTTGTGATATATGCATATTCGGGGGCAATAAAGCTGTTGACTTTTGCGCAAAACCTGGGCCAGTTAAGCTGTGCTCCGTGCTACTGATAATGACCGGGTACAGACGAAGCTGTGAAGAACAGGAGTGTCCAGTTATTAATGCCGCCGGCGCTGGTCTTTGCAGCAGTGCACCTGCCACCAGATAAGCATTTGGGCCAGGGTTTCCCTCAGTATCTCTTTAGGGTAACGGATTGTTAGGGCACCTTCAAAGATGCATCTTCATTACCCAATGCGAGTAGCTTGCACATTCTGACGGAATGTGCAATGGTCGGTGGCCAATGGTGAGGCTGGCCATGGATTGATTCCAAATGAACAGAATCGTATGTCAGCGTTGACATCCTTGGCAGGGGCTACGGAAATTACCCTCGTCTTCAAACCCGCAGCTGGGGCATGTTACCCCCATGGCTGCCTCCTGTGGTCAACCTTAAGCGAGACTGATTCTGATAGATTGAGAGTCTCATGGTGGAAAAATCGCTTAAGTGGATGAGCATTTTGGCCAGCTTCAGTTACTTTCTGAATATCAATCGGACTATCCCCATCTGTGAATCTCATGATAACAACGATTGACACACGTTCCCAGCAAAAGATGAACGCATGACAGCGCGGGTCATTCTCAGCGAAAAACTGATTCCGTCCAGTCATCAGATAGGCGGTTATCTCGTCTTCGCCTGTCCAGGATACAAGATCGAGGGAATAATACAGTCTTGAGTTGACCAGCCGCTCATCAAGGCAGGCAACGAACTTATTTTGTGTATCTGCCTTCTTGGCTTTGTCCGTCAATGTGGGTAAGCCATGGTAGAGATAGCCGGGTTCAAGAAGTTCATTCCCACTTTCCATCTGGTGTGGAACTGTTATGCCTCTAAACGGACCGCCTATATTGCCTACTTTGCGAGAATGAACCTTTTTATGTTCATCTCCACTCCCAACATACCGTGAAGAGTATATTTCACCACTATGGTGAACAGAGATATGCATGTTGGTCCCATCTACATCTTTACGTACATGAATCGCACGAGTCCAGTAGAGATCACCGCTCTCCATCAGTGTAAATCTTGCCCACCTCTTAATAGGCTCTGTAGAGCCAAGCCCAAAACGCGCGGTGTAAGGCAATTTCTTTATATCAAACGACCTAATTTCCGCTTCCATATCCTACCCCACCGGCCACCCCGGAATCAGGTCGTCTATTTCTCCCATCAGCCGGATAGTTTCATCCAGCGCCACGATTACCTTCTGGTAGTGGGTCAGCTCATCATAGGTCAGTGTCCTGCCCTTGCGGTCTTTGAGCCATTTCTGGCAGACCTGATAGCCGCCGATGTGGAAGTTCCAGACCTCCGGCGGCACGCCCTCAAAATACTGCGTTTTGTTGATGTAGATACGCTTGTCACTGTCATCGTAGCTTACCTTATCCACGGTGTTATCGCCGGCTATGGGATACCTGGTTATGAGATTATTGAGCAGGGGCGATTCCATGAGGTGCAGGGATACCAGCTCAGCGCCCTTTGCTGCCAGCGCCTTGAAAAGCTCTTTGTCCGAGGTCAGCGGCAGGCGCGGGAAGTCTATCTTGAGGAACTCAGCGTAGCGGGTGCGGTAGGTGGGTGAGTGAAAGACGGAATACGCATAGTGGAATATATCCTCCGGGCCAAAGGTCTGCTCAAGGTCTCCTCTGCCGTCCTCAACGAATGTTAGCTCCAGCTTTTCAGAAACGGCTTTGACGAACTCCGGGCTCAGGTTGGGGCGACGTTTTCCGTCATCAAACTGCATCTCGCCTTCGGTAGGATAGAGGTAGAGGGGGAAAAGATATTGAATACCTTTATTGCTGTAAAACGCTCGATTATCCACCATAAACCGGCTAACACCAAAGTGGGTATACGACTCACCCAATGCTACTTCGCGCATCGCTATAAGTCCAAGATTCTCTCCTGCCAGCATATGGCGTATAACATTGGACCGGGTACGCCATACCACCGATGGGTGGTAGTAAATTGAACGGATGTCAAAGGGACGGTACAAAATTCTATTGAAAAGTGATTCCCATTCTTTAACTACCAATAGCTGCTTTCTGGCTTCTGAGACACGCCAGGCATAATTCTCTGATAATGAGAGTTTCTCTTTTACCTCGACATCGCTTAGATTTTTATCCAAGAATATCTCTATACGCTTCTTAATCGGGCTTGGTTCAAAATCAATTACGAAATCATCTCTAGCAGAAACTATTCCGGTAGAATTGAGCGGGAATATATCTGTTATCTTCCAACCTTTATCATATTCAGGCTTCAGCTTCTCTTCATAGGGATAAAAGAAGTAGAATGGAGACGTAGGAGTAAGCTCCGTCCACTCGGTATCATTAACGTCTGTCTCGAAAAGAGCTTGGTATTTCCCTTCTCGAAGTCCCCAGAGGTCAGCGTAATGTATTTTGCCGGATGGCTCCTTGCCAGCTTCTTTAATAAAAATGCCGATAGCTACACCTTGCTGTATATCAAAGACATTGGTGTCTTTATCACCATCCGGGGCGACTTCCTTTTTCTTCACATTCCCATGAAGATTAAGTATATAGATATCAGTGAAGGTATTTAGTAGAGATTGCCGCATGCCTCGAAATGTAGGATTATCGAGATAACCGTGGTTGGTAATAAAAGCGAGAACGCCCTGTCCAGTGCGTTCAATACGCCATTGCCCGAAACGGATGAATTTCACATAATCATCCTGCAGCCAGTGCTTACGTTCGCCCAATGGATGGCCGTCTATCACCTTATAGTCTTCAATAAGTTTGCCAATCCATGTTAACTCTTTCTTGGTCTTACCAGTTTTCGGGTCTGTAACCATCTGAACACTAGCATTAGCTGAAATTCCTGAATATGGCGGATTGCCCAGCACCACCATGATCGACTTTTCCTTCTTAATCTCGGCGGCGGCGTTGGCTTCCTCGCTTATCCACCGGGCGAAGAGTGTTTCGGAGTGTTTGAAAGCCTCATCCAGCGTGTTAGTCAGGTAGATGCCCAGACGCTCGTCACTCTGGAACTCGTAGCCGGTCTCTTGCAGCAGCAGCCCCAGCTTCAGATGAGCGACGGCGTAGGGGGCCATCAGCAGCTCAAACCCGAAGATGCGGGGCAGGAGCTTATCCTTTACATACTCGTTCCATGTGCCCTGCTGTCCCTTGCTAATGTTAGCCTGGTAAATCTCATTTATGACCATGTAGAGGAAGGTAGCCGTGCCGGTGGCCGGGTCGAGGATGAGGGTATTATCATCAGCCAGCCCCTGTGGTTTGCCAAAGCGTGTCTTCAGCAGGTGGTCGATAGAGCGCACAATGTAACTGACCACCGGCTCCGGCGTGTAGTAGACACCGCGCATTTCCCTTATCTTCTCGTCGTATTCCTTCAGGAAGGTCTCATAGAAGTGCACCACCGGGTCTTCTTTGCCGCTGTGCTTGCCGAAGTCTTTCAGGACCGCCTCCATATCCGCCTGGGCCAATACCTGCGCCAGGTCGTCCACCAGCCAGGCAATGCGGTCATCGAGGTCGTAGCCGGCGATGTACTGGAACAGTTTTCTCAGGAATGGGTTAGTCCTGGGCAGGTTTTGGGCGGCATCGAGGCGGGTAAAGGAGGCGCCATTCTTGGAGGTGCAGCGGGCGGCAAACAGCCCGTAGGCGATGGTCTGGGCATACATATCGGCAAAATACTCGGCCGACAGGTCGGGGATGAGATTATCACGAAAAGCAGCAAGTTGGGTGTGCAGACTGCCACCTTCTGGCTCGTTCTTAAAGGCGTTAATGATGAGATTTCGAATCAGGTGTGCCTGCCGGGCCATACGCCGGGCAAGCTCCCTGGGTGTACCCACGCCCTCGGCTTTGTGAGAGAGAAAAGCTGTTAAGAGTTCGGCTACAGCCTGAATGCCGTCTTTGTCCCGCCTGATTTTACCGTCTTTGCTCGGACTCCCTAGGCGGGCAGACAAACGCTTTCCTCCATCCACGTACCAGCGGAACTCAAGGTAATCGGTAAGAATCAGGTTAGTGAGTGAATCGCGGTAGCGCTTGAGTTGGTCCGTATTTTCCGCTTCATCAAGGCTCTTGCCGATGTCCTTAGCCTCAATATAGCCAGCGGTGACTGAGCCTTTTCTGAGGATGAAATCAGGAGCGCCGCACTCAATATGTTTCGGTTCGTTGGTAGCAGTGATACCCTCAGCCAGGCTTTCCACCATTGTTTCTAGCGCGGAACGATGGGTATGTTCAGTGGCATCACCCAACGCCAGCTTTTTCTCGATGGTGTGTATATAGTTTTGAATGGACTTTAACTCATCTCTCATTACCCGTCCTACTGGCGGTAGGTTGTCTCGCTCCTGCGCGCCACTTGCAGAATCAATACCAAATTGTCGTTGTCATAGACCTCATAAACCACCCGGTAACTACCCACCCTGATGCGGTAAGCCTTCTCCGCTCCCTTTATCTTTCTAACCCCTTGAGCGCGAGGTTCCTCGGCCAAGCTCCTAACGGCGTCTCGTAATCGCTCAAAGTCCTGCCTTCTGATTCGGCCTTTGAGCTTTTCTAAGTCGCGGTCGGCAGCCGGTGAAACCTCGAGTCTATACACGCTTTGCCTCAGATGCTCCTTCGCGGCGGTCTATTGATTCCTCTATTTCCCGTTCAGCTTCAGACCAGGGACGACCGCCCTTTTCCTTCCATTCGGTCCTCGCAGCTTCAATAGCAGGCACCAGTTCAGCGTCTTCATGGCTTTCCAACCATTCCCGTACCGCGTCAGCTACGATGTCACTCGCTGTTGTACGCCTTCTAACCGCCTCTATTTTTAACTGTGTGTAGAGATCCTCGTCGTGAAACACTAAGGTCACCTTTCTTTTCATGCCACATCCTCCTATTAGCCGTGCATACTTCCATCCATACGTATAAGTATTCTAACAACGGCCAGAGGGAATGTCAAGGTTAGAGTTTAACAAAATGGCGCTCTGGGTTGTGCGCCAAATCGTGGTTGAACAAAACTGACTTTTGTGTGATCACACCACGCCTCCGTTTGACAATAAGTCATAGGTAGTGTCCCGAATGTGGTGGAAAAAGGAATCGGCATGTCCTACCCTAGAGGAAAGCCAACTAAAAGAAAGGGAGGATATGCCCGATGAAGAAAGGATACCACAAGGGACAGGAATTGACCATGTCAGAGCTGGGACTATCGCTGGAAGAGCTTGCCGGCCAACCGCTGGAGCTGTTCGCCCGGGAGGGGGCAAGGCTGCTGTTAACCGTAGCCCTGGAGGAAGAGGTGACCGACGTTCTCAAGCGTCGGCCCTATGAGCGTAGCCAGGGTAACATCCGCGGCTACCGTAATGGCCACCGGG
>CAYGYD010000002.1:5126-37041 GCA_964354005.1 uncultured Dehalococcoidales bacterium | reverse complement strand
TTTGGTGGAGCTGAGGGGATTCGAACCCCTGACCTCCGCCGTGCAAAGGCGGCGCTCTCCCGACTAAGCTACAGCCCCTCTTCCCAGGGAATATTATAGCAGTAAGGACTGGCCCTCTCAATATACCGTACCCTGTACTCATAAGGAGTGTCAAAGAGGGGCAAAGCCCCTCTTCTTATTCCTGTCCCCCCTCTCCTAGAAGGAGAGGGGGCAGGGGGTGAGGTTGATAAGTAATCTCAACTTGCGTTGCCTGATGGCCAGCATTAGAATTGGGTAGTAAGCTCTGGCAAATAACTGGCTTCGCATAGAAGGAGGAAGGTAAAAGTTGTCAGGGGTGGAAATAATAATACTGGCGGCAGTGGGCTTTTTTGCCGGTGTTTTTGGCACTATGATTGGAGTAGGTGGCGGTATCATCTTTGTCCCTGTCTTTCTTCTCTTTTTCCATTTTACCCCTCAGCAGGCAATCGGCACCTCTCTGGCCGCCGTTTTCTTTAACGCTCTTTCTGGAAGCATCTCCTATCTGCGCCAGAAGCGGGTTGATATCAAATCCGGTTGGAAGTTTGCCCTGGCTACCTTGCCCGGAGCCGGGCTGGGGGCTTGGGTTGCCCGTTTTCTCAGCTCTGTGGTACTGGAACTGGTCTTTGGGCTTTTGTTGGTGGCGGTGGCAATATTCATTTCCCTGCGTGGAGAACCACGCCAGAGAGACCACGGGGATAATACTTATACGCGGACTTTGGTCGATTTGCGGGGTGAGACCTTTAGGTATAGCCCACGGGTGGGGGTAGGGATTGGCCTCAGCTTTCTGGTCGGGATTATTTCCAGCTTACTGGGTATTGGCGGCGGGATTATCCATGTACCAGCGCTCATTTTTCTTTTAGGATTTCCGGTACATATAGCGACGGCCACCTCGCACTTTGTTCTGGCCATTTCCACGTTCTTCGGTGGGGCGGCGCATCTTGTCCTCGGCAACGTCTTGATTGTGCCGGCAATAATCGTGGCGGCCCTGGCGGTTCCGGGCGCTCAGATTGGGGCGATATTATCGCGCCGGGTGAAGGGTCGACTTATTGCCCGGCTTCTCGCTGTTGCCCTTCTCTTGGGCGGTCTGCGTTTACTGCTCAAATCACTGGGAGTGTTCTAGTCGGTATGGTACTAGACATTGAACAGGAAGGTAATAACATCACCGTCCTGGACGATGTAGTTCCTGCCTTCCAATCGGAGGAGCCCCTTCCTGCGGGCTTCGGCCACGTTGCCGCTCTTGACCAGGTCGGCATAACTGATGACCTCGGCCCGGATGAAGCCCCGCTCCATGTCCGAGTGAATCTTGCCCGCTGCCCTGACCGCCTCGGTGCCGACCGGGATAGACCATGCCCGGACCTCCCCCGAGGCAATGGTGAAGAAGGAGATTAGCCCCAGAAGCTCGTAGGAAAATTTGATGGTGCGGTCGGCCCCAGATTCTCTCAAGCCATAGCCGGCGCGCAGTTCCTCGACGGCGCTATCGTCCAGTTGGGCCAGTTCCATCTCCAGCTTGCCACACAAGGCAATGGCGCGACATTTGGGTCGGGCGTAGTGCGAGTTCAGCCCGGCTTCCAGAGATTCCGCCTGCGGTAACTGGTCTTCTCCAATATTGACCGCAATCAAGAGCGGCTTGGCGGAAAGAAACTGGTAGCCGGCAATAATGCGAGTTTCCTCGGCACTCAGGGCTAGCTCGCGGACGGGCACATCCTTTTCCAGGCTGGCCTTAATCCTCATCAGCAATTCCTGCTCGTGGAGCAACCCCGGGCGCTCCGGCGGTTTGGCCGCCTTGAGGGAGGTTTCAATCCTTCCCAGCCGCCGTTCCATCAGAGCCAGGTCGGAGAACGTCAGCTCCAGGTTCATATCAGCAATGTCCCGGTCGGTGTCCAGACTACCGGCCACATGGGGCAGGCTCTCATCCTTGAAAGCTCGAACGACATTGATGAGGGCATCGACAGTGCTCAACTGATTCAGCAATTGCCCGCCAATGCCCTTGTCTTTGGCCAGGTCTCTGACCGAGGCGCCGATGTCAATGTATCTGGTCGTGGCCGGAACCACTCTCTTGGGATGGAGCATATCGGCCAGCACTGTCAGTCGGGGCTCCGGTACTCTGGCGACACCGAGATGTGCTGAAGCGGCTTCCTGAGAATACCGTGCCGTATCGACCTGTCCCTTGGTCAGGGCATTAAAGACAGTGGTGCGGCCGCTCTTGGGCAGTCCGATAATGCCAATATCAAGACTCATCAGCCCCTCACACCTCTCCCCATATTGTACTCTTTGCCCCGAGTCCGCTTCAATATTAAGGGTTTATGAACCTCACCCCCCTAATCCCTCCCCTTATAGAAGTGCACAATTGATAGTGAAGTCAGTGCTCAATATGTGCTAGTGGCCAGCCCTTTAATATGACGACACATGATTATGCAGACCGCTACAATATGCCACCGGGTACTGAGACGGCATCAGAAGAGTGTTTTTTGCTAGATAATACCGGTGAGCTTGGCAAAGGCGAAGGCCAGTAGTAAATAAGCGCCACTGCTAGCCAGACTCACCAATACGAAGGCTCCTATAGCCTTTTCTCTACTGACACTGAGATAGCGAGCATCGGTGTGTACCAGAACGAAGACACCGATGCTGGCACCACCAAGAACTACGAATAGAATAGCCAGGGATGGAATGGTCAGCCCCAGAAGAAAGAAGAGGTACAGCACACTTCCGGGGAAGACCATTAACACGGCATTGAGGCCGGGGTATATCAGGCTGTAATACCAGCGCAAGCGGGGATTGTGCTCTGGGCCCTCGCCTAGAAAGCGGGGCATCAGGAAATGCCAGGCCAGTATCCAGATTGCCAGCCCGGCTATCAGCGCGAAGCCCAAGGCTAATTCTATCGCTGACTCCTCAATAGAGGCACGCAGCCTGCCCAGCGTGGTTTGTGGCCTGGCAACAATCACAATATCCTCGCTAGGATTGCTCTGAGTATAGGTTGCCCGCCAGACCCGGCCGAAACTACCTCTGGCTTCATCCACCGCGTACGCCGGCACCTGATAATAATCGGCAATGCGTGCCCCCTTTATATAATCATAACCAGATTGCTTGGACCCTAACGCGGGATAGGTAACATCGAAATCCATCCCGGTGGGGGCCACGATATATACGCGTGTTAGCTCAATAGGCTTAGACCATGATGCCCCTGTCCCCAGAGGGTACGAGTAGGTGGCTCCAGATTTTGTCGGGACAAAGGAAGTATACCAGGATAGGTGAATACCGGGCTCACTGGGTTCTCGCCCGGTCCCAGTACTACCACTGTCCTGTGGTTGTGTCTGTATCTTAACTACAGCGATTTGTTGTCCTCTCAGGCGCGAGAGTGTTTCCTTGACTGAACTGTGCAGCCCCGTAGTGCTTATCAATGCCTCCAGGTCGGTGTTCTCGTCAATGCCGTAGATGCTTATTTGGGAACTCTCAGTCTGAAAGGTGGCCTCGGGCTTTGGCTCCGCTGCGGCGCAGCCGCTAAGAAGCATTGGTGCCCAGAGTGGTATAAGCAACGCCCCATTATTCAATAATGTCCCGGAGAATAGCGCTTGTATTGCCTGTTTCTTCCTGTCGGCACTGCTACGCAGGATGGAGTCCAGGCCCCGGGTAGTGTCTCTATCAAATGTGGAAAGGTTCTGCTCAACAGCATAAAAGTTGGTGGTTTTAGTGCCTAAAGGGAGGAAAAAGACCAACCTCATGGGATTCGTTAGTCTTGTCCAGAATTGATATGAAAAGGTCTATTTTGGTGGTGTCCTTATTCTGTATGGTAATAACCGCTATCTGCTGCCCTTCCTTGAGAGCTATCCATAAGTCGTAACCAACAATCACCCCTCCATCAGCTCTTACTGGCAAAGGGCTATTCACAAGCGTGAACACAACCAGCAAGAGAATACACGCTGCCATCTTCCCCAGTCTGGATAGCATTTCAACCCCCAAGTATCAATGGAGCGTTCACAAACCTGTGTCAGTTGATGAAGGCCAGGCATCCCCTTGAGTTATGTCAGTTTACTGCCTTTCACCCATCAAGTCAAGGCTTTGCCGGGCACACGCGCAGAATAGAATATCAAAAGTGTACTTCTACTTAGGCAGGAGAGGGGGAAGGGAATAGAAAGAGGGGTGTAGTCCCCTCTTGGCCACCGCACCTCCCACAATTGACAAGTGCCAGCTTGTGAAGTATGATTAAAATTTGGTCAAACTTTGGCCTACTAGCTTACCCAGTAATAAGACATAGCCGCAGGGAGATACTATATGGCAACCAACAGACTAGAGGAATTCGCCCCGATATTTTATCCCAAGTCCCACGCGGTAATCGGGGCCTCGGCTGATATTGCCAAGTTTGGCGGCCGGTTCCTCAGGGTGCTGGTAGCCTTCGGCTACTCGGGCAAGCTCTACCCCGTAAATCCGCAGGAAAGCGAGATTCTCGGACTCAAAACATATTCCCGAGTTACTGATATTCCTGAGCCGGTAGAATTTGCCACTATTACCACCCCGGCCCCGGCGGTTCCCGCTATTGTTGAGGAGTGCCTGGCCAAAGGGGTCAAGGCTGTCCAGATTCTCAGCGCTGGCTTCGGAGAGGCGGGTGAAGAAGGGCAACGGCTGGAACAGCAAGTTGCCCGGACGGCCGCCAAGGGAATTCGGGTAGTTGGCCCGAACTGTTTTGGTGTCTATTCACCGACGGGCGGCCTGACTATCCTGCCGGGAGAAGACTTACCCAAGGAAAGCGGGCCGGTCGCCTTTATCAGCCAGAGCGGTGGCTATGCTATCCGGGTGCCCCACCGGGCGATTAGCTGGGGCATCCGTTTTAGCAAAGTCGTCAGCTACGGCAATGCCTGCGATATCAACGAATGCGACCTCCTGGAGTATTTTAGCCAGGACCCGGAGACAAAGGTCATCACCGGCTATGTTGAAGGGCCGCGGGACGGGCCGCGGTTTTTTCGACTACTAAAGGAGGCCTCCCAGACCAAGCCGGTAATCATCTGGAAGGGTGGACTGACCAAAGGCGGGGCTCGAGCCGTCAATTCCCACACCGGTTCGCTGGGCGGCGAAGAGGCCGTCTGGGATGCCCTGTTCCGCCAGACCGGCGCTATTCGAGTAAATGGAATCGAAGAGCTAATTGATACGGCGTTAGTTTTTCTCTATCTGGCAGGGCACCGCGGGCGCCGCATCACTGTGGTCGGTGGTGGTGGGGGAATTGGGGTGGCGGCGGCTGATGCCTGCGAGAGAGTCGGACTCTTGGCACCCCTATTCCCGCCGGAACTGCAAAAAAAGCTTGCTTCCATGGTGCCGCCGGCCGGGGCCAGCACCCGGAACCCGGTCGATGTCGGCAGTCCCGGCCCACGCCCACAGGTGCTTAGGTCCGTCCTGGAGACCGTACTCACTGAGGGTGGAGTGGATATTGCCATTGTTAGTGAATTGAACATGTCCATGTCAAATCGCGCGATGAGAAACCCAGCGGTTGCTGCCCCGTTTGCGGACATTGTTGCCGAACTGTCCCAAATACCGGTCGAGCTCAAAAGAAAACTGGGCAGACCCATAATGATGGTCCTGCCGGTGGAAGCCAACGGCCCGGAGGACATTGACCTTGAAGTAGCACGCCGCAAAGTGGTCAACTACTACCTGGCCGAAGGTATCCCGGTCTTTCTCACGCTGGAACGGGCGGTCAAAGCCCTGGCTAATCTGGTCAATTACTACGAGCGGCGTGACGAAATTGCATCAGTCGACTAAACCATATAGTCATGAAAGTACCGGGCTAACCAGCCAGCTATACCCAGCTTATCTTCACCAGGTCAACAGGTTCCCGACAAAACTTGGATAAGAGTTCTTTTCTATCAAAGCTGATGGCAGGTGAGCGTAGGGGAGGTTGCTGAAATACCCCGAACGAGGGAAAGGTAAAATGAACTACATTGTTTTGGTCAAGCAGGTCCCGGACATAAAGAACATTCCCAAAGAAGCCTGGGACTGGGAAAAAGGCACGCTGAAGAGAGGCCTGCTGGATAATGTCTGCAATGAACTGGACAAGCAGGCCATGGCCTTTGCCCTGCGGCTGCGGGAAAAACATCCGGGGCAGATAGTCAGCCTCACCATGGGGCCCCCCTTCGCGGAAGAAGTCCTGCGGTACACTCTATCTCTGGGGGCGGATGCCAGTGTCCTGCTCACTGATAGGAAGCTAGGCGGGGCTGATACTGCCGCCACCGCCTACCCGCTGGCCCAGGCCATCCGGAAGATTGAAAAGGAGATTTTCAAAGGCGACAGGAATTACATTATCGTCAGCGGGATGCAGTCGGTCGATGGCGATACTGCTCAGGTGCCTCCCCAGATTGCTGAAGAACTGGGCATCGTGCACATCGCCTATGCCACTGCCTTTGGCTACGACAACGGGCATCTCGAGGTTGACCGCATAACCCACCGCGGCAAGGAAACCGTCAGCCCCCTGAGCTACCCCTGTTTGGTCACGGTCACTCAGTGGACGGAGCCTTTCTATCCCTCCTTTGGCCGGACGAGGTGGGCCTATTCACAGAAGCTGTACCAGTGGAGCGCGGCGGATGTCGCTGCCGACGAGTCCCGCATTGGTCTGGCTGGTTCCAGAACCAATGTGGTCAGGATTTTCTCCCCCAAAGAAGTGGCCCAGCGTAATTGTGTCTTTGAAAACGACATGACGAATCTGGTCAAGATGGTCAAAGAAACCTTTGCCCAGAAACTGGTAGCCACGGCCAAGGAAGAGGAAAAACCCAAATACCGCGTGCCTGAAGGGAAGAAGCCGGACTATACCGGAGATGTCTGGGTCTATGCCGAACAGGAAGGTGGAGAAATCAATCCAGCTACCTTTGAGTTGCTGGGCAAAGCCACAGAACTGGCCAGGTTGCTTAACGAGAAGGTTGGGGCCATCCTGGTTGGCAAGGGTGTTAAAGGGCTAGCCCAGGAATTGATTGCCTATGGTGCGAACAAAGTCTATATTGCCGAACACGAACTGCTAGCTAATTTTCTGCCTATGCCCTACGCCAAAGCCGTGGCCGAACTGATTGAGAAATACAAGCCGCAGATGATGCTCTTCAGTGCCACACCACTGGGCCGGGAGCTCGGGCCACGGGTGTCTTACCGCGCCAATTCTGGGCTTACTGCTGACTGCACCGGCCTGGATATAGTCGATTTCAAACGGGGCAGCCGGGAATATACTGGCATTCTGATGCAGACCCGACCCGCCCTGGGCGGGAACATTATGGCCAGCATTATCAGCCAGAACTCAATGGTGCAGATGTCCACTGCCCAACCTGGTGTGATGCAGGCCTTGACGCCGGACAAGAAGCGCACCGGGGAAGTTTTTGAGCATGCCCCACAGATAACCGAAGCTGATTTGGGGGCACGGATAGTGGCGGCTGAACTCCATTCTCTCGTTTCTGAGCTCAAGGATGCCGCCGTTATCGTTTGCGGCGGTGGCGGCTGCAAGACCAAGGAAGGATTTGATAAGTATGTTCGGCCGTTAGCTGAGAGCCTGAGCAAGTTCTTGGGTGAGGAAGCCATGGTGGGAGCATCAAGGGTCGCGGTTGAGGCCGGGTTCATTGACCGCAGTCACCAGGTTGGCCAGACGGGGCAGACCGTTAAGCCGAGGGTATATGTAGCCGTTGGCGTCTCCGGCGCGGTACAGCATGTCACTGGCATGCAGAGCTCGGATATCATTATCGCCATAAATAAAGACCCCAATACCCGAATCTTTAAGGTGGCGGATTTCGGCGTCGTCGGCAACCTGGAAGAAGTTATCCCCGAACTCATCAAGGCACTGAATTCGCAAGGAGCACAGCATTGAACGAACCGAACAAAATAGATGCTCTTTTCGTGGGTGCCGGCCCAGCCAGCCTGGCCGGAGCCATTAAACTCAAACAGCTCCTGAATCAAGCCGGGAGGAAAGAATCGGTCGTCGTCATTGAAAAAGCGGATAAGCTCGGTCAGCACAGCCTCTCGGGCGCGGTCTTTGAAGCTGATGTTCTGGGTGAGTTAATTCCCGAGTGGAAAGAGCGGAAGGACGGCTTTGTCACCAAGATGCTGGCCAACCGCGTGGACAGGGATGAGCTGATTTTCCTCGTGGGTCACTACCGCGCCATCCATATCCCCGAAGCCTTTGTCCCGAAGGCTCTGCACCATAAGGGCAACTATGTCATTTCTTTGAGCGAGATGGTCAACTGGCTGGCCGGTATTGCCCGCGGGCTGGGGGTCGAGATATACAACGGCTTTGCCGCCAAAGAGCTGGTCACCGAAGGCGACCGTGTTAAGGGCATAAAGCTCAGCGATAAGGGGCTGAATAAGGAAGGGCACAAGCAACCCAATTACCTGCCCGGTGAAGTGTTGGAGGCTAAAGTCACCGTTTTTGGCGAAGGCTCTCTGGGTCAACTGGCTGAGGAATTAGTCAAGAGATTCAAACTCGGCCGCGGCCGGAATACGCAGATATACTCGCTGGGTGTCAAGGAGGTTATCCGTCTACCGGAAAAGAATAACTTCGGGCCTAACCGGGTGATACACACTCTGGGCTTCCCCAACAAAATGCTGACTCCCGATGTCTTTGGCGGCGGCACCCTTTATAGTCTGGGGGAGAATGTAGTAGCAGTGGCCCTGCTCCTGGCTCTCGACTGGAGATACTGCGACCTTAATCCCCAGCAGGAACTTCAGGTGTTTAAGTCGCACCGCTTGATTAGCCAACTGCTTGATGGTGGCGAGGTTGTGGCTTACGGTGCCAAGACTCTGCCCGAAGCTGGCTATTACTCGGTCCCGGAACTGGTCACCAATGGCGCCCTGGTCATCGGTGATGCCGCTGGCCTGACCAGTGTGAAAAAGCTCAAGGGACTGCACTATGCCATTAAGTCGGGCATGCTGGCCGGCGAGGCGATTTTTAAGGCGGTTCAAGCGCAGGACTTTTCCCAAGACAGTTTGAAAACATATCCGGACACATTAGAAAAGAGCTTCGTGATGCAAGACCTGCGCGCCGCCCGCAATTACCGCCAGGTCTTCACCGGAGCCGGGAGAGCGGGCCTCTATCTAGGCGCACCCCTGTCTTATATCCAGCAGTGGATTCCCTTCCGGCTGGGCACCAGGCCTGACCACGAAGGCATGAGACGAGTCAAGCTGGACCGACACTATACTGGTGGTGTTGACCGGCTGACGGATGTGGCTCTTTCCGGGACCATTCATCGGGAAGACGAGCCATCGCATATCACCTTCTCTGACCCGAGGCAGTGCGATGTATGTGCTGAGGACTTTGGCTGTCACCCCTGCCAATTCTTCTGCCCGGGGGAAGTCTACAAGTTTGAGGACGGCAGCCTCAGGCTCAGCCCATCCAACTGCCTGCACTGCCAGACCTGTCGCATCAAGTGCCCCAACCAGATTATCCGGTGGGAAGTCCCCGAGGGTGGGGATGGGCCGAAGTACAAGATAATGTAAGGGAAAAACCTCACCTCCTTGGTCCACCTCTTCTTCAGGAGAGGGGAACGTTTTTATAAGAGAGGGGTTTCACTCCCTCTTAGACGCCCCTTGCCTATTCCCTTTCTTCCTGACGCAGCAGCTCCTCGACTTCCTTCAGCAGCTTCTCTTTAGCAAGCGCGCGAGTGAAAGCATCACGGTATTGGTCTAATACCAGGCTGATTCCAGGAGGAATCTCAGCTAACGCTAACTCAATCATGTCGATACCTTCTGGCAATGTCAGGCCTGCGTCGGACAGGCACCTTTCTAACAGAGAGCGAAATCGCTTCTTCTCACTTTCTGACCGGCCTCCCGGCGCACGGCTGAAAGTCGTTTTTTTACTCTCATGTCTATAATGCCTATGTGAGCCAAGCGCCTTGGTATTGGCGAACTCTTGGCCGCAGTTGGGGCATATTTCTGGCATTACCGCCACCTCCTGAGTCTAGCAAGACTCTTACTCTCCTAGGAGTCTAAGACATAACGTCCTCCACGGTCAAGATTTTTGCTGTCGTGATAAGAGTTTATCGCATGATGGAGGTTGACAAGACTCTTATCGTGATTGACGGCAAATTAACCGAAAATTCACCGGTAACTAAGCGCTGCCTGCTATAATTGCCACTGATTTCATCTTCGGCATGAGGGATGGCCAGGCATTTATTTGTGTGCCATAGCCAAGGCCAATACGTGTAATGCCGCCGAACAGAACGAATGACGGGTTATTACGATACTTTCATAGTCAAGATATGGTGTGATGGAGGGATGGCGAGAGGACATATCCAACATGTCGCAACCAAGGAGTATACATACTTCTTGAGTCTGAATAAGATGGTAGATTTCATGGTGAGCCGACTTAGTTTGTCGGCGAATGATTTTGGAATCGTGGATAAAATACATAGCAGCGGGTCATCAGCGGGTGATGATTTGGGGGGCTCTGGTTCAGATGAATGAGTGTTTTCAGGGCAGTTTGGAACATCTATTAGCTGAGCTGAAACGGATTGAACTGAAGCTCCAGCTAAAGGTAATGAGCCCGCGTCAGGATGACAGCCAACCGGGGGAGGGTGACTTTCGCGGGCTTTATGTCTCGGAAAAGCAAATAGATGCCATCATCGGCACTCCATGTTTTCAGCCAGAGGAGAAGCCATTCCGGCTGAGGAATTCAGCCCCGGCCGCTTCACCTGAGTCGCTCAGGCGATTGGAAGAGGACATTGTAGAGAAAAGGAAGGAAAGCCTGCGCCGCGGGCTTACACTTCGGTTATGCGAACTAGGCCGATTGTTTCAACTGTCGATGTTTGATGTTGATACCCTTCTAGTCTGCCTGCTGCCCGAGCTGGACTTGGCTTACCAACGGCTCTACGCCTATCTGCAGGATGATGTAACTAAGAAAAGCCCCACCGTTAATTTAGTCTTACAACTGCTCTGCGAGTCGTTTACGGATACGCTGAAGGCGCGGGAAGCTTTTTCCCCGGAAGCCCCTCTTGTGAAATGCCATCTACTACGTTTATATGACGACTACTCATCGAGACCAACCCCACTGCTGGCCAAATTTCTCCAGGTTGATGAGCGCATAACTAGCTATCTATTGGGAATAGACCAGATTGATGCTCGTTTGTTATCTTTCACCCATTTAGTCTACCCGACGCTCAAATTGCCGGATATGGTCCTGGCTGATGATATGGAACACCATTTGACCAAGCTAATAAGGCACTTCAAAGACAAGGGGCTCATCTGCCACTTCCAGGGAACCTACGGTGTCGGTAAGCAGGCTACAGCGGAGGCTATATGCTCTGAACTGGGGGTACCGCTGCTCAATGTAGATGTGAACAAGATGATGGCGCTAGATATGCCGTTTGAGTTGTCAGCGCCGCTTATCTTCCGTGAAGGGCAACTACGGAATGCTGCCCTCTACTTTAATGGCTACGACCTGTTGCTAGGCGATGAAAGGGAAATTAAACCAAGCTATGAGAGCATTATAACCGAGCTGGAGGATTACCCGCAGTGGGTCTTCCTGGCTGGTGAAAGGGACTGGCAGACAAGGGGAATCTTGCACGATAAGCCGTTCATAAATATCGAATTGCCTATCCCGGCCTACTCGCTGCGGAGGCGGCTCTGGGAGGGCCAGTGGAATGGTGATTCAACCTTGGCGGCTGATGTCGACCTTGGTGATTTGGCCGGTAAGTTTCGACTTACTGGTGGGCAAATCCGTGATGTGGTAGCCCTGGCTCGAAATCTGGCTCAGTCGCGAGACCCGGGAAATGAATTGGTCACTACCCAGGACCTCTACACGGCATGTCGTAAGCAATTCAGAGGGACACTTAGCACTCTGGCACGGAAGATACAACCCAAATACGATTGGCATGACATTATCCTCCCCAAAGACCAAATGGGGCAACTGCGCGAAATCTGTGGCTATGTTAAGTATTACCATACCGTGTACGGCGACTGGGGCTTTGACCGGAAGCTCTCCACGGGTAAAGGGCTAAATGTGCTTTTTGCTGGTCCTTCCGGTACGGGGAAAACTATGGCCGCGGAAATCATAGCCAGTGAACTGGGGCTTGACCTCTACAAGATAGACCTGGCGGCTATTGTGAGCAAATATATTGGCGAGACGGAGAAGAATCTTGACCGTATCTTTCGCGAGGGGCAGACCTCAAATGCTATCCTTTTCTTTGACGAGGCTGATGCTCTTTTTGGCAAACGCTCCGAGGTGCGAGACTCCCATGACCGTTATGCTAACATTGAGATGGCCTATCTACTCCAGAAGATGGATGAGTATGAGGGGGCAGTAATACTGGCCACGAATTTGCGTAATAATATGGACGAGGCTTTTGCCCGCCGAATGCACTTTGCTGTGGAGTTTCCCATTCCCGAGGAAGCCGACCGTTACCGTATCTGGCAGAACATATTCCCCCGAGAGGCACCGCTGGCAACCGAAAACGACCTCTCTTTCCTAGCCCGGCAGTTCAAGATAACCGGAGGTAACATTAAGAATATCGCCTTGAGCGCCGCCTTCCTGGCGGCACAGGATGGTCGCTGTATCACCATGGAGAACATAATTTGGGCTACCAAGCGGGAGTACCAGAAAATGGGTAAGCTGTGTACCGAAAACGATTTTGCCCACTACTTTGAGCTGGTCAAGGGATAGGCAATTATCGGGAAGTCAGAAGATGGCCAGGCATGAACGAATGAACCGTGAGATGACAGGGAACTGGAAAAAGAAAGCCACCCCCTGGAAGAAGGCTTACCCGGAGCCAAGCCCTGGAGAGGAGTAAATTATGGTCATAAAGACTAACGGCCACCAGATAGAAACGCAGGAGATACTCGAAGGGTTTCTCTATTCCTATCGCCAGCTAGACACTAATGCCCTGAAAGTCTATAAGGCTTCGGCCCACCTCTACTCGCTCATCGAGTTACTTGTGGCCAAAGGAATCATAGGGGTTGAGGAGCTTGACCAGCGTAAGAAGGCAGTCGAGAAGCGCCTGCAAGATAGCTTTAAGGAGGCCGGCATCGGTGTAAGGGTGCAGCGCTCCGAAATTGATAAATACAGCCTGCCGGAAGAGGCCAGGATAGACTGTGAAAAGAGGCAGCACCTGTGCCGTGCTGCCTGCTGCAAGCTGACCTATGCCCTTTCTTTGCAGGATATCAGCGAAGGCATCCGCTGGAGCTTAGGGAAGCCATTCATGAACGCAACAGGGGCCGATGGTTACTGCCTGCACTTGCAGCAGGACATGTTCAAATGCAGCATCTACGAGCACCGTCCCGCTGTCTGCCGTAAGTATGATTGCCGTAACGACCGCCGAATATGGCTTGATTTCGAGAAACAGATTGTTAATCCCGACTTACTCGGCGGGGAAAGCCCTCCCCCGGCCGGAGAGATATCGACCGAATAGCCGGGTTCTTAGCTTGCCAAGAATATGGGGGTAACATAGCTCAATGATAAACGACCTCGATGAAACCATAAAAGGGCTTCTGACAAAGAAGGGAGCGCTTGACCCGGCGGAGGTAGATATTAACTTTGAAACGCCGGACCGAGAGTGGTCAGCGTCCATTTCCAAGCCAACCGTCAATATCTATCTCTATGACATTCGGGAGAACCACAAGCTGCGCGGCACCGAATGGGCAATCACCAAAGACAAGGATGGCAATACTACCAAGAGAAAGAACCCCTCACGAATAGACCTTTCTTACCTCATAACGGTCTGGACCAGTGATATTGAAGATGAGCACCGTCTGTTGTGGCATGTGCTACGGGCGTTATTCCGGTATTCTGAACTCCCAGAGGACGTGCTATCCGGGCAGCTTGTCGGGCAGCCTTGTCCCATCAGGGCCACTACTGCCCAGCCAGATGGGCTGTTTAGCAACCCGGCTGATTTCTGGGCAGCTCTGGATAACGAGATGAAGCCATCCATCAACTATGTGGTTACTGTACCTCTTGATACAGATGTGGTATTCACAGCACCAATGGTCAGGACAAAGATACTCGAGTTCAAACCACCGGATACAGATGCCGAGCGTCTGGTACAGGTTAACGGTATGGTATATAAAGCGGGAAAGCCAACCCAGGGCTTGCCTGGAGCCAGAGTGGTGGCCAAAGAGGCTGGAATGACCGCTGAGACTGATGATGACGGACGTTATTCCTTTTCCAAGCTTACCACGGGGAAGCATACCTTTCAGGTGCTGATATCGGGCAAGAAGGTTCAGGAAATGTCGGTCACCATACCCAGCCGTAGCTATGACCTGGAAGTATGAGCAAGGAGCCGCGTCGGCGCAAAGGGGGTGATAGATGAGGTAGTCAGTCGAAATGAACCATGGCGTTGTCCCCTGGGTGTCGGTAGGGGACAACTTGAAACGCAGTCCGGCACGAACACTATAGAAAGGAGATAATACTATGTCACCAGAATATCTTTCGCCGGGTGTGTATGTCGAAGAGGTAGACCGGGGTACCAAGCCCATTGAGGGCGTCGGCACTGCCTGCGCGGCCTTTGTTGGTTTTGCCGAGCGAGGACCGGCCAACAAGCCGACCTTTATCCCCAACTTTACCGAGTTCGTCAACACCTTCGGCGGCTTCATCAAGGGAGGCTATCTAGCTCAGGCTGTCTACGGCTACTTCCAGAATGGGGGCGGACGCTGCTATATTACCCGGCTTCCAGGCGGCGAAGAACCCGCCGAGGTAAAAGCAGTAGCTGCCCTGCCTAGCCGTGTCCAGCCATCCGTTGAGAGCCTGACCATTACGGCTTTAGAAGCCGGGCCCGCGGGAGCCGAGATTTCCATCGAGGTGGTTAAGCCTAGCGGCGAGGGCGCTCCTCAAGACCAGTTCAACCTCATTGTGCGCCGTGGCGCGACTGAGGAGGTATTTGAGAACCTGACCTTTAGCAAGGGGAGAGGAGCGCGCAATGTGGTGGATGTGGTGAACAAGCAGTCCAAGCTGGTCCGGATAGCTGAGAAGGAATCAGAGCTTAGTCTGGCCGAGCGAGCCCCCAGTCCGGGCAAGTATACGCTAAAAGTTAGTGAAGCCAAACCTACCGCTCTAGTCCCGGTTTCCAGTGATGTCATCGTTGGCAATGCGGCCGAACGCACCGGGCTGTCCGGCTTTGAGGTGGCCGACGAGGTCACCATGCTCTGTGTTCCCGACCTCATGGCACTGTTTCAGGCGAATGCCCTGTCAATGGAGGGAGTGAAGGCAGTCCAGCTGGCGATGATTGCCCACTGCGAAAGCATGAAGGACCGCTTTGCTATCCTCGATTGCCCGCCGGGACTCAACCCGCAGCAGATGAAAGACTGGCGCATGAAAGACGCCGGGTATGACACCAAGTATGGCGCCGTCTACTATCCCTGGGTCAGGGTGGCTAACCCTCTGGGTAATGGTGAAAGCATCCTAATACCGCCGAGTGGATACATCGCCGGCATCTACGCCCGCAGTGACACCGAGCGCGGGGTCCACAAGGCACCGGCCAACGAAGTGGTAAGGGGCGCCATGGGTGTGGGGATGCAGATTACCAAGAGCGAGCAGGACATCCTCAACCCAATTGGTGTCAACTGTATTCGTGCCTTCCCCGGTCGTGGCATTCGCGTGTGGGGTGGTAGGACACTCTCCAGCGACGCATCATGGCGGTACATCAATGTAAGACGCCTCTTCAACTTCGTTGAGAAGTCCATTCAGTTGGGCACCCAATGGATAGTCTTTGAACCCAATGACAGGGACCTCTGGGCACGCATCAGGCGAGATGTTACCGCTTTCCTGACCACGGTTTGGCGCAGCGGGGCGCTGTTCGGGGCTACTCCGGCCGAAGCTTTCTATGTCAAGTGTGATGACGAGACCAATCCTCCCGCGACGCGAGACCTGGGACAGGTAATCATCGAAATTGGCTTGGCGCCAGTTAAACCGGCTGAGTTCGTTATCTTCCGCATCAGCCAGTGGGCTGCCGGCTCAGAGACATCTGAATAGAATACATTACCAAAAAAGGAGGTAACCAACAATGCCAGCAGCATTAGAGCAAGCTACAAGACAGGATCCACTAACTAGTTTTCATTTCGGGCTTGAAGTTCAGGGGGCAGTTACAGGCTACTTCACGGAGTGCGTTGGCCTGGGCTCCGAGAATGATATCATCGAGCAGAAGGTAGTAAATGACAAGGGCGTAGAGATAGTCATGAAGATTCCCGGCCGGCTCAAGTGGGGTGATATTACGCTGAAGCGCGGCATCACCCAGGACATGGCTATATGGGACTGGCGCAAACAGGTTGAAGACGGCAAAGTAAAGGATGCCCGCAAGTCCGGCTCCATCATCATGTTTGACCAGGAACTAAAAGAGGTAGCCCGTTGGAACTTCAACAACGCCTGGCCTTCCAAGGTAAGTGGACCCTCCCTTAAGTCTGACAGCAATGAAATCGGTATTGAGGAGTTGACACTGGTACACGAGTATATCACACGTGTTAAGGCATAGGAGGCGTAGAAAATGGCTCTGCAAACGGAATTCGAGTTTAGCCTGCCACGCGGCTATGTTGACAGCGAGGGCAACCTCCACAAGCAGGGCAGAATGCGTATGGCGACGGCCATGGATGAAATCGCCCCTCTCCGTGACCTTCGTGTCAACAGTAACCAGGCCTACCTGGCAGTCATTCTCCTGGCCCGGGTCATAACCAAGCTGGGTAGCCTCCCGGCGGTTAGTACGGGGGTCATTGAGAATCTGTTCTCGGCCGACTTTGCCTATCTCCAGGACTTCTATCGCCGGATAAACGAGAACGGGACGGCCAAAGTCGCCACTACCTGTCCCGAGTGCAATCACAAGTTCGAGGTGGACTTTGACCACCCGGGGGGGTTGTAAGCTACCCCCTCGAGCAACTGCAAGAGGAGGTAGCTTACATCGCCTATTATTTTCACTGGCCGCTTGAGGACATCTTGGAGATGGAGCACCATGACCGCCGTCGGTGGGCGGAAAAGATTGCCGCGATAAATCGAAAAGTGACCGAAGTTGGCTGATGAGGGAGACGGTTGATACAGGGTCTTCAAAAGGGGGGATATTGCCACTATGGGAGGATGAACTATGACGCTGCCAATAGCTGCAAGCGGCGGGACAAAGACAGGTCAACGGGTTGACCCCTTTCCCACATTTAAATACCACGTCGAGGTAGGGCATATCACAGAGGCGGCATTTGCCGAGTGCTCTGGCCTAGAAATGGCCACCGAGGTCTTTGAATATGAGGAGGGGGGGCTCAATGAATATGTTCATAAGTTCCCCGGTAGAACCAAGGTTTCCAATGTTACATTGAAGCGAGGCTTCGCCACATCCAATGAGCTCTACCAATGGTACAAAGACATGGAAAACGACCTGAGGGCAGGCAAGCGTTTCGAATTCCGCCAGGTCACGATAACCCTTTACAGCACTGTGGACCGAACAAAAGTGATGAGGTGGACACTGGACAAAGCCTTTCCGGTTAAGTGGGTGGGCCCGGCGTTCAAGACCGATGAAGCTGCCGTCGCCATAGAAACCCTAGAGCTGGCGCACCATGGTATAGCGGTCGACAAATAGGGGAAATAGTATGATGCCACGAAAGGGCGGCACCTCAAATAAGAAACCGGATGAGACCCGGTCGAGCCACGAACTGAACCCCTGGTTGCTGAAACGCGTTGCTGACCGAGCGTTCTCGCTTGCTGCTCGAACGGCAATGCATGTAAGCCTGCCGTCCTTGCTCTCACACATCTGGCAGCAGCGTCAACTTGGCGAAAGCAATAGCCGGCTAGCCAGGTGGGTGATGGCTCATGCTAGTTTGGCTTCGGCTGTACCACGAGCCATTCGCCTGCCCCTGGTATCGGGGGTGTCTGATTTTGTTCGGAGAAAATCCACTTTTGTTCCACCGGTGTGGCAGCAAAGGCTCAACCTGCCTTGGTTTCGACAGCCCCGGAAGCAGGAGCATGGCTCTGGGCCGACGGCATACGCCGCCGACTGGCAACGAACTAACGATACAGGTCCAGGGTCAAATGACCTCGGCCCAGCGAGGCTTCTCCAAACGGTAGCGGCTAATAAGGCAGGGCAACTGGTTCATGAAACGGATGAGGCCTATCCGCGGGCTACAAAAGAACCCCTTCCGTTGATGACTACTCATCTGTTTTCACCGCCAGTAATGAGTGGGGAACTGCATGGCACTACGGTTGCGGCTATGCCTGTAAGAACCGAGCCGGTGGCTAGCGGGCTCTACTTGAATGGGCTTACAAAAACAGCGCCGGTCACGAAAGAGAAACATCCAGTTTCCATCGTGAATGAGTCCTACCCGGCCGTCATCAAGAATCTCTTGTCACTGCCTGTGTTTGGGAAGAGCTTACCTGATACCACCAGTGAACACTCCTACCATGCGCGCACCGGTTCCATGCCACTCATGACCAGGCAGATAGCTGCTGGTCAACCGACCAAAGACGCTGATAACTTTACATTATCCTATGTCAGCCAGAGCAGAATTCCGAATCCCGGCATATATCAGTCCAGCGAGGTTCCAAAGCTTGACCGCAGGCACATAAAAGTTGCTCAAGAAAGGCTGCCCCGGCCATTATCCCAGTTCCTGACACCCATAACTCAGCGAATGGCCCCGCAACATAGACTTATGGAAGCCCGTACTCACATAATCGGCAAGGGCGTTGGCGAAGGCCGTACTTCTGAGATAGGACATTCCGACTACCCGAAAGCAATTTTGGCAGAAGGAGAGTCCAGCAGTGTGACCGACAGGCAAGCGGTCATGCCTTTCAGAGCCAGTATGGTGAAGGTCGGACTATCAGATGAGGCACCAGTGCGAACCGAGCATACCTTACATGCCTTGATAAGCTCTACCCAGCCAGCCACATTGGAGCGTAAGACTTTGTCTAATGCTTTGCCTGGTCCGAGCAAGCCTCCTATAACAAATGTCATGTCAAAGGGACTCGGCCGCCCGGCAGTACAGAGGACAGCCAGTAAACCTGATGGGCTGGCATCAAATTCGCGGCTACCCCGGGGAGTATTCCCCAGCGAAGGCTCCAGGGTGCTCCCACTTAGGGTTGCGGCACCGCCATCGTTGGAGGTAGACCAGGCTCAGATGAGGGAACCAGTCATCAATCGGCCAACAAAGCAGGTGGGACAGAAAGCTGAGGTTACATGTGCGCCTGAAGATTTGACCAACCTCACCATGAGCCCGGATACGCTCAGTTTTGTTACTGGAGTACGCGGCGGTATGGAGCGGGGTTTCCCTGAAGGACACAGAGAGCCTCCGTCCATTACTGGCCTGGCTATCAGGCTACCGGTGATTGAAAGCATCTCGCGCACGATGGCTTTCCCTACTCAGCAACTCTTCAAATCAGCAGCCTGTGTCCCCCTGTCCGACAAGAGTGAAGACCATGGATTCCTGCGGAGCCGTGAATATGTACCCTCTTCTCCCAGCTACAAGTATGCTCGTCAAATGGCACTGGAGCTGCCGATGGTCTCCCCGGCACGACCGAAGTCAGACTTTAGTACTGCCCATAGTGAAGAGTTGTTTAGACATACATCTGATACTATACCCGAACCAACTTATTCCAGGAATCACAATGGGTCTGAGCTTTCTTTAGCACCGGTCGGCCAGGTGCTTAGTACAAAGGAAGTGCCTCAACCCACTGCACCAGAATCGCGAGGCGATAAGCGCGGGGAGAAGGAAGCTGCCCCGGACCTCAGAGCCCTCGCCCGTGAAATATATCCTCTCATAAAGCGAATGCTAATGGTAGAAAGGGAGCGTCGCCCGACATGATAACAGGAGGAGATACCGAGCAGTGGAAAAAGCTAAGATAGTTAACCTAGATACCAGGGAAGAAATCGAGTGCCTGTTTAATCCTAATGAGTACACCTTCGAGAAAAGCAATACCTGGACCCCGAAACCGGTCAAGGGCGAGAATGTACCAAACCTGGAATTCGGGGGCGGCAGTGCGGCGACGTTGACGATGAGTCTGTTCCTTGATACCTCCACCACCGGTAGAGATGTGCGTGACACTACCAAAAAGGTCCGGAAACTGATGGACATTGATGAGAAGGCGACGGATATGACTACCGCTAAGGGGCGACCTCCCATGGTCGAATTTCACTGGGGGAAGATATGGACATTCAAGGCAGTCATTACTCGTATTAGTGAGAAATGCACCCTCTTCCGTGATGATGGCGTACCAGTAAGGGCGACGTTGGATGTCTCTTTCCTTCAGGCGAAGGAGGGAGGCGTTTATGGACCACAGAACCCCACTACCGTAGGTAACCCCGGCTACAAACGGCGGGTGGTAAATGAGGGAGATACCATCGACTGGATTGCCTTTGATGAGTATGGCGATAGCGCTATGTGGCGCTATATCGCCGATACTAATAGGCTTGATGACCCCTCGAGGCTTAGACCGGGGCAGGTGTTAGCCATTGCCCCACCACCCTAAGTCAGGAGATTCTATGTCAGAACTAATATCACAAATGCCTTTCAAAATCAGTGGCCGAGACGCCCCCCGGGACTTGATGCGTTGCGTCAGGGAAATCGAGGTCGACACCAGCCTCCATCTCCCTGACATGTTCACTATTCACCTCGATGACCCCACCCTGCATTGGATAGATTCCTCTCTTTTAGACATTGGCAACTCAGTGGAAGTTTCGGGGAAAGCCGAGGGGGAAAGCATGGCGACCGAACTCCTGACGAAAGGGGAGATTACCGCTATTGAGCCAGAGTTGATCGAGGACATTGGTGCCAGCGTGATAATTAGAGGCTATGACAAATCACACCGCCTTCATAGCGGGAAGAAGACCAGGGTCTTTCTGGAAATGAATGACAGCGACATTGTGCAGAAGATAGCCCAGGAGAACGGTCTGAGTGCTAATGTGGAACGCACGAAGGTGGTTTATGACCATGTTTTTCAGGACTACCAGACCGACATGGAATTTCTGCAGGATAGAGCCCAGCACGTTGATTATTTTGTCTATGTTAAAGATGGTGTACTCTACTTTCGCCGGGAACCGAGCACTGGGGACCGGGGAATAGTTCTGGAGTGGGGCAAAAATCTAGTGAACTTTCAGGCTCGTTTCACGACTGCTGAACAAGTTGCTGAGGCGGAAGTCCATGGCTGGGACGCAAAGCAAAAGAAAGCGATTATTGGAAAATCAAAAGTTCCTATCGGTACTCCCACAGTTGGCGGTGAGAGCCACGGTGGTAATGTGGTGAAGAAAGCCTTCAACATGACACGTGAGGAGGTTGTGAATGATTATCCTGTATGGAGTCAAGGAGAAGCTGATGCACTAGCTCAATCCGTCCTTGATGAGAAATGCCATGCCTTTTTCCATGGAGAAGGCACTTGCCGGGGGAACCCAAAGGTACGGGCAGGCGCCGAGGTTGAGCTCAAGGGGATAGGTGAGCGCTTTTCCGGGCGTTACCGGATTACTCGTGCCATTCATCGTTATGATTTATCAGGCTATACCACACAGTTCGAAATTAGTGGCTACCGTGCCAATACATTGGGGCAACTGTTGGCTAGCAAGGGTAACCGCAGTTACGGTGTGGTCGTGGGCATTGTCACTAACACAAAGGACCCTGATGGCCTGGCTCGGGTAAAGGTCAAGTACCCCACAATATCTGACCAGTTGGAGAGCCATTGGGCCAGGCTGGTTACCCCAATGGCCGGTCCTGGGAGAGGCTTTGAATTTATCCCTGAGGTCAACGACGAGGTACTGGTTGCCTTTGAATACGATGATATCAACAAACCTTATATTCTGGGGGCGCTCTGGAATGGCAAGGACAAACCGCCGGAGCCCAGTGACAAAATAGTTGCCGGCGACGGTAAGGTTCAAAAACGGATTATTCACTCCCGTTCCGGGCATACGATTACTCTTGACGATACTGACGGTGATGAAAAAATCTCTATCGTCGATAAAACAGCCAAAAACTTCTTTGAGATCGACTCAAAGAATAATTCAGTGTCTATTCAGACCTCAGATGGACACAAAATCACGCTGGATAAGAATGGTATCAGCCTGGAAAGCGCCGGGACATTGCTGCTCAAATCAAAAGGAAATATGGAAATTCAGTCGCAGGCCAATATGACAACTAAATCAACCGGAAATATGGAAGTCCAGGCGCAGGGCAACATGGACACTAAGTCAACAGGGATGATGAAAATTCAGGGTACTTCTACGAATATTGATGGAGGCCCTATGGTAGAAATTAAGGGTGGGCTGGTGAAGATTAATTAGCGTTACGAGCTGTCATCTGGAGGTGAAGGAAAATGCCGCAACCAGCAGCCAGAGTAGGAGATATGACGGCCCATGGCGGGGTCATTATTCCGCCCGGATGTCCTACTGTCTTGATAGGCGGTCAGCCCGCCGCTCGAATGGGAGATATGCACACCTGTCCGATGGTCACTCCCGGCGTACCACCAATACCACATGTGGGAGGCCCAATTACGATGGGTAGCGCAACTGTCCTTATTGGTAATCAGCCAGCCGCTCGGATGGGGGATATGGCGACATGCACCGGGCCGCCTGATAGCATTGTGGCCGGATGCCCCACAGTGCTTATCGGCGGCTGAAATACATAAGGGGGGTGATATGCTTTGGTAACGGATACAAACAAAGATATACTAGGAATGGGCTGGTCTTTCCCCCTGCGGATAGACGGTCGGGGTGGAATTGCCCTGTCTCGGCATGAAACGGATATTGAAGAGTCAATCCGTATTATTCTTGGTACCGCTAAGGGGGAGAGACGGATGCGCCCAAACTTTGGGTGCGATATTCACAACCTCATTTTTGCTCCTAACAATGCCACCACCTGGGGCCTAGCGGCCCATTACGTTGAAGAAGCTTTGGGGTGGTGGGAACCGCGCATTGAGGTGACGGAAGTTGACCCCCAGCCTGACCCTGTGGATACCAGCCGGCTCATAATCAATATTAGGTACCGTATTAAGGCTACCAACGATGCACGAAATCTGGTATACCCGTTCTATCTGGTACCGGGGAGGGTATGATGGCACTGCAAGCACCAAATCTGGACGACCGAAAGTTTCAGGATATTGTTAGTGAGGCGAGAAGTAAGATTCCACTGTACTGTCCCAAGTGGACAGACTACAATCTAAGTGACCCCGGTATTACTCTCATCGAGATTTTTGCGTGGATGGTAGACATGCTTCTCTACCGATTGAACCGCGTGCCCGAGAAAAACTACATAAAGTTTATGGATCTCATTGGTATCCGGCTTGAACCCCCGAAACCCGCTGCCGTGAATGTAACCTTCCGTCTCGCAGCACCACAACCGGAACCAGTCACTATCCCCTACGGAACCGAGGTGGCTACAGTGCGTACAGAGACCGAGGACGCCATTACCTTTACTACCAACCGGGATTTTACCATTCTTCGGCCTACCCTGGCTTACGCCCTGATTACTCCCGACGATAAGGCATTTGCTGATATCATGCCAGCACTGAAGAACCCTGACATTCAGAGACCCATCTTCCAAGAGGTACCAGCGGAAAATAACGCACTCTATCTAGGATACAGTGAAAATCTCAACGCACACACTTTGGTATTAACCATGCAGAGCAGTATAGAAGGCATTGGAGTCGACCCTCGCAACCCGCCTCTGGCTTGGGAGTACTGGGACGGCGAGCAGGAACGATGGTCACTGACTAGATTGGAATCTGATACAACTGGTGGATTGAATACCAACGGTCAGGTTATTCTCTGTATACCCACCACGAGCGCTATGAGAGAGGTAGACGGGAAACATGCCTACTGGATACGGTGTCGGGCAACAAAGCCCAGTCCCGGGCAAAGGGCGTACAGTAGTTCCCCCAGGGTAAGGAGCATCATCTCGGAGAGTATTGGCGGCACAATACCGACCAGCCACGCTCTACGGATAACCAACGAATTGCTAGGACGGAGTGACGGTACCCCCGGTCAGAGATTCCAGTTAAAGAATGTCCCGGTATTGTCAAGGGAACCGAGGGAAACCGTGGAGGTAGAGGCGGAAAACGAAGGAGAGTACGAGCCATGGCAAGAGGTAAATGATTTCGCTGACTCTGGCCCTACCGACCTTCACTTTACCTGCGATAGTGTCTCAGGAGAAATTCAGTTCGGGCCTTCCATCAGACAACCTTCTGGTGAGGAACGCCAGCACGGCAAAGTACCGCCTAACGGACGCCGCATTCGTTTCACCTCCTACCGCTGTGGTGGCGGTGTAATTGGTAATGTCGGTGAGGGAACAATTACTGTGCTGAAGTCTTCCATCCCGTATGTGGCGTCAGTTAAGAACTTTGCGGCAGCCAAGGGTGGGAATGATGCCGAGACGCTGGAGAGCGCCAAGTTAAGAACTCCCCGGTTTTTAAGAGCCAACACCAGGGCGGTTACCAACGAAGATTTCGAGTACCTAGCCCTGGAGGCGTCATCCATGATAGCCCGTGCCAGGTGTATCTGTCCTGGGGATGCCGCTGACGCAAAAAGTCCACCGCCGGGGACGGTACGCCTTCTTCTCGTCCCATCGGTATCAGATAGCGAGGGCTACATACCGATGGAGCAACTCGAGGTGCCCCGGCGGGTTCAGGAGCAAGTAAAGTCCTATCTTGACGAGCGCCGCTTGCTGGCGACACGCCTTGAAA
Source organism: uncultured Dehalococcoidales bacterium (assembly GCA_964354005.1). GTDB lineage: Bacteria > Chloroflexota > Dehalococcoidia > Dehalococcoidales > UBA2162 > CAVSBN01. The sequence goes on along the minus strand of CAYGYD010000002.1, from coordinate 12,461 downwards.
TTGCTTCTCCACAGTATGTACCCGTGGCTGTGGCGATTCAGGTCAGGGCAAAAAGGGGCAGTAATCACCAGCAGATTGCAGCTGAGGTCGAAAGAAGGTTATACCACTATATTAATCCGGTATGCGGGGGTGCCGATGGGCACGGTTGGCCCTTCGGACGCAGCCTTAGTCTGTCTGAGGTCTATGCTGCCCTCCAGGGAATTGCCAAAGTTGACTATGTCGAGGAGGTTAAGCTCTTTCCTGTTGACCCAGACACTGGCCAGCGTCAGGAAGCCACTACAATGATAAGTATCCCGCCTCAGAGCGTACTCTGCTCGCACCAGCACGAAGTAAGGGTGGTGAGATAAGAATCTGTAAGAAATCTTGACTATTCACACTTTATAATCAATATACCAATTGATAAAGGAAGTGACAGTGCCAATTCAGAATGGTGACAACAACTTGAGAACCGAGAACAGCTTCATCCGGTATCTACCAGCTTTGTATCGGGATGACGAGTTCATGGGGCAATTTCTGCTTATTTGTGAAAGTATAATGAAGCCTCTTGAGAATACTGTTAATAATTTGGCTCTATACTTAGACCCACTGGTGACGCCCGAGTCCTTGCTTCAATGGCTGGCATCCTGGGTAGACCTAGCCCTGGACCCGACATGGCCAATAGAGAGACGCCGCGAGTTGGTGAAATCGGCCGCCGAGCTTTATCGATGGCGAGGGACTAAGCGAGGGCTGTCTCAGTACTTGCGGATTTATACGGGCCGAGTCCCTGAAATATCTGAGTACATTCCGGGCATGCGTCTGGACCACGAAACTAGATTGGGCATCAATACTCAACTTGGTAGTTCCGGGGAAGGGTACCACTTCACTGTCTCCCTGGAACTCGATGGTGGTAATGAAATCAATATCGACAGCGTTAGGTCAATTATTGAGACGCAAAAACCAGCCCATACTGTCTATGCGCTGCAAATAAAAGGCCAGGGGCCGAGGCGGGAGAGCAATGGCACTTGAAGATGTCATTAAGAAATTCAACTTGAAAAGGGTAAACCCCTTTCAGGGACTGGTAATAGACGTTGATGCGTGGCGGGTAGCACACAGCTACCACCGAGACCAGCAGAAGCTTCACCTGTTGGCCTTCCATGAAACTGGAATAGCCCAAGGTCTCAAGGTAACCGCCAGTAGCCCGCCTGATTTATCAGTGAATATCCATCCGGGAATTGCTGTTGACCCTGAGGGTAATATTATTGTTGTTCCCCAGACACAGCGCTACCAACTCCAAACCCGTAAGCCGGGAACAATATATCTCATCATTCAGTTCCGGGAGGTGCCCGACGGACCATACCAGCCTCTGGAGGGAGGACAGCCTACCCGCCTGCTGGATGCCTACAAGATTGAGGAGAGGGACAAACTGCCCACAGAACCCTACATAGAACTGGCCCGAATTGATTTCAACCCCACTTACGCAGTAGTACGAGATGCCAGGACTCCATCACGCCCAGGAGAGAATGAAATAAACCTCTCCTTCCGGCATGAGGTGAAGTCGGTGGCTGCACCGGTTGCCTCAGAAAGACCGACGGTCGCAGCTCCAGAAATTGCCGTTGCCCAACGGGAAACGGTTATCTTGGGCCATGCCGTCCTGGGTGGAGCCAGCGCTAATCTCCACTCCGCTGGCCTGAAGAGCTTACTGGGGGAGATAAACCGGCGGTATGACTTTATGGTCAAGCTTGAGGAGAATGTAGCTCTGGACGGGAACATTAGTCGGTATACTGTGCTTTACCTGACTGGGAACAGGCGTTTTGAGCTAACCGCAGAGCAGCAGGCCGCCCTGAATGGTTTCCTGCAATCGGGCGGGACCATTCTGGGAGAAGGCTGCTCTGAAGGACAGGGAGAGGCGGAAGCCAAAGCGACAAAGGAGTTTGGCCTGGCCTTCAATCAGCTCGCCGTCCAACTGAAGTGTAAGCTGGAGATTGTCCAGCGGGGTCATCCCCTTCTATTGGCGCTTCATGTTTTCTCTGAGGTACCCCCGGGAGCTGAGCCGGGCATGTTTCTTGAGGGCCGGCGTATGGTCTATAGCGGCGCCGACTACGGCTGTGCCTGGCATGGAGGGCATCAGGGTGCTCCCCTGTCCCGAGAAATAATCCGCACTGCCTTTGAAATTGGCGCTAATATATTGGCCTATGCTCAAAACACTAAAGCTGGGCATTAGCCAAACAGGGAAGAGTTGAGATGAAGGAGCTTGAAAGAAGGACTCGGAAAAAGCCAGGGGAGCCAGACCGACAACAATATCTCCGTAAGGAGTCTCCGCCAATATCGGGACGGTTTCAGGCGTGGGAGCAGGGTACATTTCCAATCACGGAAACCCCGTTTCGGCCACCGGTGGCCGAGCATGCCGGATTGTTGGCCAGAGCTCATTCGAATGAAGGAAGGGCCAATCTGGTAATACAGCTACAGAAGACCTACGGTAACCGGTATGTGCAGCGCCTGCTGAACTCAATGGCAGTGTTTCATGTGCCGCGTCAGCCGGAAGAGGAGGAACTCCAGACCAAGTCACTGCTCCAGCGCCAGGTAGAGACGGAAGCGGGCATAATAGCGCGAACGCCGGCGGCGTCATCAAAGGGCACTATCACAATTAGCGCGGTTAAGAAGACCCATTACAATGTCACGGGTAATAACTTGGCAGAAGTGTCCACACAATTAGACCCTGAAGAATGGGGGCGCTGTACTTGGGAGTGGACTCAAAGTTACCGCACAACGGAAGGGGTGACCGACCGAGTGAATATCAATCTGAAACTCACTATTCGTCTCCCACGATGGACTGGTAGGGGATGGAGGAGGGCCTCTGCGGAGGAAAAGGTTGAATGGAATCGCATGCTTGAGTGCTTGCGGAAACACGAAGACCGACATGCCGAAATCGCCAGAAGTTGGACCCCAACGTTGCAAGAACGATTGCTTAATCAACCTGAGAGCGACATCGCCACATTGTGGAGTGACGGTCTTGCGGAGCACCAAGACGAGCAAGATGGTTTCGACGCTGACACAGGACATGGCCAGACAGAAGGAGTGACCCTGGACACAAGCATCGGCCCAACCGGCTGAAGAGGAGGAATTCCAGACCAAGCCACTGCTCCAGCGCCAGGCACAGATTCCAAATTGTACAACTGCAAGCCTTAGGGGCACAATAAAGCTTAACGGGGGTAAAAAGATGGCCAAGCATGAAAAAGCGAGTCGGCAAAAGCAAGGGGAGGTTGACCAGAAGCACCGTGTCAGGAACAAGGAGTCTGAGCCACTACTTGACCGGTTTCATGGGTGGGAGCGGGGTACAGTTTCAGTCACTGAAACCCCGTTCCGGCCACCGATGGACCAGCACGCCGCATTGCTGGCCGCAGCTCATTCTGGTGAGGGTAGGGCTAATCTCGTATTACATCTACAGCGGACTTATGGGAACCGGTACGTGCAACGCCTGCTGAACTCTAAATTCGTACAGGCGAAACTCACCGTCAGCCAACCTGATGATGAGTATGAGAGAGAAGCCGACCGGGTAGCGCAGCAGGTGATGAGTATGAGCACAATGCCAGCCAACACAAAACCCTTACCGGCGCAGGGAGATGGCGAGGAACTCTTACATACCAACCCGCTGGCCGTCTTGATTAGTCCGGTCAGTGCCACCCAGTCCGATGGTAGTTTGGAAGTTGGAAGCGAGCTGGAGAGCCGCCTTGTTGCCAACAAGGGCAGCGGTAGCCCATTATCGGATGATGTTCGCGCCTACATGGAGCCGCGCTTCGGAGCCGACTTCAGCGGTGTGCAGGTGCATACTGATAGGGAAGCCGCCCGGATGAACCGTGAGCTGAGCGCTCAAGCGTTCACGCACGGTCGAGACATCTACATGGGTGAGGGCAAGTACAATCCCGGTTCTCAGGCAGGCAAACAATTGCTCGCCCACGAACTGACTCATGTCGTGCAGCAGAGCGACGCCAGGGTGGAAGCCGAGCCACAGCCAGCTTTCGGCTGGACCCAGCGACAGTCGGCCAGTAGCCGGCGCGAAGCTGCCTTTGATGTCAAGGACAGCGATAAGATGAAGACCGAAGCCAACATCACCTGGATGCCACCCAAGTACATTCGCCAAGCCGGCGCGTTACCGACGCACGACGACCAGGTCAAAACCCAAGATGTAAGCTGGCCGGCTGCCACTTACAGTTCTGACACCAGCAATGGCGCTTCCACATGTGTCGAAAAACCCTTCACGGTGAGCTATACAGAGGTCGATGACAAAGCAAGCAATGCCTGGAAGCTTGGCGTAAGCTCCGCTAGCGGCGGTGCGACTACTACTGTGCACACCGGTGGCTCCGAAAATCCCATCGACAATCCCCCCACTGCCGAGGCCAAAGCACAAGACGCCGTGAAGGTGATGAAGGGGTACTATAACAGGGGTAGCAGGGGTAGTTGGCACACCGAAGCCGCCAGCAAAGACCACGAGCTATACCACTACCGGGAGTGGCAAGAGACCTGCAATCACTACTGGCCGACATGCCGGACAGCCATCGAGAATCTGACGGTCTCCAAAGACACCCAGCCAGATAAGGGCCCGGCCATTACTGACCTGAAAAAGCAAGCCGACAGTAAAGTGAGCGGCTTCGCGGCCAAAGCACACGATTACTGGTTCACCCTCGGTGATGGGGCGGGCGACCGACCTTATGCGGCCGGACAGCTGACCTTGAATGCAGCAATCAAGAGCGTGCAGACGCTAGCTGGAACCAAAAAATGGACGGTGGAACAGGGGACCGACTCGCCCAGCACGGATACCCCCTGTTATCAACCCTGGTTGCCTTATAACCCGTAAGGAGATGGGAGGTGAATTCGATGGGTAAGATGGCTGCTGACACCGGGTCTCCCCTTAGAATTGTGTTGTCGACGATTCCGGGAGTTGTGTACACTAAGAGTAACATCCCCCTGAGGGTGACATTCGAGAACATAAGTGGGCAGGAAATGAGGATTCTGCAACATTTCGAGCCGCTTCCGGTCTTCTTCGCCTTTAACATGGTGGGCGAAGATGGTATGCACATAGCTATCCCCGGTGCCGGCAAGATTGATTTCTATGAGGGTTCGATTAAGTACGCTACCCTGCCCGCCGGTGGTACCCTTAATGTAGATGTCAACTTGGCTAAGGTCCTGGCTCGTCCAGAGCTGGTCAAACCTGGGAAGTACACGATATCGGTAACCTATCACAACCAATATGGCGAGAGCTGCTTTCGGGGTATGGTGAGTAGTGGCCCAACCAGTGTGACCCTATTGGCAGAACCTCAAGTCAGGCCGAAGTGAAGCGGTTACGCTTATATCTTTGTAATTTGCTACCGGGCAGTTAGGCTCCCGTAACCTGCCGATGATTTGCTCCGGAATGCCGGCCCTTCTCACCATCTAGAATTCCGCTTTCTCGACCTCCAATCTAACACTAACATCGGAATGGTTTGGGAGCCGGAGCAAAGGAAACTTGGCCTCGTGGCGACAATTATTATTCCACAGCTTATAATAATGTTCTAGAACAAAATACCTTGCTTGAGCAAACATAAAATGTCATAATGTGTTTGATATTTTGGCTATATTCTGTTTACTGTGAGAACAGAATTATGGAATACATCGGCATAGGCGTTTTTGGTTTCATAGTAATACACTTTTTTGATTTGGTATCTTTGAAAAAGATTCCTTTTGGGGCAAAGCCGATTATCTGGGCGGCTGGCTTTGCCGCATTGGTCTTTTCGCTGATAAGGCTGTGCCTTCAATCAAATACTCTGTCAATACCCGTTTGGCTGACCTGGGTGGGTTGGTTCTTGCTCGCCATTTCTCTGATGATGATAACGTTTGCCCTGTTTATCAATCTACCCTTCCGTAAGACATATGTCAGCGCCGGTGTTGGCGACAAACTGATCAAGACAGGGCTGTACGCTCTGGTTCGTCACCCGGGTGTCTACTGGGTAACCTTGTTTTTTTTCTCGCTGGTTCTTATTTCAAAGTCACGTCTCATGCTCATCGCCGCGCCGATATTAGTGGTTGTGAATATAGTGGTGGTCATCGTGCAGGACAAATTCTTCTTCCTTAAGATGTTTGAGGGCTATGATAAGTACCAGCAAGAAACACCGATGCTGCTGCCGAATAGGCGGAGCATAACCGCCTTTATCAACTCACTGAAACGGTCCAAGGCCTGAAGACTCATCCTGGCGGAGTGCCCCGGCGACAGTAGCTCCGCCGCAGCCATCGGATGATATGAAATGGCTGGCGTAATCGCCATCGGCCGCTGATACCCCATTCAATCCTCTTACATGTAGCGGTTCTTGTTTGACCGCCTTCCTCAGCCTGTGTTATTCTGAATTTGGGGCCGGATACTTAGTGAATTTGCGTGAGGTAGTGGATGGCTGAAAAAGAGGGGATAGTCTCAGATAGCGATGTCATCATTGTGCCTTCAGGCTGTTGTCACGACTGCGGTGGGCGGTGCGTCCTCAAGGCTCATGTTAAAGACGGCAAGATAATCCGCATAGAGACGGATAACGGCGAAGAACCTCAGATTCGCGCTTGCCTGCGCGGGCGGGCTTACCGCCAGAGGGTCTATTTGCCCGACCGCCTGAAGTATCCGATGCGCCGCATTGGCCAGCGTGGAGAAGGCAAGTTTCAGCGTATTTCCTGGGATGAGGCCCTCGACGAGGTTGCCCGTGAGATGCGGCGGATAAAGAAGACCTACGGCAACTCGGCGATTTTGCTGGCGGCTGGGGCCGGGAACCAGGGGATGCTCCATGGCCCAGGGCCGGTGGGCCGTCTGCTCCTGCACTTCGGCGGCTTCACCCGCACCTGGGGCGTGGCTTCCTATGAGGGACCACTCTTCGCCTCAATAGCGACCTACGGCACCATAAGCACCGGCAATACTCGGGATGACCTGCTGAATTCCAAGCTCATCATCATGTGGGGCTGGAACCCGGCCAATACTATTCAAGACCCGGGTACGGCGCTGTGGCTGGCCAGGGCCCGGGAAAAAGGAATCAAGATTATCGCCATCGACCCCCGCTTCACCGACTCAGCGGCGACCTTTGCCGACCGGTGGATTCCCATTCGTCCTGGCACCGACACCGCCATGCTTATAGCTATGGCTTATGTCATTATAACAGAGAAACTTCAGAACCAGGCCTTCATTGACAAGTACACGGTAGGTTTTGACAAGTACAAGGACTATGTGCTGGGCAAAGAGGATGGTATCCCCAAGACGCCCCGGTGGGCCGAGGTCATTACTAAAGTGCCCGCCGAAACCATCGCCAGTCTGGCCCGAGAATACGCCGCCACCAGGCCGGCCGCCCTGATTGC
>CAYGYD010000002.1:0-5026 GCA_964354005.1 uncultured Dehalococcoidales bacterium | reverse complement strand
CCATCGCCAGTCTGGCCCGAGAATACGCCGCCACCAGGCCGGCCGCCCTGATTGCCGGCTGGGGTCCGGCCCGCTCAGCCATGGGTGAGCAATACTCCCGAGCGGCCAATGTTCTGTGTGCCATCACTGGCAACATCGGCATTCACGGCGGCTATGCCTCGGGTTTCATGCGCGCCTATTCCAGCCGAGAAACAAGGGGAATGCGAGAGCGGAGCAATCCCGTCGAGGAAGGAGCCCCGCCACGCAAGGACGCCCTCTACAAGCTGCGGGGTGGTACCAACCCGAACAGCGTCCGCATCCACAGCTCGCAGATTTTTGATGCCATCCTGAAAGGTCGCGCCGGTGGCTACCCGGCGGACGTCAAGATGGCCTATGTGGTGGCCGGCAACTACCTGAACCAGAATCCAAACACCAATAAAGGCGTGCGGGCTTTCAAGTCGCTTGAGTTTGTGGTCGTGCACGAGCAGTTCATGACCCCCACCGCCAGATTCGCTGACATTCTCCTGCCGGTAAATACTTTTATGGAGCGCGATGATATCGCACCGCCCTGGCTGGGCTCACCTTACTATATCTACCTCAATAAAGCCGTCGACTCGCTCTATGAGTCAAAGTCCGACCTTGAAATCTGCCGCATGCTGGCCAAGAAGCTGGACCTTCCCGAGGTCTTTCCTGAAATCAGCGATGTGGACATGTTGCGCGGTATCGCCTCCTACCGGGATGACATACCCGATTTTGATGCCATGAAACGAGACGGTGTCCTCAAAATCAAGCTGCCGGAACCGATTATCTCCTTTAAAGAGCAGATTGAAGACCCGGAACATAACCCCTTCCCCACCCTCTCCGGCAAGATTGAGATTTACTGTGACCACATGGCGGAGATGAACGACCCCCGGATTCCGCCTATCCCTAAATATATTACTCACTGGGAAAACTACGATGACCCGAAGGCGGGCAGGTATCCCCTACAGCTTCTGACCACACACTATAAGACGCGGGCGCACTCCACCTGGCACAATGTGCCCTGGATGCGGGAGATTGAGCCGCACTCCGTCTGGCTCAATCCGGTGGATGCTGGGCCCCGCGGTATCAAGAATGGCGACCTGGTGGATGTTTTCAATGAACGCGGCCGGATGCGCATCCCGGCCATGGTTACCGAGCGCATCATGCCCGGGGTGGTCAATGTTAGTGAGGGGGTCTGGTATGACCCGGATGAGAATGGTGTTGACCGGGGTGGCTGTGCCAATGTTCTGACCAACGACCAGCGGTCTCCGGGAGGCGCAGTGCCGATGAATACTACGCTGGTCCAGGTGGAACTGGCACCAAAAGAAACCGAAAAATAGCTCATTTGGAGAGCCGGTAATGACACAGATGGGATTCTACTTTGACCAGACTCGCTGCACCGGTTGTTATACCTGTGCCGTCGCCTGCAAGGACTGGCACGATGTTCCCGCGGGACTGGTCAACTGGATGCGTATCAAGACGATTGAGGACGGCAGATTTCCCAATCTATTCCTGGCTTATCTCGCCTCACCCTGCTATCAGTGTACCAATCCGCCCTGTGTTCTAGCCTGTCCGGTGAAAGCCATCTCCAAGCGAGAGTCCGACGGTATTGTAGTGGTTGACCGGGAGAAGTGTCTGGGTAATAAAGAGTGCCGCACACTGTGCCTCAATGCCTGCCCGTGGGATGCGCCGCAGTTTGGCCCCGAACCAGGTGCCAAGATGCAGAAGTGCGACTTCTGTCTGGAGCGATTGCAGAAAGGCCAGCAGACTATCTGTGTGGAAGCCTGCCCGATGTACGCTCTGGATGTTGGCCCGCTGGATGAACTGAGGAAGAAGTACGGAGATATGGCGGGAGCCGAGGGCTTTCGTTACTCCGCCAGATTCAAGCCAGCCGCCGTCTTCAAGCCCAAGCGGCGGCCAGGTAAGTAGTTAGTCTAACTGCGTCACGCTGCCATTAAAGTGGCGTCAAAACTCACTGCTCGCCAGAGATTGGCCAATAGCTATTTAGATGCCTAGGGTTGTGGAGTGGGGGATTTGATAAACAGCACAAGAATGGCCGCCACCGCCATCATGGCGGCGAAGGTAAGGAAGGCGGTGACATAGCTGCCGGTAGTGTCGAAAATCCACCCAGCAAAGTAGGGGCCGGCGAAGGAGCCAAGTACGGCAAAAGCGTTTAAGTAGCCCATAATTGCGCCAAAGGCTTTCCGGCCAAAAAACTTGGCCCGCATCACCGGCTCAAGCGGAATTCGCATCCCATAGCTTAAGCCGTAAATGACTACAAAACCCCAGACCCATGACATACTGGTTACCCGCGAGAAAATAAAGAGGCCGCCAGCCTGTACCATGCTGGCAACGGCGTATAGATACTTCAGGTTCCATCTGTCTGCCAGCCAGCCACCGAATAACCGGCCTGGCGCACTCATCAGTGTCATCGTGCCCAGAGCCGTCGCCGCGAGGACCTTTGACACACCCATGTCTTCAATAAAAGGAATTTCGTGCACCACAATGGCATTGAGCGCCGTATGAGTGAGGGTGAAGATGATGACCAGCAGCCAGAAACCCTGCGTCTTCATGGCTTCTTTCAGGGTTAGTCCTTCTGCCTCCACCGTGGGGCTGGCGCGAGCATGGGTAATAGCTGGGGTGGCTGGATTAGACGCTGCTTCACTCTTTCTACCATCCATCTCAAGTCCGTAGTGGTCTGGGCCGTGGGGTTTCAGAATAAAACTCATTGCCCAGCCCAGAACGAGAGCCCCGATACCCAGAACGATAATGGCGCTCCGCCATCCGTAGTCCGTAATCAGCCAAGCCACCACCGGCACCAAAATCGAGCCGCCAAGGGCAGCCCCAGTGGTCAGCAGACCCAGAGCCAGGCCTCTCTTTTGTTCAAACCACTTGGCCACGCTGGTCTGCAGCGGCACATACAGGCCCGCATTCATGCCCAGGGAAAGGAACAAACTGTAGCTCACGAGGAACATCCAGAAGCTATTAATGAAATACATGAGGAAGAAACCCAGGGCTGCCATTGTCCAGCCAACTCTGACCATAAACCTTGGCCCGAACTTGTCGACAAGGGGACCGGTGACCAGCCCTTCTACGCCGCCTTCCAGGCTGGCGGCGGAACGGGCCAGCGAAGTCGTTGCTCTTGACCAACCAAACTCGGTTGAGATGGGATTAAAGAGAGCCCCAAAGGAGTAGAACCACCCGCCGTAACCGAACACACAGAGGACAACCCCCGCCGTAACTATCCACCATCCATAGAACACACTCCTAATCTTTCTACTCACAGCCTTCACGCTCACCAAACTACCATCTTTCGAGCAAAAAAAAATACCACGTCACGACCAACTAATCAATTTATGATATTGGCCGGACTTGGCTAAAATCTCCACCGCTGGATTAAAGTCAGCCTATCCAAACTTGGCTAATGTTAGCACATTGTCTGGCAAAACGCAAAAAGTGAGAGACCAGAAAAGGGGCTGAATTCTGAGCACCTGTCGTCTGTCGTCAGCCGTGATGTAGAAAAGGTCGCCCATCTGTCATTCCGGGAAAGCCTGTATGACACCAACAATAAGTTCTCTGTCAATGCCAAGCTCACCGTGTTAATGGGAACAGCATCAAATGGTGCGATTCACCTCGGCTTTGATTTCCTCTATCTGGTTCAGGGTAAACAACCGCCACCCCCGCCGGTCACGACCCGCCGGCTGCTTGGTCACGCCGGTTTTGACCCAGCGAAACAGGGTATTTCGGCTAATGCCAACCATCCGGCAGACTTCGGCTGTGTGATAGTAGGTATGACCATCTATTCTCACCGGCATACCCGCCCCCTCCAAAATAGTATCGGGTATACCATAATATACCTGGGCCCGCTTGTGAATCACCCAATAGTCCGTTTCCAGGGATACTTTAGTAGTGTGACTTCAGTACTTTTGGCCGCCGCTGAGCTTTAAAAGGAGGCGCTTCCGCTGGTAAGGTGGGGTATCAGGCAGGGGAAACATACCGGAAGAGGAATCTCAGTTTTCCCGAGAGGCAACAAGTAATTATGGGAGGGGAAAAGTGGTGGAGGGGGGAGAGTTGAACTCCCCCTGAATACATTCTCGAATGGCTTGATGTGTGTTCACTGTTCATTCCAGGCCAGCCAATTCGCGCATGATGTTCAAACATCCCCCTGCCCTGGTTCGAATCCACTCAGGTGGAGCTGAGGTATCAATGGGTAGAACTTTCAGTCTCGCATTCAGTGTGAGTACATGGCGTGTGTTGAATTCCCCAAAAAACAGCAATATAATACAAACGCAGGTTGCTGATGAGGATTAAGTTGAGACCGAGGATTTTGCTTGTTCTACTCGCTGGGATTCTGGCGTCCTTTATCATATTCCTGACAGGATGTGGAATAGGCGATGGAGCTCTTAAAATAAGAGGAATCGCTTACGAATGGGGCAATGCACCTGCTGGCGCTACGAGCAAGATTTATATTGCTAATGTTGTTCCGGGTGAAGATATAGAACCGACCCTGAGAAGCATGCTGGCAAACATTCCAAGCGATATCTCTAAAATACCGTTGGAAAATGTCGAAATTAGTGTTTGGAATAAGAAAACGATAGAAACCACAGGAGATAAATACTATTATCTCAAAACGACTTCGAATTCTACTGGGGAATTCGATGAGTGGCAGATAATAGGGCCTGGGAAAATGGAGATTCGCGTGAAGGCTAGTAAGGCAGGGTACATGGAAGTTTTTGGAGATGTGGTACATGACGTATTCACGCATGTGATAGTAGCGATTCTTGTCAGAAAGAACAGTCAAAATTAAGGGCCAGTTGTGGTAATGAGGGAGCCCAACTGTATGCTATTGCAGCCTTAAACCCGTTTAGACCTAAGCCCCCCTCCGGCCTATCTTCCAGGTGGCGGCCTCAAGAGTTGGGGCAGGTATCCGGATAGTAAACGAGCCTCTCGGCACTGAAGCCGGAGGCTCGACTGTGTTTCTGGTGGAGGCGGGGGAGAGAGCCTGTCTCAAAATGTGGAACACGGT
>CAYGYD010000001.1:0-45395 GCA_964354005.1 uncultured Dehalococcoidales bacterium | reverse complement strand
GGACAACTAGTGTGGGTATCCATGTCTGAGCCAGTGGGGACAGTCAGAATACACTCAGCAACGACCTAACCAGTTGAAAAGAATGATGAGGCTGGTGCAGGCGCGTTCTGACGAGGAGATTCAGGCGTTTGGTACCTTTTTCCACCACTTTCAGGACACTACCAAGAATCGTCACTCATTTATCAATTTCCGCAGTTGATAAGCTTGCGAGCATCAATTTCGCTCCGGCCTTGCACATCTACCCTATTTCAGGTCATTCCTAGCGTCTAATCCAATCTCTGCTGAAGAACTGGGCAAACACAAATGTCCGCAGTTTGCTCGAAAGGGACACCAGCTAGCTGGTGGAATTACTGCGCCTATCTGCGATTTGTGCTAGAATTTACAGGAGATGCAAATGCCCAAGCGATTCGGACTCGCAATAGTTCTTGTCACTGCAATTCTCGGCATAATCCTTATCGGCCTCGATATCTTCGACATTGAAGAGGATTTCAGAATTCATTTGCCGACTTCCATACTCAACACAGCGTTCATTTCTGGTTTTGCTGTACCTGTGGTCTACATTGCGGCGAGGAATTCTGTAATCATGGGTTCGCGTCAGATGTTGTGGCTGGGCTGCGGCGCACTGGCTTTCGGGGTTGGCACTCTGCTTAGAGGGTGGCTAGGAGGTAAAGGGCTGAATGTGCCTATCACCATATATGACAGTACAGTCTTGATCGCTTCGGTTCTGCATTTGACTGGAGCCAGCTTAAGCATGGCCAAACTGCGTATACCTCAGTCGGAGTTCAGGCGTAAACCAAGGATTATCCTCTCCTACTACCTCTTTACATTGGCGAGTATGGCCTTAGTCACCCTGCTTGCGTTTCGAGGCGTGATTCCCCCATTTTATGTGCCTGAGGAGAGCTCTACTCTGCTCAGAGATACTGTCCGAGGAACAGCGGCAGTCTTTTTCCTTGCTTCATCCTCCATCTACCTTAGATTGTACTTCAAGTCGCGGACAGATTCTCTTTATTGGTATTCCCTGGGCCTGATGCTCTTTGCCTTTGGCCTAATCTTCATGTCACAGGGCGCAGTCGACAGCCGAATTGCCTGGCTTGGGAGAGCCTCTCAGTATATTGGCAGCATCTATTTCCTCGTTGCCGTTCTGGGCGCTTATGGGCAGGTTAAGTGCCACAGAGGTGAGTTATGAAAAGAGAAGGGCAGTACGCAATCCGTCCAGACTGACCTCCTAATGGTAAGTGATAGACTCGGGGTATAGTTATCGGAGACAGCACGGCAAGTCGGTTTGAAAGGTTGTTCTAAGACTAGGTATTAGACTCTAATGGTAAATGATGGTCAGTATAGAGGCAGGGAGAAGAAAAATGTGCTGCCGCTCCCCGGCGTGCTCCTCGCCCAGATATGACCGCCATGAGCCGCCACAATCATCTTGCAAATATACAGACCGAGGCCAGCTCCCGGGGTAGCCCGTGTCAGTCTGCTATCCACTCGATAGAACTTGTCAAAGATCCGCTCCAAGTCCCCCTCCGGTATACCTGCTCCACGATCAGAAACGTTTACGATAACGCAGGGGGTCTTGAGCGCAAATGCTTCTCCCAAAACTTCCCTCAGCTTCTCTTCACTTTGCACCTGTCTGGCGGTTACCTCAATATCGCCCCCCTGTGGCGAGTATTTTACGGCGTTACCCAGCAGATTAGTCACCACCTGAAATATCTTCTGGCGGTCAATTTCAAGCGCTGGCAGCGTACGAGTAAGACGCAGTTTAAGAACATGCTTCGTTGTCTGGTTTTGTATTTCCGATGTGGCCTCACGAAGTAGGTCAGCCAGAGGTGTTCTCTCAACAAGCAGCCTAGGATTGCTCTCTTCAAGTTGAGAGATGTCTCGGAGGTTCTCCAACAACCGAATAACCTTATTGGTTGCCGATTCAATACCTTGACAATAGTGCTCCCTTTGGGCTCCAGTGATAACGTCTGAAAGCTGCAGCATGGTGGCGGCATAGCCTTTTATCAGTGTCAGTGGCGAAAGTAACTCATGAGATAGCACCGAAACGACATTTGGTTCAGTGTACCCTATCGACTTGGGCGGCAACGAGGTATCTTTATTGGTGGCAGGAGAATAAGACTGGTCACGGTACTGTCCTGCCGCTCGTGTTTCACGTACTGCCATTGATAACCAGTCAATCAGGAGCGTCACCGAGGCAACTGCCTGCCTAGTGGGAGAAAAATGTTGGCTGGAGGTGAATAGGAACAGGCCTAGAAGACTACCATCCCGGTCGTGCCACGGAATAAACCACAATGTCCGGATACCTTCCCTCTCGGCTGCGCTCCAGAGGAACCTGAACTGCTTATTACCGGGGATATAGAGCTGAGTGGTTGGCTTTATGTGCCGGATGACAGTAGCCATGATGTGTGTTTTCTGCTCATTCCGCTCCAAGGCAATAATGAACTCCCGAGAGAGGTTCAATGCTACGTGCGGCTTAAGCTGATGCTCAGTGGGGGTAAAAAGCAGTATGAGGCAACCCTCAATACCAGGGATGAGGTCATTTAGGATAGAAACCGTTGATGTCACTTGTTCAACTGAGCTGCCACTGATTGTCCGAGTGGCAATGCTTCTAAGCAGGGCTAACTCTGGGGCAACATCATTCTTTGCCCCGAATGAATTAGAATCCTCAGACCAAACGGAATCCACCGGGTCCTGCTTCAGCCGAGAGTCTATGGCCAGGCTTTGCGCTCTATTTGGGCTGGACACTCGCTCAGTTGATGACATTCGTTTACTCCGCTATCCCTAGCCCAAGTTACTGTCTAGTTCGACTCTATTGAAAAGCGATAACCAATGCCTCGCTCGGTCACAATCAACTTCGGATGCTGCGGGTCCTTCTCTAACTTCTGACGCAGATATCTGACGTACAGCTTGACAAAAGACCGGTCACCAACGTAGTTTGGTCCCCACGCCTTGCGCAGAAGCTGTTCGTGAGTCACCACCCAGCCACGGTTCTTGATCAAGCATGACAGGAGCCTAAACTCGGTCGGCGAAAGCTTTACTAATTGTTGCCTGGCGTAAACCTGGCGGCTTTTCCAATCTACAGTTATTTCACCCTGATGGAAAACGCCAGGGTCACTATCTTCAGCAGCATCTTGGCACCGGCGCAGGACAGCACCCACCCGGGCGAGCAAAACAGGGAAGTCAATTGGCTTGATAACATAGTCATCAGCACCAGCACCAAATCCTCTTAGGATGTCATCTTTCTGCCGGTTAACGGTTACCATGATGATAGCAACATCACTCATCTCCCGAATCCGGCGAGAGACTTCCCATCCGTTTGCCTCGGGCATATTGACATCGAGTAGCACCAGCTTTGGGCGAGAGCTATAAGCACAACGCAAACCGACAATCCCGTCCTGTGCCGTCATCACTTCATAGCCAGCATTTTCAAGCCATATCTTGGTCAAATTTAAGAACTCAGTGTCGTCATCGATAACCAGTATCTTCTCTTTGATCGTATTACCTCCACTCCGACTCCCACTCGCTTAGCAAAAGAAAAAACCGACCTTCAGAGGTCGGTTTCACTACTAGCTCCCTATTACCCAAGTGACCACTTACGGATAATAGTTCAAAGCTCCCCTGCTAACCTAACAATGTCGATAATAGTCTAACGACTTGGCTCTATGCCGCTTCTCCTTCCTATAGACCAGACCTACTTTTTCAAGACAAATTCAAGACAAAAACTCACCCGCACACATTTATTAATGTACTTCGTACTCTAGAAAAAACCTTAGTGGTCTCCCACCAACCACTACAGTTGGCTTTCAAATCCACCAACGTACGCCAATGTAGCTAAGGCCACCGCGCCGCTTTTAACACCACTAATTATCTTCCCGTCTGTCAGCAAACCACCGCTACAGGCTCTTTATCTAAGGTTAACGTGTCGAATAATCACTGTCAAGTGACTTTTCTTACCTTTTCCTCTCAATTTGTGAAGTTCGGTACCGCGATATTACACCATTAAAGCAACCTTGAGAAGGTTCCATTTTCTAGAACAATGTTCTAACCGCGATTCAACGCGGTGTCAGAAAGAGCAGAGATGAAGCCCTTTATCGGCGGCCAACAATCTTCCCTGATATCTACCGGTGAGCCTATGAACCAAGAGAACGGCTGAAAATCGTGTTTCTATAAGGATTATCCTGATGTTCAGCAGGTGGGTCAATAAGTAAGTCTACTTAATTCTAGCGGCAATCCCACGTAGTTCTTGGACAGCCCACGGCACGCGGAAGACACGGGAGAAGAAGTCAGAAGGAATCAAACCTGAATCGTCTTTTGGTAGGGTTCATAGTTCCGAAGCGTCCATCGTTGCTGTAGACGAACTAACCCCCTCCCTGCTTTTCGAGGACCATTCTTCAACGCGGTGGGTGATTCTAACCTTTTTCTAACCAGGCTCTGACCTTGTTTTAACTTGACCAAATTATGATTATTACAATACCTCAGACTGGACCTAGGGCAAGAATGATAGCAAGTGCGGGCGAACCATCGACGCCGAGGAAAAGAACTGTACTGGTGATCGACCATGACCCAGAGGTGCTTGGCATTCTGGAGGTTAACTTGGCTCATGCCAATCTCGGCGTCATAACAGCGCGGAACGGGCTTGAAGCACTTATAAAGGCCTCCACAGAGAGACCCGACATAATTCTTCTTGACGACGAAGTTTTTGACCTCGAAAACACTGATATCTGCTGGCGGCTGAAGGAGTTGCAACAAGCGAGTCATATTCCACTCATAGTTGTCGGTACTGAGAGCAAGAAAAGGACAGCTGAAGGCGTCGATGGGCCTGATAATTATGTTACAAAACCCTTCGATCCCAAGGAGGTTGTGGCTCTGGTCGAGACTTGCTTGAAGCAAAGAGAACGGGTTGAAAACGTAAATCCGCTAACCGGATTATCGAACCTGAGCCAGGTAAATAGTGAGATTACGAACCTAATTGAGCGGAACGGGACCTTCGCCGCTATCTATGTTGACCTGGATAATCTTAAGACTTTCAACAAGGTGTATGGTTTCGCTCAGGGCGACCGCGCTATTCGGCTTGTTGCTGCGATACTGTGTGAATCAGTCCGATTATTCGGTAATCCAGACGATTTGGTAGGACATATTGGTGGCGATAATTTCGTGATTATCAGTACAAGTCCGAAGGCAAGACTTCTTTGCCAGAGGCTCATCACTGATTTTGATAGTCGAATAAGGACCCTGTACAAACGCGAAGACCTAGAGAGAGGTTACATAGAATATGAAAGTCAATTGGGCCAGAAGGAACCAAGTCCAATCATGAGCATTCGCGCGGCGGTAGTTTCTAACACAAGGCGAAAGTTTCGCCATCACGTTGAAGTCAGTGAGGCTGCTGCTGAACAGATGAGTCACCTGAGACACTTCCCAGGAAGTAACTATTGTTTTGACCTTGGCCAAAATGACCTTGAACCAGAACTCAGTCTAGCCCGTGGAGTACTCCAGGCACACCGGGAAGAGCAGAAAACTTTGCAGGGAGTGTTAGCCTGGGTTACCTTCCTCGCCAGAGAACTTGAGATTCCCATCACCGGAATAAAGGATTACCTGGACGGGGTAGACCCGGTGCAGGCGGAGGATTTTACTGCTGAACAACGCAACAAACTGAAAACCTTTAAGGAAAACATGAGTCAGCTGGTGGGTGTCGCAGAGGAGCTCCGTCGTCTGACAAGAGATGAGTGGGTCACCGGCAGTGCTATTATCGATGAAGTAGACCTCAGAAACACAGTTGACTGGATTATGAAGCAGACAAAAGAGCTGGCAATACAGCGAAGAATTGAGGTTGACAGCGAGGGGGTTGAAGACGTGGGCCAGCTCGTGGTGGACGGAAGGGGCCTTACTCAGGCTCTATTCTACGCCTTGAGAAGCGAAATCGAGGGCAGCATGCCGGGTGACAGGGTACATATACGTGTATACGAGAAGAGTAAAAGCTTCGTAACCATAGAACTGATTAACCGCAACCACATTATCGCCCACCGGGAGCTGAGTATGCTCTTCCAGGGTCAACTGGAAGGAATGCTCGCCAGCGAAAAGCGGAACGACCTCTACCTGGCCAAGGTACTGGTTCAAGGCCTAGGAGGCAGGCTGAGTATTGAGAGCGAGGTAGGGCAGGGTACTACCTTCTCAATATCTATCCCGAGGAGATGGCAGAGTTCGGGGGAGGAGATCAATGCCCTGCTGTCTGCGGCAGAGACCAGTAAGCAGGAGGCGCAGGCACAGCTTGACAGCACGCGCCAGCTGTTATCGTCGACTTTCAAGCAAATGCCGATGGCCATTCGGGAGAGTCTGGAGAACCTTGGTTACAAAATCCAGGAACTCCGGGTGCTCTGCAACCGTTCTCTGTTCCTAGCAGATGACCTTAGCAACCGGCTAGAAACTCAACAAGACCAACTGCTGCGGCAAGAAGTTGCCCAGTTCGCCACATTGGAGGCTATTCTAGCCATTAGCCGGGAGATTGCCCGGTCGATGCATCTCCGATACCTCTTTGACATAGATAGTGCCCAACGAGTGGCCAGGTATGCTCTGGTTATTGCCGACAAACTTGGGCTAACAAGAAATGAACGGCAGGCACTTCACTACGCGGCCCTGCTCAAAGACCTAGGGCTTGTTTTATCTCCTGAGGACGCGATGGAGCAAATGGTAGCACCCACTCTTGATAAAGCCATCGTCCTTAGAGCGCGCTTCAACCTGGTGTGGAAAGCGTTGTCAGCGATTGAATTTCTTTCACCAGCGTTAATCTTGATTTTGCACAGATATGAGAGATATGACGGTGCCGATTGCCTCTTTAGCGCCAGTGGTGACAACATCCCATTAGGAGCGAGAATACTGGCTGTCGCTGATACCTTCGACGCCATGACTTCAGGACCATCACCTCAAGGAACAATAGACCCTGAAATGGCAGTACAGAAGCTTATTGCCGATTCAGGGCAGCGTTTTGACCCCCATGTGGTGAGTGCTTTCGCCCATGCACAGGGGAGTGAAGAGTAGTAGATAGCTTGAATGGTAGGTAGGAGGCATGCAGATTCATGAGAAATATTAGTGTTATCGGGGCTGGATATGTGGGCTTAGTTACGGCAGTTTGTTTTGCCGAGCTTGGTAATAAGGTAACTCTGGTGGAGATTGATTCGGACAAGTTGAACGCTCTGGAAGGCGGGATAATGCCGGTTAGTGAGCAAGACCTTCCTGAGCTTTGGCAGAGCAACTGGGCGAAGGGAAGATTAAGCATAACTAGCGACTATGCACAGGGGTTATCGGGTGCTGAGTTTGCTTTTATAACTGTAGGTACGCCATCCAGCACCAACGGAAAACCCGACTTGAAATACGTACGCTCAGCAGCCAGAAGCATCGCCGAAGCCGCCAGTGAGCCGATGGTTGTTGCCATCAAGAGCACAGTGCCAGTAGGCACCGCCGACCTCGTATCCAAAATACTTGCCTGTTCCGGTCGTAGCA
This sequence comes from uncultured Dehalococcoidales bacterium, assembly GCA_964354005.1. Classification (GTDB taxonomy): domain Bacteria; phylum Chloroflexota; class Dehalococcoidia; order Dehalococcoidales; family UBA2162; genus CAVSBN01. The sequence continues at coordinate 37,904 of CAYGYD010000001.1, read as the reverse complement.
GTCACCTTTTCCCTGTGGCGTCTAACCCTGAATTTCTGCGCGAAGGCATAGCCGTCTTTGACTTCATGCATCCTGCTAGGATCGTAGTCGGGTCATCCGACCGAAACGTGGGCAAGGCAGTGGCTGAACTCTACGCGCCACTGGATTCCCCGACAATCATATGTGACAACAAAACCGCCGAGATGTCAAAGTACGCTTCGAATGTTTTCCTCGCCACCAGAATCAGCTTCATCAATGAAATAGCCTTGCTTTGCGACGCATATGGCGTCGACGTTACGACAATAGCTAAGGTAATGGGGATGGACCCTCGGTGTGGTGAGGGCTGTCTAGGTGCTGGATTAGGTTGGGGAGGCAGTTGCCTTCCCAAGGATGTCAGGGGGCTCATCCATATGGCCAAGAGCCGGCGGGTTCCATTGCCATTGGTCCGTGCTGTACAGAAGATTAACCAGCGCCAGCCGCACATAGCCATAGGAAAACTGCGCCGGCTGCTCGGTTCCCTGAAGGGCAAGACTATCGGTATTCTCGGTCTCTCCTTTAAGCCGAATTCGGATGATATGCGGGAGGCGACTTCACTATCAATCATCTCCCTTTTGCAGCAGGAAGGCTGCCAAGTTAAAGCCTACGATCCATTGGCTATGCCGATGGCAGCTAGACTCATGCCTCAGGTGACCTACTTTTCTGACGCTTATCAGGTAGCTGTCGGGAGCGATGCCTTGATACTCGTTACTGACTGGGATGAATTCAAAGAACTGGACATGGTAAGGATAGCCTCTTCAATGAAGCATCCCATTCTTATCGATGGTCGTAACCTTCTTGACCCCGACAAAGTGACTGAGGCAAATATCGTTTACGAGGGCATTGGTCGCCATGGGCCGGAGGTATTGGCCAAACAGAGTGTGGGGGTGCGATGAAACTGGCCGAGAAGCAGATTCCGGTTGCTAGGGAGGCAAGGGAGAGGGAAAGGGGCTATCACCAGTTCGGCTATCCCAACTGGAAGGGAATTCTGGACCGCCTGCTGGCACTCCTGGCCATAGCTGCTTCCCTCCCCATCCTGATCCTGATTGCCGTCGTGATCAGGGTGGATTCGCCGGGAAATCCGATATTTGTACAAGAGCGAGTTGGGAAGGACGGGCACCGCTTCAAATGTTACAAGTTTCGGTGCATGCCTATAGATAATGACGACGGTGAATATAAGTCATATCTCTGCCGGTACATCCTCGAAAATGCGCCTTACCGAGTGGACGAGAATGGACAGAGCATCTACAAAGCTGATGGGATGTCGGTGACGAGGTTTGGCACTCTGCTGAGGAAGACTAATCTGGATGAGCTTCCACAACTATTCAATATACTGAAGGGAGAGATGTCATTCATTGGTCCCCGACCGGATATCCCTTTTGCGGTGCGAATGTATAAGGACTGGCATCGGGAGAGGCTTCGTGTCAAACCAGGTATCACCGGCCTTTGGCAGGTCTCCGGGCGGAAGAGTCTCTCTTTTGAGGACATGGTACGTCTTGATATTGACTACATAAACAGGCAGTCAGCACTCTTGGATGCGAAGATTGCACTGCTAACTGTGCGCACGATTCTCAGCCAAGATGGCAGCTGACAAATCGGGAAGGAGGAGCAAGATGGTTAATATTGGCGTTGTGGGTTGTGGTTACTGGGGGCCAAAGCACATCAGGAACTATCACGAGTTGTCTGAGGCCAAGCTGACCACAGTTTGTGACCTTGATGAGCATAAGCTTCAGCAGGTTCGAACTCAATATCCCTATGTACAAACAACCACCGATTTCGGAGACCTCCTAGAGGAGGGCGTGGATGCGGTGGTAATAGTCACTCCGGTCGATACACACTATAAACTGGCAAAGGAGGCGTTACTCCGTAATAAGCATGTCCTGATAGAAAAACCGATGACTACCAATAGCCATAAAGCTTGGGAACTTATTGAACTGGCGGAGAAGCGGAACCTGGTGCTCATGGTGGGACACACTTATGAATATCATCCGGCGGTGGATTTACTGAGAAAACTGGTGGACAGTGGTGAGCTGGGCGAGATTTATAGCATTGATGCCCACCGACTTAACCTTGGCCTGTTCCGGCCTGATGTAAACGTTCTTTGGGACCTAGCTCCCCATGATATAAGCATTATGCTTTCGTTGTTGAACAAGGAGCCTATCGCCGTAAGTGCCCGCGGTAGTCACCATGTAGACCCCAAGGTCTGTGATATAGCTTACCTCGAGTTGCTGTTCGCTAACGGCACCATGGGTCACATACATGTGAGCTGGCTCCACCCACGCAAGATCCGAGAGATCACCATCGTCGGTAGCGAAAAAATGGCGGTATATGATGATGTTTCCGAAACGGAGAAAATACATATCTACGATAAGGGACTCGTTATATCCAGCGATGGCAGCAATGGGTTCTCGGCTTGGCCGCCCAACTACCGCTATGGCGATGTGACCATACCCTTTATCTCCAACGCTGAGCCTCTCAAGCTGGAATGCAGCCATTTCCTAGAGTGTATAGTCAAAGGTAAGAGACCAAGGAGTGACGGCCGGGCTGGATTTAAAGTAGTCAGCATTCTGGAAGCAGCCGATATATCACTGGCGAACGGTGGGCAGCGAGTTAAGACAAAATCACTCGCGGACGATATCAAGCGAGGACAACCACAATTCGTTGAGAAGTGAGGGAAAAATGGAGTCTTTTATCGAACCAGAAGATAATAGTCAGATAGTGAGACTGGGGGGGAAAGCCATAATTGACGATGGTGTACGTCTTGGCTATACCCCAAGTCGCGGTGACGGTCACCCGCTGGTTATTGGTGCCGGTGCTCACATTCGTTCTGGCACCGTTATCTACCGGGGTAGCCGCATTGGACAAAATCTGGAGACCGGCCACAATGTGATTATCAGGGAGGAGAATATTATCGGAAACAACTTGCGCATCTGGAGTAACTCCATTATCGACTACGGCTGCATAATTGGAAATAACGTCAAGATTCACAACAATGTTTATGTCACCCAATTCACAATCGTCGAAGATGATGTTTTCCTGGGTCCTGGGGTTACCTTAGCTAATGACGTTCACCCCGGCTGCCCCGATGCCATAGAGTGCATGCAAGGCCCGCGCATCAAGAAGGGGGCTCAGATCGGTATCAGCTGCTGCGTGCTTCCCCGCGTAGTCATCGGTGAATACTCGGTAATCGGTGCCGGAAGTGTAGTGACTAAAGACATCCCACCTGGTGTGGTTGCCTATGGTAATCCGGCACAGGTTGCCTGCAAAATAGGAGACCTAATCTGTACCACCGGTCTCAGAGACAAACCATACAGTGACCTGATAGGGAGAATAACAAATGCGTATACCATTGGTTGACCTGAAAAAACAATATCAGGGTATAAAGGAAGAAGTGCTGGCTGAGATAGGCAAGGCACTGGACGGTATGCAGCTATTCCTGGGCAAGAACGTTCAGACCTTTGAATCAGATTTCGCTGCTTACTGTGGCACTAAGTCTGCCATTGGTGTAGGCTCAGGTACCGATGCTCTGCACTTGGCTCTCCTCGCCTGTGGGGTTGGACCGGGCGACGAGGTAATTACGGTTTCTCATACCTTCATTGCTACCGTCGAGGCTATTGTTCTGACAGGCGCCCGGCCGGTACTGGTTGACATTGACCTTAATACCTATAACATAGACCCTTCTCAAGTAGAAAGAATGATAAACAAGAGGACTAAAGCCATCATCCCCGTGCATCTCTACGGACACCCGGCCGATATGACCCCAATACTAGAATTAGCCAGGTCCTATCGCCTGAGGGTTATCGAGGATGCCTGCCAAGCTCATGGTGCTGAATACAAGGGACAGCGTACCGGCTCGCTCGGGGATGCTGGTTGCTTTAGTTTCTACTTCACCAAGAACCTAGGTGCTTATGGTGAGGGGGGTATGATTACCACTTCCGACCCTGATATAGCCAAGCGGTGCCGGATGTTGCGAGACCATGGCCAAGACACAAAGTATGTTCACGCTGTCATGGGAATCAACGGTCGCCTCGATGAAATCCAGGCAGCTGTTTTAAAGGTAAAGCTTCCCCATCTTGATGAGTGGATTGAAAAGCGGCGAAGCCTGGCTAGGGCCTACGATGCTCTACTGCCTCCATCAATGGTGCCACCGCAGGAGATGTCATGGGCGAAGCATGTCTATCATCTCTATGTCATCAGAACTGCGTACCGAGACGAACTTCGGGCTTGGCTGGAGACTAAAGGTGTCGGCACCGGGATGCATTATCCCTTCCCCATTCACCTTCAGGAAGCCTGGCGCCAGTATGACGGAGGCAACGCTTGGTTGCCAATTACCGAAAGAATAACAAAGGAGATAATCTCCCTTCCCATGTACCCCGAGCTGACTGAGGAGGAAGTGAGCTACATTTGTGATTCCATTCGGGACTTCACTCGGTCTCGGGGCGAGTTAAATGTTGACGTTGCCTATCAAGAAAAAACGAGCTAGCCGGGTGAAATAGAACCGGAGTGCTGTGAGGAAAATAAGGAGACCTGAAAGCAGAGTCGCCAGAGTGTCAGAAGCACAGAGACCCTGCGTCTGAAATGACCGGAGTATCAATAAGACAGGAGTGAGATGGTGAAAGTCTTGGTTGTTACCAATATGTATCCCATACCCGAGATGCCATCTTTTGGTACCTTTGTCCGAGAACAAGCGGAAGCCCTGCGAAAGCAAGGCGTGGAGTTAGAGGTATTCTTCGTTAACGGTAGAAAAAACACTCTTAATTATCTATGGGCATTCCCCCGACTTTGGGCCCGGCTTTTGACGAAGCGCTATGACCTGCTCCACGCCCACTATGCGTTTTCCGGACTGATCGCCCGGGCCCAGTTCCTGCACCCGGTGGTTCTTACTCACCACGGTCCGGAGGTATTCCGCACCACCTATCAGGCGCGTGTCTGCCGGATAATCACACCTCTGGTCGACCGAACGATTGTGGTGTCGGAGGAGATGAAGGAAAAAGCCCGGTTTAGCCAAGCCATCGTCATCCCCTGTGGGATTGACTTCGACCTTTTCAAGCCGATGCCCCAGAAGCAGGCGCGAGAGGAACTTGACCTCCCACAGGAGAAGAAACTGGTACTTTGGGCTGGAGAGTATTTCCGACCAGAGAAGAGGTTTGACATTGTACAGGAGGCGATAGCTCACCTGAAGACGAGAGTGCCTGAGGCAGAGCTGATTCTGGTTTCGGGCAAGCCACTTTCGGCGGTGCCGAAATACATGAATGCCTGTGACGTATTGCTGCTAGTCTCTGATGCGGAAGGCTCCCCTATGGTTATCAAAGAAGCTATGGCTTGCAACCTACCGATTGTTTCTGTGCCAGTTGGAGATGTGCCTCAAGTTATCGGCAACACCCCGGGATGCTATCTATGTTCGCAAGACCCAGAAGACGCCGCCCGGAAGCTAGAACTGGCCGTGCGTTGGGGACAGAGGACTGATGGCCGCGGAAGAATCGCTCATATGGAGGCCGGGCAAATCGGTCGAAGAATCATCTCGGTTTACGAAGAGCTGGTTCGAGACAAAACAGCACACGGGTGGGGACGTCTTGGCCTGTGGAAGGCCACTTTGCCGAGGAATCCATGAAAAAAGTGTGCATTGTTAAGCTGAGCCATTACCCCGGGCTAATGCACCCGAAAAGGAATGCTGAGACTCTGGTCAGCGAGGGTTTTCAGGTGGACATGCTTTGCCTTAGAAGGAAGGGCGAAAAGGCAAGAGAGACCATTGGTGGGGTAAATGTCTACCGTCTCCCCGGCGAGCACCACCGGCGGGGTATCCTGAGACAGCTTTTTGAATACAGCTACTTCTTCGTCGCGGCTTCATTGGCACTATCCTGGCTCTCTTTGAAGAAGCGCTACGATGTGATCGAGGTGGACACGATGCCTGACTTCCTAGTCTTCGCCACTCTCTTCCCCAGGCTGCTGGGCTGCAAGGTTATCCTCTACATGTTTGAGAATATGCCCCAGCTTTTTGCCTCGACCTATAAGATAAATGACGGTCACATCAGCGCCCGGCTGCTGCGCCTCGTTGAGAGGGCAAGCGCCCAATATGCCCATCATGTTATCGTCGCTGATGGTGCTCCCTATAAACAGGTGCTGGCCAGCCGCGGCGTGCCGGTTGAGAAGATGAGCATCATTTTGAACGTACCCAATAGCACCTCCTTCAACCTTGATCGGCTTGGTACCGCCAAGGACGAGAACCACTTCCGCTTGATCGTTGCCACGACTCTCACGGAAAGGTATGGAGTGCAGACAGTCATCAGGGCTATCCCTTTGCTGTTACCTAGTATCCCGGAGCTACGAGTGGATGTGACCGGGACGGGAGAATACCGACCAGAACTCGAGAGATTGGCTCGCAATATGAGAGTCACAGAGTACATCAATTTCACCGGTCTGATCCCCTACGAAGAACTTATCTCCAAAATCGCTCGAGCCCATGTTGGGATAGCTCCTATGTTATTTGACATAGGCGTGTCCACCAAACTGTTTGAATATGCTGCCATGGGCACCACTTCTGTGGCCAGTGCTCTCCCCAGTCTCACGGCTACCTTTAGTGATGACTGTATTCTCTACTATCCACCAGGGGATGAGAAAGCATTGGCTGACCGAATTGTGGAACTATACCAAAATCCAGAAAAGAGAGTTTCGTTGGCTGCACGCGCCCACGAGTTCTACCGTAACTGCCAGTGGCAAATTATGAAGTATGAGTATCTTAAAGTCTTCGAGAAATGTTTGGCGCTTCAACAGCCACCGAAACAGAAGAAAGGGGTAGCAAGATGAAAGCAACCACATTTGCGGATCTCAAGGAGCAATACCATTCTAGCCTTGTCTCCGTTGTCCAGGAGCTCGTCGACCATCCTGACTTCACTAGCGAGGAAATCGCCAGCAAGCTGGGGCTACCCAAGGAAGAGTTACTGGCATATTACGATATTATTCAAGACGATAGCCGGCTACAGCGCATCATCGTCGAGGATTCCAAATCACCCAGGCTTACCATTCTAGCCAGTGACTTGATGACCCACTACCAAGATTACTTGACCAGGATACTCTCAGGCAGCGAGGTTTACCCGTTGATCCTCGAGTTTCATCCCGGCCCAGTCTGCCAGTGCCAGTGCAAGTTCTGCTTCAGTGATGGCTGGCACTATGCTGAATTAACCAAGGCAGAAAAGCCGGTCAGCCTAGAGAGGGTGGTAGAAGTATTTGATGAATGCCGGCAGAACGGTGTCGAAGAGGTATGGTTCTCCGGTGGCAAGGAGCCCTTCATTAACCCCCTGACGCCGGAGTATATCCGTAGGGCTAATGAAATGGGGTTTAGAACCAGGCTTTATACCAACGGCATCGCCATGAACAAAGAAGCTCAGGAGAGCATCTTAGATTGCTATCAAATAAGGATCAGTGTGAACGGGGCTAATCCTTCAACCTATAGTGATATTCAGTTTCCCAAAGCGAAGGGAGCCCAGGCAGACGGTGTCTACGACGGGGTGCTTGATAATATCGCCAGTCTGGTGAGCTTGAAGAAGGCAAAGAATAAAAGCGTCAAAATAGGCATAAGCCAGATACTGCAACCGGATAACTACGATGAAATGGCAGCCTTTGTTAACCTGGGACGCCACCTCAAAGTGGACTCGGTACACTTCAGACTGGAGGCTATGGGCATGGTCAGAGACTTCACCACCTATGAAAAGGAGGCTATCCGCACCGAAATTGTCGAACTGACCCAAAACAAGGACAGCGTTGAACTGGATATTCGGGGCATGGCTGAGGGCGAGTTTGAATCACGGTCGAGCCAGTTTCTGCCTAGATTGAGAAGACCGACTCTTTGCCGCGCCGGCTTGTTAAAGAGAGGACTGAACCCCTACGGCGCGCTGTATTATTGTGAGTTCTCCTCCCACCCACGGTTTCAGACCGATTCCAAGCATCTTCGACTGGGCAGTGTCAAAGAAGAAAGTCTGGGCGATATACTACGCCGACATATTTTCAAATATCCCCCAACCTGTCCACTGTGCCAGGCCCATGAGTATGGATTGAACATAACTCTGGGCAGGCTGGAGAGCGACCTAAGATATGGGATTCCAATTGAAAGGCAACCATATTATCGGAAATCCAACCGTAGCTAAGGATAACGTTAAGATACGACTGGAATTAAACATGAGGAAGAAACAAATGATTTCAGTGTGTGAGCCGTTAACCGGGGAAAGAGAACTTGAATACATTACCGAATGCATTAAGACTAACTGGATTTCATCGAAGGGCAAGTACATTGAGGAATTTGAGGATAAGTTTGCTCGTTACTGCGGCTGTAAGTACGGGGTAACCACGACCAGTGGCACCACTGCACTCCATTTGGCTTTGGCGTCTCTTGGCATCGGTGAGGGGGATGAGGTGATTGTACCCACCCTCACCATGTCGGCTTCGCTCTTCCCCATTGTTTACACTGGCGCCAAGCCAGTCCTCGTCGACTCGGAGCCGGAAACCTGGAATATTGATGTCACCAAGATTGAGGAGAAGATAACACCGAAGACAAAGGCCATAATGCCCGTCCATCTCTATGGACATCCCTGCGATATGGACCCCATAATTGAAATTGCCAAGAGATACAGTCTATATATAGTTGAAGATGCTGCTGAAGTCCATGGTGCCGAATACAAAGGAAGAAAAGCCGGCAGCATCGGAGACATGGGCTGCTTCAGCTTCTATGCAAATAAGATTATCACGACCGGTGAAGGCGGAATGGTTGTCACCAACGATGAAAAGTTGGCCGACCGAGCTAGGCGCCTCAAAGACCTGGCTCACTCCCCTCAAAAGAGATTTTTACATACAGATATCGGCTTCAATTACCGAATGACTAACATCCAGGCTGGTATGGGGCTGGCTCAACTGGAACGAATTGATGAGTTTGTTGAAATGAGACGGCAAAATGCTATGTTTTATAATCGACGATTGCAGGAGTTGCCGGGCATAACTCCACCCCCAGAGAAAAAGTGGGCAAAGAATGTTTACTGGATGTATGCCATCGTAATAAGGGATGAGTTTGGCCTATCCCGGGACGAGCTGATGGCTAGGCTGGCCGAAAAAGGGATTGAAACCCGGGCTTTCTTTATTCCTATGCATCTTCAGCCCTGTTTCCGAAACATGGGCTTGTTTGTGGGGGAAAGCTACCCGATAGCTGAAGAGCTGGGAAGACGAGGCCTATTTTTGCCCTCAAGTACCGGTTTAACACTCGACCAGAAAACCTATATCTGTGACACCATGAAAGAAATCCAACAGAGCAAAAGGAGATAAGTAACCACCCTCATCAAACCCAGCATATTTCCCTGGCATCTTTAACGGAGATAGGAGACGTGGATACGCGGAAAGGGGAGCAAAAATGAGTCTGGGCACCGATCGCGACCAAATTAACCGCCGAGTTATTGATCACCGACAGATTCTAGCGAGGTAGCACCAGCAGTGAGAAGTTTGCCGATGCATAGGCGAGAGTACGACGAAGTGAGGGAGCATAAGACGATGCTCTATCGCTCAAGTGACTTGACTAGGGACAGGTGCTCGACGAAAAGTGAAGGAGACCCGTGTGGGCCATGGCTGCTACCGGTAAGCAGCTTAAGCAAGGAGACTTTCATCAGTCGGAGAGAATATGTGGCCAAGAACATTAAGTGGTGAGAGAAAACATCGCCAGAACAAGCGGTCTGCTGAGGTCAAACTCGTCTTGGACTGCATCAGACAACTGCGGGCGACGGATTCGAGTGTCGTACCTGAGACTGAGATTCTAGAATTCGGTGCGGGCGACGGATTTCAGATTCCTTACTTGCAGACCCTCGGCCACGTCATTGCTTGCGATTTGTACGAGAGTGATAACGTCAAGAACTATACCGGAATCGAGTTTGTCAAATGCAATATTACCGCGGCCCCCTTTGAGTCGAACGAGTTTGACATCATTTTTTCCAATCATGTCATTGAGCATATTGAGAACCTGGATGGCGCCTTACAGGAACTTAGAAGGATTGGAAAGGCGAACTGCCTCTACGCTTTTTCAGTTCCTACCGCATTGTGGCTTCTCCTTTCGGTACCTGCTGACTATTACAACAAGGGAACAAAGCTGATGAAAAGGCTGCTGGGCATAATCAATAAGAACGACGCCCAGATTACCATTACCAAGGGCAAACGACTATCTTCTTCGCTGAATGCTAGGCAACAGGCTGAGAATCGCTCGATCCCCGGAACACTAAGACTTTTGTTGCCTAGTGGTCATGGTTGCTATACTGGCTTCCTCGATTGCCTGAGGTCTTTTAGAGTGAAACATTGGCGGGACTTATTCCAGAGCCACGGGTTTAGGGTGTTGCGGATCGAACCCCTGCTACTATACGGCGCTTCGGAATGGCCGATCATTCCCACGAACAGGTTTCTCACTAGGTTTGGATTGCGTTCCAGTGTCCTGTTCATAATGGAACAAATTGATCGGCCAACTGGATTCAATTCTAGATTCAAAGATTTCCGGAACGGGACAGCTCGACAGTCAAATACCGTATCACGGTCGGAGAGTACTCCAGGAAAGGAGGTGAGAACGTGCCAAAGGTAAGCGTGATTATCCCCACGTATAACCGGGCTCACTTACTCCGGGAGTGCATCCTGAGCGTCCTGGCACAGTCCTTCCGGGATTTCGAGGTTATTGTCGTTGATGATGGCTCAATAGATAATACCCGGCTGGTAGTCTCTAGCCTCCCGGTGAGATACATCTACCAGGAAAACGAGGGGGCGCCGGCGGCACGTAACAAAGGGCTCAGGTTAGCCCGGGGTAAATACCTTACTTTCCTGGACTCGGATGACGTTATTATTCAGAGTGCCTTGGACAAAGGGGTAGCGGCTCTGGAGAAGTATCCTGAGGTCGGGTTCAGCTACGGTCAGTGGTACGTCACCGACGAAAAGGGACGCATTCTAGGGCTAAGAAAGAACCGCTTGACGTCTTCCTATGTCCGACAGGGTAAAGAGGAAATTGCCGACCTTATCTTTGGCAATTACATTCCGCCTTCGACCGTTATGATTCGCCGAAGTTGCCTTGAGGAGGTAGGTGGATTTAACCCCGCTTTCCGGTTTGGCTCTCAGGATCTTGAGCTGTGGGTACGCCTGGCCAAGAAGTATGCTGTAGCCTACATCGCTGAACCGCTGGCCAAATTCCGGGTTCATGCCCATTCAATAACATCTTCTCGAACACCGGAGGAAATAGAGCAGACTCACACTCTCATTCTGGAAAGCATCTTCAATGACAAAGAGCTGGGCTACTTCCTTTCTGCTCAGAGGCCTAGAGCCTATTCGTACCTCTACTTGCATGTGGCAGAACATGCCTACAGCCAAGGAGAAATGAAAACTGCACGGGGATACCTGTTCAAGGCCATGAAGACCTCCCCTTCGGTATTCTTCAAAGGCCTCGGGCTACCCCTTGCCGTTCTCCTAGCCAAAACATGGGCTCCGTCACCCGTCCTGACTTCAGCTCGCGCCTGCCGGCACTACCTTAGAGTGGGCACCTACCTCTTCGTCGGTAAGCCGGAAAAGCTGCGGCCGGAGGCGTTTCCCTCCTACCTGACGCGAAGCGGGAGAGAAGGTCAAGGAGAAGAGCGATGAGACTGTGTGGAAAGAAAGTGTTGGTTACCCGCAGGGCCGTTCACCGGGACTTGCCTGGTAGATACCTTCGCAGGTCTCAATCAGGTTGTCATGCTGGGCCATCTTGCCAGCGGTCAACAGGAGAAAAGCCGGTATCACCTGTATGGGAAGGTGATGTCAATGGCTGAAGGAAATTTGCATGGAGCAGCTTCTGAGACTTCGCTCAGCCCCGTTATGAGTGAAGTGTTGACGTTGCCTAGTAAGAAAGACGAGCGAGACGGGCGAAATAGAATCGGAGTGCTGTATTGAAACCGATTGGAGCACTTCTGACAATCTTATAGGAGGTTGAGATATGATATGGTGGCAAATAGTGGTGATATGCTTAGTGGCTATTGCTATCGGAGCAGCTACGGGTTTGCTTATCGACTACTTGATTAGCCGATTCCGCAGAAAACGTGCTACCAACTCAGCGAGGGGAGGTAATGGTCTTGAGGCCATTCTGAAGGTTAAGGTAGAGAGACACAAACCAACAGCAACCATCGTGCCACTTCTCAGCCGCCGCTCCATCGTCTTTTTGAGCATAGGACTTGTTCTGGGAATCTGCCTAGGACTCGGTTACTGGGCCATCAGCCCTGTCCAGGTCGGGTTTAGCGGAGAGTGGCCGCTTATCAAAGTGGCGGGTCTAACCGCGCCTCGTCCTACCGTCTATGAAAGCAGAGTTCTTGTCAACATCGTAGGTTGGTGGACACGTGGCGCAGAAAGGGAAAGGCTTGAGACCTTTGGTGAGTACTCCGAAGCTACGTTGAATACTTCCCTTTTTATGACATATCTTAGCGAGGAGCTAGCTAAGGCAAACGTCAAGTATCAGCGAAGCCCGGAGGAGCTGGATGAGATGGTGACTGCCAGTTATAGGTACGCTGAGCACTATGTGCGGGTACTGGTGACGAGCTATGACCCTGAAGAGTCGAACGCTGTTGCCGACCTGATTGCGCGAATTTTCCCATCTTACCTGGATGAGCAGGCCGGAGTAGCGCGGTCTGAGCAGTACCAGCGCCTCTTACAGAAGCTAGACAAGAACAGTGTCGACTTGGTGGAAGTAGACACGGAACTGGCTGTCTTTACTGCGGGGCAGGACACCGACGCCGGGGACCCTACGCTAAACCCGGACTACATTGTCCTCCAGACGAAGGCTACTGCGCTATCTGGAAGATTGAGCGAACTGTCCCTTGCTCAAATGGCGCTTGACCTTGATTCTGACGAGTATTTATATATAACCCGGGAAATGGCTGATATCAGCCTGGAGTACGTACTAATACGAAAGGATATAGACGCCTTGAATTCCGGAAGCAATGCTGAGGAGTTCAAGACGACCCCGGCTTATATCACTCTCACTGCCAAGCAATCGGCCCTTGAATATGAGCGCAGCAACCTTATCAGGAGCCTTACCTCGTTGAACAGTGAGTACCTTGAGCAGTTAGACCTGATTGCCACCCTAGCCTTGGACAGCCCTTCAGCTCCGGTACCGCTCGCTCCAGACAGAATCAAGGGACGATATGCGCTGATAATGGGCACGCTTCTGGGTCTGTTCGGGGCCTGGCTGGTGCTTAACTTCAGAGCGCTGGTTCAACAGGTACGCTCATCACCGCTTATTTCTGGAGCAGAACAAGAGAAAGAAGAGAAAGAAGGGGAACAACCATTAGGAGAAAGCGATGCCGTAACACCGAACTCACGAAGGTTCTGAGTTTTTCTGAGACCCTGAACCTTCGGGTAAATGTACTCGGCTAGGAGCATACCACTGCTCTACCCTAAGATACTATTACCTCAAAGTATACGCAGAATTGCTGCGATAGAACAAGAAGATGGAAATTACCGCTAAGAAGATGGAAATTACCACTCGACAACCTAGTCTGCTATACCATCCAGTCGGAGTCGGGCTGGCCATTCTCTTGTTAACAATCGGATGGATCCTAGAGCCGGCAGGCCATCTCATGGTTGTGCTCTTAACGGTGCTGGTTTTGCTGTTTCTTGGCCTGAAAAGTCCAGTGTGGGCCATGGCTGCCGTTGTCGTCAGCCAGCTAACGTTCCCCAGTCATATGGTTGATACCCCTTTCGGTATTGCTATCAGCCTGCGTCTTTTGATATTGCTGGCGATTGGGCTAATCGTGTGGCGCTTCCGAAAGCAAATCGAACTGGGCCCGAAGGCCAGACGAGTCATCATTCCAACTCTGGTCCTGCTGGTTATAAGCACGATTGCCAATATGACTAACTCAAACTTTGACTTTGCTTTCAAAGATTTCCGTAATATGCTGGCTGGCCTTTTGATTGTTATCTTTTTAGCGGCTGTAGTCAGGAACCTCAAGGACCTGAAAACACTTTGTGGAGTAGCCTTTATCACGGTAACCGTCTCGGCTATCATCGGAGTGCTGCAACATTACCAGTTTCTGGGGGGACTCGTTTCCCGTGTGTCAGGGATAAGTGAGAGCAAGCTTGAACTAATGCTCGTTCTGCCGGTGGTAATCTTGGCAGTGTTGGGCGTTTTGCTGTACGGAGGCGCAAAACGGATGAGACCCCTGCTGGGGATATCAGTGGTGATGATGGGGCTGGCCTTGTACTTCACTTATACACGTTCAGCTCTTCTGGCTCTAGCCCTCGGGGTAATAGCGCTGGTCATATTCCTTTTAAGACGGATTAGAGGCGAAATCATACTGGTCATTATACTCGCAGGGGTGGGCTTTATTGAGGTATCGGGATTTATGAGCGACCAATACCTTGGCGGCAGAGACATAGCTACCCAGCAAGAGAGTTCTATTTCGCGGAAGATACTGTGGCAGGCAGGATTTGCCATCGTCCAGGACAACCCAATCCTGGGAATCGGTGGCGACCAGTTTAAGACCGTCTCGCCGCAATATGCCTCCAGTGTGGACCCGACCCTATTAAGGTGGGAGCAGAAAAGCTACTGGGGTTACAGAACCTTGGGTGCTTTGGAACCACACAATGATTTTCTGACGATGTCGATTAGTTATGGAGTGATGGCTCTGGTGGCCTTTTTGTGGCTTTTCATGGCTACCATGCGGAACCTCTTTGATTCTTATCGAGCGTCGGATAAGCGCTTCATTAAGGGGCTCTCTCTGGGTTTAGCAGCGGGGCTGATATCCTACGCGGTAAACGCCTTCTATCACAACGGGTTCGCCACCCTGCCTCTTCTCTGGGTACTCGTTGGTTTCTCTGCCGCCGTAGCTAGACTGGCGGCGGGTAGGCAAAACCAAGAGGCCGCCAAGATAATTCAGGGTTGAACCCATTAGGATAATACTGATGAACGAGCGGATGACCTTACTCTTTCCGATAACTGACCTGCCCAGGGACGGGGCGCAGCGCCAGTTACTTGAGCTGGTGAAGGGTCTTGACAAGAAGCGTTTCCGCCCTGTTGTCCTCACCTTTCGTTCGGGAGGCTCGATGGAGGCGGAATTCAAAGCGATTCCTCGTGTCCGGCTTATTTCCTTGGAACGAAAGAAAAAAAGCGACTTCCTATACGTCTTTAAGGTCTTACGTCTCCTCCGGCGCTTGGAGGCAGACGTCGTGCAGCCTTTTTTGACTCCGGCTACATTTTATGGACTTATCCCAGCACTCCTGTCCCATACGCCAGTCAAGATTGTAACCGAGAGGTCTGGTATTGGTCTGAGGAATGCCCCGCTCGGCTATCGCCTGTACCTTAGAGCGGAGGACTTCCTTACCCGCTACGCTGATATTGTCGTAGCGAATAGCGAGGCCGGAAGGGAATATCTTATCAAGCGTGGGATTGCGCCTGAGCGTGTTAAAGTGATTTACAACGGGCTCAACGTGACTCGCCTTAACAGCAATGGCAAAGATGTGGAGCGCATAAGACAAGCGCTGGGTCTGCCGACCGGCGGCCAAGTGGTAGGCATAATGGCCCGCTTGTTCCCAGTGAAGCGCCATGACATCTTCCTGCAGGCAGCGGCTTTGGTAAACCAGGCCATCCCGGAGACAAGGTTTGCCATTGTTGGTGATGGCCCATGGCGCAGCTACCTAGAGGCGTTGAGCCAGAAGCTAGGTCTAGAATCAAAGGTGGCCTTCTTAGGTGAACAACGAGAGGTAGGACCTTACTTAGCCGCCTTTGATGTAGCCGCATTGACTTCGGAAACGGAAGGCTGTTCGAATTCAGTGCTCGAGGCTATGGCAGTGGGAAAACCGGTGGTAGCTACAGACGTAGGCGGTAACCGAGAACTGATAGACAATGGGGAAACTGGCTTCCTGGTCCCTTTCGGAGACCCTAAGGCTCTGTCTGAGGCCATCATACGGCTGCTCCGTGACCCGGTGCTAGCCCGGATGATAGGTGAGAGGGCCAAGGAAAGGACTATCCACCGGTTCAGCCTTGAAAATATGGTTAACCAGTACGAGTCTCTATATGAAACGGCTCTGAAGCAGAGACGGGGGAAGAAAAGCGAGCTAGCCGTATGAAGAGCTCTCTTACTAAGTCAGCGGCGCGGGGAGCGGTTTGGGTAGCGTTGTCAGAGATCCTGAGTCAAGGATTGAGTGTTGGCAGCATGGTTATTCTGGCGCGTTTGCTGATGCCGGAAGACTTCGGCGTCATCGCAATGGCGGCGGTTGTAAGTGTCTTGGCATATGCCGCAATCGACCTAGGCTTTAACGAGGCTGTCATCCAGCGAAAGGAAATCACGCCGGCTCATCTTTCAACAGCGTTTTGGGTTATCTGCGCGATGGGCGCTACGCTCTGTATCATCACCATAGCTATTTCCCCCCTCGTAGCGCATTTTTTCAGGAGCGAGTTGGTCGGCCCAGTGTTGAGACTTTCCTCCCTATCCTTTGTAATTACGTCTTTAGGCGCGGTTCATGGCGCCCTGCTCAGAAGGAGAATGGAGTTTTTCAGATTCTCAAGTGCCGAACTGGGGGGGAACGCCACTTATCTTGTGACGGCAGTGTCTATGGCCTTTGCCGGACTCGGGGTATGGAGCCTTGTGCTGGGTAGAGTGGCAGGCGACATTGGCTATGTCACCTTGAGGTGGATTTTATGTCGCTGGCATCCGTCCATACAGTTCAGCCTGAAGAGTTTGAAGGATTTGTGGAAATTTGGCTTTAATGTAATGGCGGCTAAACTGGTCTACTTTGGTACAGTAAGATTGGACAATCTGATTGTCGGGAAATTCATGTCTTCGGCAGCAGTCGGATTCTATAATCTAGGGTACAGAACAGTGGCGCAGCCTGCAGATGTGATACGGCTGTCGCTGAGTAGAGTCATTCTCCCGGCTTTCTCGATGGTTCAAGATGAAGACGAACGATTGCGCCGTGGATTCATAAAGAGTGTGGCTTTTCTGTCCCTGGTAGGGCTGCCTATGTTTACTGGCCTAGTTCTAGTGACTCCTGAGCTAGTCAAGGTGGTTTTCGGCGAGAAATGGATTTCGGCTACCCTGCCAATGCAGATATTGTGCATCATGGGGGCCGTTACCATAATCGGCAGGACGAATACGCCGCTCTTCCAGGCGAAGGGCCGACCTGATATTGACCTGAAGTTCAGCCTGTTAAATGTGGTTGTGCTGGTTCCGGGCCTGCTTGTCGGAATCAGATTCGGAACAGTAGGTGTTGCGTTGGGGGTATCAGCGGCCGCAACTATTCTGTGGCTAATTCGTCAGATATTTGCTAACCGCCTCATCAATTTGAGCATGAGGGATTACTTCGTCTCACTAGGGCCAGCCGCGTTCGGTTCTGCAGTAATGGCTGTTGCCGTTCTCGGCTTTCAGTATGGGTTACGGAGTCTGACTGTTGTGCCCGATGCCGGAGTCCTAGCTGGCTCGGTTCTTCTTGGCGCCGCTATTTATTTCGTGGCAATGAAGGTGGCCCGTGTCAAAATCTTTGATGAAATGGTCGCCCTCTTTCTGGAGATAATCACATCGTACGTAAGGGTAGCGGTGACGAAGATACACCCAGTTCAGAAAATGGCTGTGCACGGTACCGGGAAATCACATGAAGAGGCCAGCTCATGAGAATCACCCGTATCGCTAGAGTATTTCAAAGCCGCCGGTGACCTTCATGCTAAACGAGATAATGAGGAACTGGTGATAAAATGGGGAAAGTGCCCAAGGTAAGTGTAATTATCCCGACTTATAATCAATCCCGATACTTGGCGGCTGCCGTCCACAGCGCTCTTGACCAAACCCTCGACGAGGGCATTGAAGTCATTGTCGTTGACGATGGGTCCACGGACAGTACACCTGAGTTGGTCCGCAGCTTCCCCATAAGATATATCCGGCAAGAAAACCGAGGGGTGGCATCTGCCCGTAACAGAGGTATTGAGCTTGCCGGTGGTGAGTATATCGCCTTTTTGGACTCCGATGACGTTCTCCTGCAAAACGCTCTTCAGAAAGGAGTGGCAGTGCTGGATAGGCACCCTGAAGTCGGTTTCAGCTACGGCCAAGCTTACGTGATTGACGATAATGGGCATGTATCCGGAGTGATGAAATCCCGCTTTTTGAATCAGTCTACCATTGTAGATACCAAAGAGCAGGTCAAGCAGTTACTATTGGCCAACACCGTCCCCACGTCCTCAGTGATCGTGAGGCGAAGTTGCCTTGATGAGGTAGGCAGATTTCATGAGGAATTGAGGATTACAGAAGACCGTCTTATGTGGATTCGCCTGGCTAAGCGGTACCCGGCGGCCTACATAGCCGAGCCGGTGGAGAAGTACCGGGTTCACCCCGATTCACTTAGCCACGGTCCGACCCCGGAATCGGCAGAAAAGGCTTTTTCCCTGATAATACGAGAAGTATTTGAGGACCCGGATTTTGCTACCCAGTTGCAGCCTTGGAAGAACCAGGCTTACTACAACTTTTATCGCAGAAGGGCATTTTTCACTTATGGTCGAAATATGAAGCTGGCTCGCCGGTATGTGCACCAGGCTTTCAGGGCCTATCCCCAAATCTTGCTCAGGAGCGAAGGCATAGCTCTTACCTTTGTGTATGCCAAGTCCCTCCTACCAGATAAGCTATGGCTGACGTTACACAGCCTCAGAAAGTGTTTTGTTCAGACAGGCGGATTTACGGAGGAAAGCGATGCCTAAGGTAAGCGTGATAATACCCGCATATAACCATGGCCGTTTTCTGAGTGAGACTGTTAATAGCGTTCTAGCGCAGACTTATCAAGACTTCGAGCTCGTCGTGGTGGATGACGGTTCCACTGATAATACCAGGCAAGTGGTCAACATCTTCCGGGACCCCAAAATCAAGTACCTCTACCAAGAGAACCGCGGTCTTTCAGCGGCCAGGAACACCGGGATACATGCCTCGGCTGGTGAGTATATTGCTTTGCTGGATTCTGATGATATATGGCTTCCTCGGAAGCTCGAGCTACAGGTAGGACTTCTTGATTCTCATCCCGCGGCAGCTCTTGTCTATTCAGACGCTTACCTGTTTGACGACCAGACCGGCACCATCACAGGTAGGTTCCTGGATGGAAAGGGTGTCTTCTCAGGAAAGGTGCTGAGACATCTGTTATCAATCCAGTTTATCAAGCCGAGCACGGCGGTCATTAGGCGAAGCGTTTTCGAGACCGTAGGCTATTTCGACGAATCGATCAGGGAAGTCCAAGACCGGGACATGTGGCTGCGCATTGCCCGTCAGTTTGACCTTGAGGGGATAGATATGCCTCTGGTAAAGGTGAGAAGCCATGCCACAAACGTATCAAAGAACTGGGAGAAGGTATGGCAAGGAAGAGCCATAGTGATGAACAAAGCGGCACGCACTCTCGCCTTGAATCCTGACGACCTCAAGCTTCTTGAGAGGAATCTGTCTATCGTCTACTACGAGCATGGCCGATATCTGGTACTCAAGGGAAGAACCCAGGAGGGAAGAACAAAACTGCTAGCCTGCGCTCGACTTAACCCTTGCTATATGCGGGTCTACCCTTACCTGGTGGCCTCTCTTCTCGACAGCCGCCTTATCGCGAAAGTCGGACTCTGGGGAAGGCAAGTAAAGAGTCGCTTCGCTTAGGTGAGCTTTCGGTGGGACTTGGGATATTTTGTCAGGCTAGCCCATCTCTCATTCTTGTTCCAGTGGTAAAGAACCCCATCCCCCTTGACTGCCTGTACCCAGATTCTTTGATGGTCCTCCAGATACACTGCCTTAGTCTTGTGGAACATACATTTGACTTGGCATGGCTGTATGGACGGCGCGGGTAGGTCACTCCCTACTGGCAACAGCGCGGCCAGAAAACGGAACGCCTTGTCGTTCCAGCCGCACACATGAAGTACGTCCCCGAAGTCAAGACAGCTAGCTCCCTCCCGACCCCCGGCCCAGGCACCAAAACCACAGCTCGTCCGGAAGCCACCACAGGGGTCCTGATATTGAAGCATCCACGTAGTATTCACTTCAATCAGGGTATCATGCTCCTTGGTCAAACGGGACATTCCATAAAGAATATCCCCACAGGCAGCGACCCATACCGGATATCGACCTATGTTTCCATTTTCATATTGAACCTGGTAAAATCCCCCCTCTTGTCGTGACAAGGTAGCCAGAAAGGCAACTGCCTTCTTTGCTGCCTCCAGATACTCCGGACGAAGCGTGACTGCGTGAAACAGGAGCAAAGGCCAAATGCACCTAGCAGTGTAGAGGGTGTGGGAATCACCCCTTATCGAAGATTGGGCTATGCCTCCACTTGGATGCTGGAGCTTCAGAATAGATTCGGCCGCCTGGGCGGCAACCTGTACAATCGTCCTAGCATGGAGCAGATCTTTGCTGTGGAGGAAGTCATGGTACAGGAGCAATGCCTCAATTATGGTGGCACTCTTATTTGCCACCCAAAAATCATCCCCTGGCAAATTTCGGAAGTATTCCCCGGTCCATAGATGCTTTAGCAGGTAGTCTTCGATATTCCTCGCCGCCCCTTCATAGAAGACATTCCACGATGGGTCTTCCATTTCCTTCAGTAGTCTGGCTAGGTTCAACAGGGCGACGTCGGCACTTGCCTCATGGGGTGTGCCTCCCGGAATCGGTCCCCTCTCAAAAGAGGAGTTTTTGAAGTTACCGCAGGAATACTGCCCAGAGACGAGGTCAAGACCGGCTCGTTTTGCCTTATCCAGCCACTGGTTCTTTCCTGTCTTTTTGTGAAGTTCCAGGTATCCTAATATTATTCCCTCATAGCGCCAGTCGAGCATGGGTCCGCAATAGAGATAATTTGAGCGCCACATGTGTGTGACCGGTCCACCATACCCACCAGCCTGCCTCATGCTTTCCAGCCAAGCATCCAGATTTGCCAAGGATTGGGCAAGAAGGGCACTGTCCATCCTACTTCACCTTCGTGGCCATAATGAAGTTTACATTGGCAAAACGTGACCAGAATGAAGAAGGTTCCCACAAGCTGGAAACCCGGCGGTATTCATAGCGAAGTCTTTTATCCGCGTCACCTAACCGACTGAATATCCGGGCCAGCAGGCCATAATACAGCGGTCTGGGGCCACCTAGGCCACCGAAATGCATGACTCTCAGACCATTCCGGTGAAGCATGCGGAGCATGACCAGCGAGCTAATTGGCCTGACTGAACCAGCGGCAAGTTGTGTTCGGGACAAGAGTTGTCGCTGCTTAAGTGAAATGTGAACAGAGTATAAGCCAACTAGGCTAAGTCTGTTTACATTGGTAACGACCAACAGTCCAGTCGTTTTAAGAACCCGGCTTATCTCTGACAGAAGCCGCCGAGGGTCAGCAACCAGATTCAGGCGGTTGAAGCAGGTAATACAGTCAAAGGATTCATCACTGCAAGGTATTTTCCAATGATCTGAAGTCTCGTCCATGATCAGAAAGTTGACCTGGTCCTCCATGTCGAAGCTCCTGAGCGTCAAAAGCGTGTGGTCTCTGACACCCGGCGACAGTTCAAAAGCCGTCAGTGACACGTGGTCAAGACGCTGTCCCAGTCCGACAAGGTAATCACCACCCGCAGGCAAGATATCAAGAATACGGACCTGGCTGGAACCATAAGCCCTCGAAAGCGCACAGGCAACATGGTCTAGGATGTCTTGGTAATACTCACTGCGAACTCCGTACAATTCAGTGTTTGAATAAAGCACTTTGGCTCTTAGCATGCGATTTCCGACTCTCGCGGGTCACCCAAGTCACAAATATCAGGATGTTCCCCTGCCGGCTGGTCTCTTTCTCTCAGTCTCTTTTTTCTGTCAATCATGCTTACTGGGTTTTTTATGTGGGCAGGATTCCCACTGACGACACGGTACAGAGCTACCGATGAGACGAAATACGTCTTTGACTCCACCAGAGGCTATTCCAATACTGGCACTGAAGAGAATCCGGCCTCCCAAGCGTATGGTCATGCCTCTGGTGCATTTATTATGCCACTTTGCGTAGACTGTGTAAAGTTATCTTACGGGCAGTCCGGTCTGATCTTACCTGGTAAGCTATCGCCGAACTAGCCGGCGAACGGCCGAACCTCAGCCGAATGCTTTGAGTGAAGATTAGATTCTAGACAAAGGCACCAAAGTTATGAAACATCCGGCTGAACTAGGTAATTCGTACAAAGTACTGTAGAAATAAGTACTTTGGAATCATTGACAATACTGTTCCGAGCCTTTAAGCTATTCAAGTGGGGTTAGTAGATAAGCTAGACGCTTACCAAGAGTAACGGGGAGGCAGATAATGAAGAAATTTGCCCGGTGCTTAACGGGGCTACTAATTGCTTTATCAATCTCTTTCACTCTCCCTGGTGTAGTAGCTGCCCAGTCAAATGCGACTACGGTCGGAACCATTGAACTGGTGCCGACTTTCACCTCAATCAGTGTCTATTCGAGCTTCACTGGGGATGACAACAAGAACAACCAGGCGGTAATAGAGTACCGTCCTAGCGGCGGTACCTGGAAGGCAGCGCCCATACCGATGGTGGTCGACAGAAGGGTGGAGATACCGGTACCCAACACCGGATGGGGCGAGCGTCCAAATATAGAATACATGACGAACCCCTACTATAAGCAATGGCGAGGCAATATCCTCTTTGTCCAGCCTAACACAGAGTATGAGGTTCGGGTGACCTACTCTGACCCCGACGGGGTGAGCGGACCGACATCCCACAACGCTGTAGTCAGGATGTGGGACGAAGACCCACCATCAACCGGTAACTCGCTTCATGTCTCGCCTACAGGTAGCGACAGCAACCCAGGCACACTAGCCGCCCCTCTAAAAACACCGTCACGGGCCGCGGCACTCGCCCAGCCTGGCACAACTGTCTATCTTCACGGGGGAACCTACACCGGTACTTACAACATATCTTCCACCGGGCTGGCAAACAATTACATCAAGTGGGTACCATATGGTGACGGCGATGTTATTTTCACTGGCTGGTTGGGCCTGAGCATCAGTGGTAGCTACAATCGCTTTATCGGTCAAATCCATGTCCCGGGAGCCTCTAAAATTAGGTTGGTTTCCAGCTCCTATCTGGTGCAGCTTACCGGAGATTTCAACCGCGTTGAGGACTGCATTGATGAGGGAGCCGGCTTTATGTTTGGCCCGGGTGAAGGAAGCGGTGGCTTTGTTCTGGGGCGGGGCAATGTTGTCTCTGGCTGCGAGGGCAACGGAGGAATGAGTCTCCTCTACTCTGGTGGGAACATGGTCATCCGGAGAAATATTCTGCGAGCCGGCACATCAGGCGGTGCCGGTGACGGAATCTACGGCGCACCTAACTTCCCCGGCTTTTTTACGGGGGATGCCATAGACTGGGGTGCTGCGCGGAAGGACAGCGACCTTTATGAAAATGAGATTTGGGATACCGGCGATGACATCGTTGAAATGGATGGTGCGGGCATCAATGTTAGGATATGGAGTAACCGCCTCCATTTCTGCCGCAGGGGACGGGGTGGCGTTGGCATAAGCCTTGGCCCGGGCGGGGTCATCGGTCCTATATATGTTTTCAGGAATCTGATTTATGACTTTAACGGGACGGCCACCAAGCTCGGCAAGGACTCAAGCGGGCAGACCTTTTTCTATCAGAATACCTTCTACTACAAGACATATTGGTGGGAGAGTTCGGGCGCCTACGACCCGGACGGCTGCGGCTTCACGAACTGGGCGGGAGGAGCCTTCTATAATCACCACTTCCGCAACAACATCCTTGTCAGCCGTCAACATGTCGAGAATATGGCTCAGTACGAGCATCCCGACCTGATAGCCAGGATGGGTTTCCAGGAGCCGATAAATGATTGGGACTACAACCTGTACTGGGAGGAAAGCACGGGTGCCCCAGGCGGAGACCATGGCTGGTGGAATCGCTATTGGATAGCGGGTGAGTCTAACTACAGGACTTTCACCACCTTCAATTCGTGGCGGACGGCATCAGGGCAGGAAGCACATGGACTGTTCGACAACCCGAAGTTTGTCAACCCTTCCCCAACCATCGCTGACTTCAGGCTGCAAGATACCTCGCCGGCTATAGACAAGGGGATAATACTCCCCGGTTTCAACGATGCCAACAGCCCTTGGCCATACACAGGTGCAGCTCCTGATATGGGCGCTCTTGAGTACGGCTCCGGCCCTCCTACCAATCAGCCGCCAGTTCTTAACACCATTGGCAACAAGTCGGTTACTGCCGGGCAGCTACTTCAGTTCACCATCTCAGCAACTGACCCCAACGGCGACAACTTGATCTATTCAGCCTCCAACCTGCCGCAAGGTGCTAGCTTTAACACGAGCACCAAGTCCTTTTCCTGGACACCAACATCGGGTCAGGTTGGCACCTATTCTAATGTCCACTTTGAGGTCTCCGATGGTTCACTGACCGACTACGAGAACATCACGATAACCGTGGTGAGCGGTGGCAATCAGCCGCCGGTGCTTGCGCCGATAGGTAACAAGACGACAGTGGCTGGCAGTCAACTCCAGTTCACCATCTCAGCCACTGACCCGGACGGCAACCCACTGACCTATTCCGCCTCCAATCTACCATCCGGAGCAAGCTTCAATGCCGGGACACGGACATTCTCCTGGACGCCAACCACAGGTCAGGTTGGCACCTACTCCAACGTCCACTTCGAGGTATCGGATGGCTCGCTGACTGACTACGAGGACATCACCATCACCGTTACCGCATCGCCATCTCTCCCGCTAAGGGTGGAGGCTGGCGGTGGTGTGTACACAGATAGCTCTAGCAATATCTGGCAAGCGGACCGGGCATATACCTCGGGGAGCTGGGGGTTCTACGGCCCGAACTACACTGATGACCGAGGCACCGGTTACGCTATCAATGGAACTGAGGACGACCGTATTTATCAGACCCAGAGATATAGTCTCAGCGGCTACCGCGTTGACCTGGGTAATGGCACCTACACGGTTATTCTTCACTTTGCTGAGACATACAGTGGCATAACTGGCTCTGGGCAGAGGGTCTTTGACGTCTTGATTGAAGGGCAGCTAGCACTGGATAACCTGGACATATATGCCGAGGCCGGCCACAGCACGGCGCTGGTAAAGAGGTTTAACTCTATTGTGGTTCAGGACGGCCAGCTCAATATAGATTTTACCCCCTATATTGAAAATCCGGAGATCAACGGCATAGAAATAACCTCAGCGGGTGGGACCAATCAGCCGCCGGTGCTTGCCGCAATCGGCAACAAGTCGGTTACTGCCGGGCAGCTACTTCAGTTCACCATCTCGGCCACTGACCCTAACGGCGACAACTTGGCCTATTCAGCCTCTAACCTGCCGTTAGGCGCCAGCTTCAACACGGCCACCCGAACCTTCGCCTGGACACCAACATCAGGTCAGGTTGGCACCTATCCCAATGTCCACTTCGAGGTCTCCGACGGCTCACTGACCGACTACGAGAACATCACCATCACCGTCAACGCTGTCCCACCTCCGAACTCACCGCCCGTGCTTGACCCCATTGGCAACAAGTCGGTTACTGCCGGGCAGTCCCTCCAGTTTACCATCTCAGCCACTGACCCTAACGGCGACAACTTGGCCTATTCAGCCTCTAACCTGCCGTTAGGCGCCAGCTTTAACGCGGCCATCCGTACCTTTTCCTGGACACCAACATCAGGTCAGGTCGGCACCTATTCTAATGTCCACTTCGAGGTGTCCGATGGCTCACTGACCGACTACGAGAACATTACCATTACCGTTACCTCCACTACCACCAATGAGCCGCCGGTCCTTAATAGTATCGGCAACAAGTCGGTTGTCGCCGGGCAGCTACTTCAGTTCACCATCTCAGCTACCGACCCCAACGGTGACAACTTGACCTACTCTGCCTCCAACCTGCCGCAAGGCGCCAGCTTCAACGCGGCCATCCGTACCTTTTCCTGGACACCAACCACGGCTGAGGTTGGGACTTATTCCAATGTCCACTTCGAGGTGTCCGATGGCTCACTGACCGACTACGAGAACATTACTATTACTGTCAACGCACCCACCCCGCCAGCGGGCGGAGGTGGTGGAGGTGGAGGTCTGCCCCCGAGTGACGGAACACCGCCCGTGATCTCCAGCATCATCGTCAGCGATATTACCAAAACGAGTGCGATAATCCGGTGGACAACTAACGAGGAAAGCACCAGCCAAGTGAAGTACTGGGCCAGTCCAGAGAGTCTCTCACCTCTTGACGAAACGGCGGTTACCAGCCATGTAGTTGAACTAACTGGGCTCGCGCCATATACTACTTATCACTTAACAGTTATATCGCGCGACCAGGCAAATAATCTCGCCGAGTCTGAGGAATATACTTTCACCACGCTGGGACAACCGGCCACCTTCACAGTAAATGGCCTGAAGATTAGCCTGGCAAAGGCCCGTATCAATGAAGCAGTAGTTGTCAGGGTTACGGTCAATAATATAGGCGATGTCGGTGGCAGCTACGATGTAACCTTAAATGTCAGTTCGAGCCGTGGCTCTGAGATTATGAAGCAGACAGTCCAGCTGGCCGCCGGGGCCAGCCAAGAGGTAAGCTTCGTCGTTGCCAAGCAGACTACCGGGGTATTCCAGGCGAGTGTGAACGATCTCACCGGTTCGTTCTCCGTCGTGGAGGAGCCCAGTGTGGCCACAACCCCCGAGCCTCAGCCAGAAATCAGCCTTTTTAGCGCCATCCCAAGCTATTCGGCAGCTCTTCACATCACCGCGGTGAGCATAACCTATGAGCTGGTCAATGCAAGCGAGGACTCGACCGATACCAAGCTCGTTTTGAAGGTCAGTCTGAATGGACAACCCCTTGAGGATGTCATTGTCTTTTCAGGAAGTGTGCTGCCGGTGGGTGCCACCAGTGGTAACTGGGAATATGTACCATCATCGGGGTGGGTCAGCGGCACCTATACCTTCCGGGCCGAACTCTATTCCGGCGTGATTCTAAGCGACAGTGCGCCGGAAGAAGTGTTGGATATAAAGACTGAATCGCCAGCGGTTGTCAACTGGTACGTATTGGCACTAATAATTGGTGCTATGTTAGTGGCAATTTCTGGCACTATTATGATAATATTGAGGCGCCGGCGCGACTTAGTCAAGAGGTGGGCAGAAGATAGCGGTCCGCCATCAGGAATAGTTCGCCGCAATTGAGGAGAGCAGCATGGCACCGCCCGGCAGACGACTGAAGTTTGCCATAACCGTTCTAGCGAGCCAACTCCTTCTGATCGCCCTAGCTTTAGCTTGGGCGGTCCATATGGTGATGATTGCGGCCAACGGTGAGGTTTATTTTGTCGAGGACAACTCAGCCATCCTATGGATAGAAATTGTGGTCACTATCCTAATATGCCTGTTTGGTACGGCTGTTTTTGCCATCCAGGTCTACCGACTGGGCGAGCGCCGAAGAAGTGACGAAAGGTCCGAGGACCGCCGAAGCTAAAAAACGGTTTCTCACTTTCAGTGCAATTTCCGCCCCAGAATTGGTGGCAACTAATGGGGTAGAGCCTACAAGCAGCCAAGTTCCGCAGGGTGAGAGTCGCTGCCACGGCAGAAATCCATCCAGAGACCCATTTCTGGAAGTTCCGCATCCTTACTAGCCCGAGTACCCGTCTGGGAACCTGTTCTGCCACTCCCAAGCACTCTTCAGAATATCTTCTAATTGGGAATAGCGCGGACTCCAGTCCAGTTCTTTTCTGGCCAGTTCCGAACTAGCCACCAGCACTGGTGGGTCACCCGCCCTGGGCGGTTCAAACACTATTGGAATACGAATACCGGTCACCCTTTCCGCCATTCTTACCACCTCAATCACGGAAGACCCCCTTTCGCTACCCAGGTTGTAAGCCCGGGTTCCGGCGCCGTCAAGACTGCTGAGAGCTTTTACATGGGCGTCAGCAATGTCCACTACGTGGACATAATCTCGGATGCAGGTGCCGTCTTCAGTCTCGTAAGCGGTTCCAAAAACGGATACGTGGTGGGCTTTCCCCAAAGCCACTTTGAGCACGTTGGGAACCAGGTGAGTTTCTGGTTCATGATGCTCTCCGTGAAGAGAGGTGGCCCCGGCAGCATTAAAGTAGCGCAGTGAGATGGAGTTAAGTCCGTAAGCAGCCCCGTACCATTTCAGTATTTTCTCAAAAATTACCTTGGACTCGCCGTAAGGATTAACCGGTGCCAGTGGAGCGTTTTCTGTAATGGGGATATTATCGGGGTTGCCATAGACTGCGGCGCTTGAGGAGAAGACAATCCTATTCACATCGTGCTGCACCATACTGTTTAGAAGATTGAGGCCACAAACTACGTTATTGCGGAAGTATCCCCGAGGGTCAGCCACTGACTGCGCGACGATGGAATTCGCCGCAAAATGCATTACCGCTCCTATCTGGTGGTGGACAAAGATATCATCCAGTAGTTCTGCGTCGCCTAAATCCGCACATACAAAATCAGCTTCTAGGCTCAGCGCTTGCCGGTGACCTTGTTTCAGGTTGTCCAGGGCAATGACGTGGTGACCTTCTGCTGCCAAACGCTCGCTGACAACGCTGCCGACGTATCCGGCGGCCCCGGTTACCAATATGTTCATGAAATGTCCTAAATCGTCTAACTCTGGTGCCAAGTTATATAAATCAGGCAATAGAAAAATCCTGGCCTACCACGCTAACTATGATAACCGTTCGGTGGCTCTCTGACAAGTTATTAGCAGGAAGTACGTGAAACAAAGGAAGATTAGACACGATTACTAGCCGAATGCTAACCAAACCCGAATCTGCTCAATCTTCTTTCGCGACCCGGAAACTTCGCTCAAGGTAGCGGGGAAAGCCCGGGGCTTCCTCGGATGTCCGCGAGACCCGACCTATTGAATACCGGCTTACAATGCACTTGAGCAGGCAGTGTTTCTCAGATAAGGCGGACACCTCTCCAGCACCGGCAACCCTTGATAGTCAGCGAATTCTACCACAAATAAGGCCCACCATGTTAGCACAACAAGGAGAGGAATAAGACATACCTATTGAGATACCGAGGAATATTAAGCGACCTATGCCCAGCAACAAAATGGACTTTCGTTACATGTGTCAGGTAGCTAAGCTCCTACTTACCGTATGTCACCTACGTGAGCTAGTAGCCCGTATTACCTCCGATAACCTGGTACAAATGAGCAAGCGCAAAACGGCTGCGGCCAGCACCACGAGGCGCAAAGCCCTCTGAGGCAGGCGGTGGCTTTTCGGGAAACATTTTCTCATACAGCTCAGCCGCCTCACGCACACGTATACCCTCAGCCTTGAACTTTTCCACTGCCTCCACCCGCTCTTTGAGAGAAGAAGACAGCTGGTCTAAGCATGATTTGATATTACTAGTCAGTAGGTCACCGTGGCCGGTCTGAATACAGCGTACATCAAGCCTCTTCAAGAACTCAAGGGACTCCAACCATTTGTAGGGCAGGGCATCATGAAGCCCACCAATCACGCCCGAAGCCGAGACATTGTCGGAAGCAAAGACTACCTTCTCCTCAGGGATATAGACGGCAGTCTGGCCGGCGGTGTGTCCCGGGAGGAGGATAAGCTGGAAGGTATGCTTACCAAGGCAGAGCGTCATGCGGTCGGAAAAGGTGATGGATGGCCACCCTTTCCGGTACTTCTCAGGGCTGGGGACAGTAAAGGGTTCCGCGTATAGTCCTTTTGTTGCCTGCCGCATCCAGCGGTCGGTATTCGTTGGAATTAGAGCCTTCGTGATATCGCTGGCAATGACCGGTGCATCGAAGAAGCCATTGGTCATGTTGTGGTCAAAGTGATATTCGGTGTTTATGATGTAACGAATCTTTCCCAACTTGGCAATCTCCTTGGCATACTCCTCAACGTATGCGGGATCACCTGGAGCATCTATAAGGACAACCCCTTCAGAAGTAACCACATACCCAGGATTGCATCCCCGGGTTTCGGTTTTCACAAAGACATTCTTGGTAAGCCGCTCCGTTTTCATATTCCTCCTCGCGAGCCTTCTTTAACTGTCTGACGCAACACCCGACGTTCCAGCGTTATTGGACGGCGTGAGGGAGTTCCGCTCATCGGATTCCGCTATGTGCCGACACTTCGTCTTGGAAATGTGTTAATCCGGCCCCCATCAACAACCAGCGTGTGGCCGCTGATAGAGCTTGATGCATCGGAGGCAAGAAACAGAGCCGCCGCTGTCAGCTCCCCAAGCTCGGTAACTCGGCCCAAAGGCACCTGAGCGAGGAACTCCTTGAGGATGTCCTCACGCCGACTATAAAACTTCATAAATGCCGGTGTTTTCACATTCGTCGGGGCCAGGGAATTGACACGAATGTTATATCGCCCAAGCTCTGCTGCGAGCAACTCTGTCATCTTCATACAACCGGCCTTGATCACACTGTAGGCGCCCTGATTTCCCGTCGGCCTGACGCCGGCAGTAGAGCCCATATTGATGATACTACCTTTCCGTTTCTCTATCATTACGCTGGATACAGCCTGACAGCACAGATAATAACCCTTAAGTCCGACATTGATTGTTCTGTCCCATTCCTCTTCCGGCAGTTCAACCAGAGTAGGCCGTCCGTTGGCATAAGCCACGGCGTTGTTGACCAGTACGTCAATCGTGCCGAATTCCCGAACGCTTTTCGCCACAAGGTCCTGTACCTCGCTTTTAACGGAGACATCGGTTTTGACTGCCAGCGCACGCCGGCCCAGCGCCCTGATCTCTTCGGCCACCTCTTCCAACTCAGGAAGTGTGCGGCTGCATATCACCAGGTCTGCCCCTGCTCTGGCAAAGGTCAGGGCGATCCCTTTCCCAATTCCACGTCTTGCCCCTGTTACGAGCGCCACCTTCCCATTTAGTGAAAAATCAGGTAGTGTCATGGGTCGGCTCCTTTCTCTTTTTTCTTCCTATACTTATTCTGATTCCTGCTTCATTGTACTCCTTCCGCCACTTTTCTATCAATATCCTGTACTGGCTCATACGATTAGTGACACCGCCTATTCCAAATCACCTCACCCCCTGCCCCCTCTCCTTTCAGGAGAGGGGGAAAGAGATTGAAAAGAGGGGCGTTAGCCCCTCTTAGACGCCGCCGATAATTTCAGCTTAACACTCTGAGGCGCGGGATGCTAAGGGGCTTCGCCCCTATCAAACGCCGCCACAGGTATGACCAATCTTTGAAATGGGGTTGAAGGGGGCTTACACCCCCTTCCAAAATAAACGCCCCCTTCCGTGGGGAAGGGGGCAGGGGATGGGGTTATTACCAGCTAAACCCGACCAAACATGATACTAGGATGTGTCACCAATCTATCTGAACTGGTTCATATCCTTGCTTCAATAGCACCAAGACAGGCCAGTTTATAATCCAGATAGGACTTAAAATGCCCAGCCAGATAAAGATGTCCGCCAGCATCCGGCCAAAACTGGCCAGACCATTCCAGGCGCGGCTAGCGGTATCGCTTTCACTCCAGCCCGAGGCAACAGTGACGGTGATATAATCCGCCAAAGTTCATTTTGTCTTGTTTAGCTTCTGAATAAACCCGCCCTAATCCTAGTTAAAACCGAAGTCTTTGTGGTTATGGTCAGACCTGACTGTTGCGTAACCGCCAGACCAGGTTATTTGCGCCGAATGCCGTGAATTTGCTAAGGTAATAGCATGGCAACAAGGAAGAGGACAGGCCTGCATCCGGTTTTCTGGAGCAGCCTGATTTTCGTCCTAGGCGCGGCGGCCACCTTATACATAGCTTCCCGGGAGAAGGTGTTTCTTGAGGCCAACCCCCAGTTTACGCCGCCACAGGTATCGGCAGGGGTGCCGCTGGCCTATTTCCTGGGAGTAGTGCTTATGCTCGGTATCGTCCTCTTCCTGATTCCCGTCTCCAAACTGAGGTGGGTAATGAAAATCCTCTTCGCGGGACTGTACGCTTGGGGCATGTTCATTGCCATGGCGCTGTCTCTACACATAATTCTGGCGGCAATTATCGCGGTGGCGGTTAGCCTGGTCTGGTTCTTATGGCCCCGAGTCTGGTTGCATAATCTGGTGATGCTTTTCGCCGTGGTGAGCGTGGGGGCCGTGTTTGGCCGCTTGCTCTCACCCTGGACGGTGCTTATCCTGCTGGCGGTGCTCTCCGTCTACGATATTTTGTCCGTCCGCTTCGGTTACATGCTGTGGCTGGCTGGCAAGCTATCCGAGTCCGATGCGCTCCCCGCTTTCGTCATTCCGAAACACCAATCTTACTGGAATTTGGGGCTGAAGGGCGGCAGTTTTAAGCGGCTGCTGCAGGCACGGTGGGGCGAACGGGAGTTCTCCATTCTGGGGGGTGGCGACATCGGCTTTCCGCTGCTGCTAGTCGCCTCGGTCTTCCTCAATTACCGTCTCGCT
Organism: uncultured Dehalococcoidales bacterium; assembly: GCA_964354005.1. Classification (GTDB taxonomy): domain Bacteria; phylum Chloroflexota; class Dehalococcoidia; order Dehalococcoidales; family UBA2162; genus CAVSBN01. Next base: position 5,506 of record CAYGYD010000001.1, on the reverse strand, counting down.
GAGTCTTTGGTTGTAGCCGCTTCCGCACTGCTCGGCCTCGTCAGCGCTTACGCTATTCAGCGGTTTTTCCTCAAGGGCAAGCCTATGCCCGCCTTACCGCCGATCTGCTTTGCCTCACTCATCGGATTTCTGGTGGTGTTCTTCATCGTCGCATGACGGTGCTGTAGACATTAGTCCTGAGCCTGATAGCTTGCCTGGTGACAATGTCAGGTGAAATAACGAGGCCGGCATTACTCTTTCACAGGAGCGATGTGTGACGTCACGTCCTGCCCACACACCACAGCCAAAGCATATAACAGCGGCAAACCGGCCCTTTCCATTCCCGGCTATGGCCAGCAAGGATAGAGTTACCAGAGTTAGTAATGGCCAAAGACCAGGTTGGGCAGCCACAGGGCAAGCTGCGGGAAGAGCATAATTATCGCCATGCCCACGAACATAAGGATAATGAAAGGCACGGTAGACCGTACTATATCTGACATAGTTACCTCAGGCGGAGCGATTGCTTTCAGGTAGAAAAGCGAAGGGGCAAAGGGCGGTGTCATGTAGCCTAGCTGTAAATTAATGCAGATAAGCGTGCCCAGCCATACGGGGTCAAAGCCCGCCTTGGTGGCGAATGAGACGATAATAGGAACAACGATGAGCAGTATGGGAATCCAGTCCAGGAAACACCCCAGGGCGAAGATAACGAACATCATCAGAATCAGTAGCCCCCAGGAACCGATTCCCAGCCCCAGAAGTGCTCCCCGAAGCACATCTGAGGCGCCGACAACGACGAAGGCAGTATTAAAGATAAGGGCGGCCGCGGCGATGAGGAAGACTACACTGCTGGCTCTAGCGGTGTTGTAGCAGGCCTGGAAGAAGACTGACCAGGTAAGCCGGCGGTTGGCCGCGGCGATGAGCATACTGCCCAGGGCACCGAAGGCAGCCGACTCAGTCGGCGTGGCTACGCCGGCGAATATCGTTCCCAGCACGGCAAGGATGAGAATGACGACTGGCAGCATAGAGGAAGATGCTAGGAGTAGCTTCTTTCCCACAGATACGGCCCTTTCTTCCGCTGGAACCGGAGGGCCCAGCTCGGGATTCAAACGGCACCTGACGAGGATGTATATGGAATATAAAGCGGCCAGGACTAAACCGCAGATAAAGGCAGCCATGAACATCCGACCTAACGATGTCCCCGTAAATTCAGAGTAAAGTACCAGCAATATACTGGGCGGGATAATGACGCCCAGCCCACCACCGGCAAGGATTGTGCCGGCCACCAGTCGCCTATCGTAGCCCCGCCGGAGCATGGGTTTCAGGGAAACGACGCCCACGGTGGTAACGGAAGCACCGATTACCCCGATGGTAGTGGCCAACACGGCACTGATAATTATGGTGGCTATGGCCAGTCCCCCTTTTATCCCACCCAGGCTCACATGCGCCGCCTCGTAGAGTCTATCGGCAACACCCGACCTTTCCAGCATGTAGCCCATGAAGATAAATAAAGGGACGCAGACCCAGATGAATGATTGTGCCATCTCCTCAAAGCGATAGTATACTATCGGTGAGAAATCATAGCCACCCCAGAAGAAAAGACCAAAAAACAGGCCTACGGCACCCAGGACATAGGCCAGAGGATGACCCAGGAAGACACACAGAACCAGGGGCAGGAAGAGCCACAGCGGGTTAATGTCCATGGCTACACCTGCTTCCCCGTGATAGCAAATACCAGGTCACGGATGAACTTGGCTAGACACTGGAGAAGCAGGAGACCAATCCCCGCTGTTATTGCTACCTGGATGAAGGACATTGGCGGGGGGAGCATCAGTCTAAACCGCCAGGTAAGATGCTTCTCGTACCACACCAGAAAGGTGAAGGTAAGAAAGAAGAAGCACAGGAGAGCATAAAGGATTAAATCCAGGGCAGCTCTCACTCTGGGATGAAAGCGTTGGGTAATAATATCCATACTTATATGTTCTCCCTTGACCTGGGCCCAGGCCAGCGCCATCACCGAGATAAACGCCCACAGCATCCAGCTTACCTGAAAAGGCCAGCTTACCGAGCTGTGAAATACCCTTCTCAGCAATACATTGTAGATTACCACGCCTATAAGCAGTATCAGGCTTAGAGAACTGACCTTACATGTCCACTCGCTAAGCTTGTCTATGCCTTTAAGAACATACCCCAGCGCTCTCATATATCCTTTGCTCCCAGCTTAAAGTACGCAACCGGATAGCACACACTGCCCAAAAAACCCTCTTTGTCGGGGGCTAACCATCGACCACGATTGTCCCCGACACCTTAACCATTATCCCTTGAAGATTACCACCCTTTTTCGGCTCGTTTTCGGCACTTCAGGGGATTCTACACCTCTGCTCCGACCAAAGTCAACCTTTCTCCTATTCCCGGTATAGCCTTTCGATGAGCTTGCCGTACCTCTCAGGCAAACGGAAGCTGAAGCCCAAGCCGAAACAAAGCCTAAGCGTAGCCGTAAGAGAGACAAGGTAGCCATAGCGAGGTGGCGGGAAGAAAAACAGAGTAGCTGTCACTTTTGAGTTTTAGTATTTTACCGGCGTAATAGGGTTGAGGATTCACCTCGACCCTATTTTTTGTACCAGGCTTGCCTTTCTGGGGCCGATAGACCGCCTAATTGATACACCGTAGAGCGTACCAGAGCAGAAAAGGCGTGGTATTCAGCCCGGCCAGGTTCAGAGATTTTTGTCTGGATTATCATGACTAATCTCTCCTTCCCAGCCAAGTAGTCTCCGGCAGAATTCCTCAGACAGCTTGCTTTGAGTACTGGAGCCAGTGGGTCAGCCGTGCTGGATTGCTGCTTTTCATCATGGCTTCTTCCATGGTGACTATGTTATGCTTGACCAAGTCAGCTAATGCCTGGTCCAGGGTCTGCATCCCCTCTAGTCGGCCCATCTCCAGATTCGCTGGTATCTCGTGGATCTTCTCTTCACGGACAAGCCTCCGAATAAGACTACTGGCCAGCATAATCTCGAAGACAGCAATTCGTCCGCCACCAATGCGCGACAAAAGGGCTTGGGAGAACACCGCCTCGATTACCTGTGATAATTGCAGCCTGATTTGGCGCTGCTGACTGGGTGGGAAGACATCAATGATGCGGTCAATTGATTGAGCGGCATCAAATGTGTGCAGGGTACCCAGCACCAGGTGACCCGTCTCCGCCGCCCGCATCGCCGTGGATATAGTGGACAAGTCGCGCATCTCCCCGATGACCAGGACATCCGGGTCGTGGCGCAGGGCGTGTACCAAGGCCACGGCAAAGGATTTGGTATCGTCACCGATATCCCGCTGACGGATGATGCACTTCTTATCCCGAAAAAGAAACTCAATCGGGTCTTCAATGGTGATGACATTCCGCTTCATTGTCTCGTTGAGATGATTAATCATCGCCGCCAGAGTTGTTGACTTGCCACTGCCGGCGGCACCGGTAACCAGAATGAGCCCTCTGGGCTTGAGGATAAGCTCTTTGCAGACCTGGGGCAGGCCCAGTTCATCAATCGTTGGCACTTCAAAAGGCACCCGTCGGAAGGCCAGGCTCATAGTGCCTCTTTGCTGCAATATGTTGACCCGAAACCGGGCTAACCCGGGAATCGAATAGGCAAAATCGAGTTCCAATTCCTTACCAAAGATGCTCCGTTGCTGCTGAGTAGAAATATGCTCAAATACCAGCTCAATGTCTTTAGATGTTAGCGTAGGCCAGTCTTCCTGTGGTATGAGCAGGCCATCAATACGGAACACCGGCGGACTGGGCACCTTGAGATGCAAGTCGGAAGCCCCCTTATCAACCATTCGCTTGAGAAGTTCGTCTATATCCATATTAGCGCACCTTCTATGCCTCCTGGGAAGTTCGAGCCAGATTCGACTCCTCCACTATTCCCTGAGGTAAATATTAACAACGCGGCTGGTTTTTTCCTTCATGGCATCTACTTGAGCCTGAGTGAAGAGTCTCCATCCTCGGTAGTCCCTATGTTCAATCCCCGTAAGGCTCCCTTCCTTAAGCCAACGAAAGAGAGTGTTTCTACTTATACCGACCATTCGGCAGACTTCAGTCGTTCTGTAATAGGTCTGACTATTTATTGTCACAGGCATAATCGTTATCCTTCTGGAATGCCTGGGTATACCATAACGCATGCGTCGTGCACCGTAAATGCGCCGTTAGTACCGGCGTAGCTCATACTTCAGTCCTAGCCATATTTTAGTTGACGAAGGTCATTGACTGTTTCCAACCTCCATAACGACAAGCTGCGGTCCGTGTCCCGCGGGGAGTCCCACCTCCGCTTTGCCGCCGACTATTCCAGCCGGCGCGGAGTCCGCCCGGAGGCAGCCAGAATCATTGGTACCGCCAGCACTGTGGCTACAGCCAGCGCGATGAAGGCCGGCCGGTAAGTGCCGGCAGTGTCGAAAACCCAGCCAGCGAAGGGGGGAGCAATGATGGTCCCCAAGGTGATGAATACCATCAAAAGCCCCTGCACGGTAGCAAAAGCGGTCATACCGAAGAGCTGAATCTGCAAAGTTGGCCTGAGCGGAATCAAACCTCCGAAGCCGATGCCCAGGGCTATTAAAGAAGGAATAAATTGCCAGATGGTTCCTGACAAGGCAAACCCCAGAACACCGGCCGCCTTAATTAATGTGGCAATCACGAAGCAGTACCGCCGGTCAAGTAAGTCACCCAGCCAACCAAAGACCAGTCGCCCAGCGACATTCGATAAAGAGAAAACCACCACCATGAGGCCAGCGGTCTCACGAGAGGTGCCAATGCTGACCAGGTACGGTATCTGATGCACTATGACGGCTGAGCCCGCCACCCCGCCAAATAATATCGCCAGTGACAGGAACCAGAACTCCTTTCTCTTCAGGATTTCCTTGGCACCCCCTACCTTGGTGGTCGGGCTCACCGGCGGAGCGGCTATTTTCTTCTGTATCAAGCCGTTGTCGCTAGGGGGTGACTTTACCAACAGCGAGAGTGGAACGCAGAGGAGCCATGCGCCTATGCCGGCAATGGTTACTGTCCATCGCCACCCCCACTGGTCAGTGAGCCAGACTAGCACGGGCACCAGAAGCCCGCTTGCCCCGAAACCGCTGGTGAGAATACCCATAGCCAGACCTGTTCGCTTCCGGAACCAGCCAGCTACTGCGGCCATGGTGACCACGCCGGAGGAAAGGGTAAGCCCAAGGGCAAGGACCAGAAATACAATATAGAAGCTCCAGAGCGCATGGACCTGGCTAAAGAGCAAGAACCCAACCCCCATTACGATGGTGCCAGCCAAAAGCAGCTTTCTTGCGCCAAATCTGTCCACCAGGATGCCAGTGATTGGAGCCAGGACGCCCGACTCGAAGCCGCGGAAGGCGAAAGCCAGGGAGACTGTAGCGTATGACCAGCCGAATTCATCAGCTAGAGGGTTGAAAAGCGCGGTGAAACCCTGAAAAAAGGTGCCACCAAGATAGAATTGAATCACGGCACAGGCGACGAGTACCCACCACCCGTAGAAAA